>NZ_QNRT01000001.1:325760-644558 GCF_003315245.1 Arenicella xantha | reverse complement strand
ATACAAGATTTACTTCGCAGCGGTGAGTACGACGACTTGGCAGATGAGCCAAGCGTCGAATCAACGGCTGAGTCAGAGTAACTAGGAGCTAATGTGATGAGACGTTTATTTATTCAATTGCTTACTGCTGCCACTGCGTTAGGTTTTGCAGCAACAGTTTCAGCAACCGAGTTATTCAAGATTGTAACGACAGAATCGGGAATGCACCGACTCAAATACCAGGAATTGTTTGACAAAGGAGCCGATCTGGCTGGTTTGCCAGTGCGTAATATTGCGCTAACGTTAAACGGAGAGCCGGTACAAGTTCGTGTAGTCGGTCAGTCAGTGGGTAGTAAAAACACCTTTGGGCCTGGCGGCTCCATTGAGTTTTACGCTGAACAGGCCGATAGCCTGTACTCTAAAGAGTCGGTGTACGTGCTGCACTTGGTAGCGCGCGGTGACTCTCGTGGCATGGTTAAATCGATTCCGTCGGCAATAACTCGGGTGGTTGATCGTATTGTTCCGGCGCAGAGTTATTTGCATACTGAAATCGTAGAGAAAAATAACACCTATGATTTTGCTGCTCCATCAGCCACCGATCCATTTCACTTTGGACAGACATTTAGCTTTTTTACTACGCCGTCTTACAACTTCACCTTAGACAATGTTGCTGGTGGTAGTGCGTCGGCAAAGGTATCGGTCGAGATGTACGGCTTGCTGGATTTTGATATAGAAGGCAATGATCATCACTTTGAGGTGTTGGTGAATGGTAATTTGGTTGGCGATCAACAGTTCGATGGCGCAACCGCCACCGTGCTCGATATCGAAGATGTGCCTGTGCAGTCTGGTGACAATGCTTTTCGTTATAAGTATCGATCGATAGCGGGCGTGCCGTTTGACCGTATTACTTTGAACAAATTTTCGGTGACTTATCCGCGCACAACTGATGTGTCGGGCAGCGGATATTTGGAAGGTTATTTTGATACCGAGCAAGCAATGGTTGTCGGTGTGGGCAATGCTGCGAGCGTTTATCGTAAGTTGGAAAATGGTGAATTAGAGCGTTTAGAGCGTGGTGTAGAAGCGCGTGGTGACGGTGTGGTATTCAGTACCGGCGGCGTGGCCGCTGATTATATTGTGGTGGCGGAAGACGCTTATACAGTGCCAGAAATCGAAGCCATTCCTGATTACCAAGATATCTCATCTGGAATCGTCGATTATCTAGTGATTGCGCATCCAAGCTTGATTGGCGATGAATTGCAAGAACTCGCTGATTTACGTGCGCAAGACTATGCCGTTAAGGTGGTAGACGTTGACCAGGTTTATGCGCAATACGGTAACCACATTGTTGGTGCGGATGCGATTGAGAATTACGTGTCGTACGCCGCGAATAATATGCAAGCCAAAATGGTGATGTTGATTGGTAGTGATACGCTTGATTATAAAAAGCTCATTTCCAACTCAATTAGCCTATTGCCGACCAAGTACGTTACTACGCCAGGTGGCGCGTTGACTATTACTCAGACTCCATCTGATGCGGCTTACGGTGACTTAAATGATGACGGTGTTCCGGATATTCCGACCGGTCGTATTTCCGCGCGAACTAAGCAAGAGCTCGCTAACGTTGTCGCAAAAATCAAAGCGTATGAAGCTCGCGAAGGCTACATCGGCCGCACCGTGGTTGCGACTGATAAGCAAGACGTTGGTAATGGCGTGTCGTTTGCGGATGACGCGCAAGACCTTATTGATGCGATTCCGTCGGCTTGGTCAGATGGTATTCGTGCAGATTTTCGGGCGTTTCCAGATGTAGACGGTCACCAGCAAGCGCATGACAAATTAATCAACTTGATTAATTCTGGTGTGTCGGTTGTTTCTTATATTGGCCATTCGTCTCAGCAAAGCTGGTCTTACACAACACCGCCAATGATGCGTGCGGTTGAAGTGGCGGGGCTCACTAATGTTGGTAAGCCTACAGTGGTGACGCAATGGGGATGTTGGAATACTTACTTCGTTGATATCAGTGGGAATACCATGGCTGATGCGTTTCTGTTAACTAAAGATGTTGGTGCCGCTACGGTACTTGGTGCGTCCACGTTGACCAGTTCGACCGGTGAGCGAGCGTTGGGTATCGAGCTGAATAAGCGTTTGTACACAGAAGGTATGACTATCGGCGATGCGGTGATTCAAGCTAAAAAAGCATTGGTCAAGGTTGGCGATTTTCCTGCAGTGCAACTTGGTTGGCAGATTCTGGGTGATGTGGCCCTGAAAATTAATAATTAGCTCTGGCTTCAAGTCACAGTTAAAAAAGCCAGCTTATTGCTGGCTTTTTTGTGTTAAAACCAAATTATCTGCGTTTGCTCAAAAAATAAGCGATTTATTGCATGGTTGGATTTGGAAACTCCGCAATTACAGGTAAAATACGCGCCCTCAATTGCAATGCTATTCTTCGCTACTCATGACTGATTTAGATACAAACGCGCTTAAAGTAGAATCTACCGAACGTTCCGATGCGCCAGCTAAAAAGGTGTTCATCAAGACCTTTGGGTGTCAGATGAACGAGTACGACTCCAATCGGATGTTGGATTCGCTCAATGCATCACATGGCGTTGAGGCGACGACGGATGAAACCGAGGCGGATATTATTCTGCTCAATACTTGCTCGGTGCGTGAAAAAGCCCAAGAGAAAGTGTTCTCGCAGCTAGGCCGATGGAAAAACCTCAAAAACACTAATCCGGACTTAGTAATTGGAGTAGGTGGTTGCGTGGCCTCACAAGAAGGTGAAAGCATCATGAAGCGCGCGCCTTATGTAGACATGGTGTTTGGGCCACAAACCTTGCATCGTCTGCCGCAAATGTATGACTCCGTGCGTAGTACTAAAGAATCTAACGTCGATATTACGTTCCCAGAGATTGAGAAGTTCGACAAACTACCGGCTCCCAAGGTTGAAGGCGTTACGGCATTTGTGTCAATTATGGAAGGCTGCAGCAAGTACTGTTCGTTTTGCGTGGTGCCGTATACCCGTGGAGAAGAGTTCTCGCGCCCGTTCGATGATGTGTTGGCTGAGGTGTATTCGCTGGCGCAACAAGGGGTTCGCGAAATCACCTTATTGGGCCAGAACGTCAATGCATACTGGGGGCCGATGCATGATGGCTCAATGGCCGATTTAGCCTTATTGATTCGTTATGTGTCGGAAATTGATGGTATTGGCCGTATTCGTTATACCACTTCGCATCCATTGGAGTTTTCGGACAGTCTAATAAATGTGTATGCCGATGTGCCAAAACTAGTGAATCATTTGCACTTACCGGTGCAGTCTGGCTCTGACAGCATTTTAGCGGCGATGAAGCGTCGTTATAAGGCCGAAGACTATGTGCGTATTATCGAAAAAATCCGCAAGATACGCCCCACAATAAGCTTGTCATCCGATTTTATTATTGGCTTTCCAGGTGAAACCGATGAGGACTTCGAGGCCACGATGTCGCTGATCGAAACTATCGGTTATGACACTTCGTTTAGCTTTATTTACAGTCCGCGCCCCGGTACGCCAGCATCAGATTTGGCTGATGACGTGCCGATGGAGGTCAAGCAAGCGCGCTTACAACGTTTGCAAAAACGCATCATAGAAATGGCGGCGGATATAAGCCGAAACATGGTCGGTACGGTACAAACCGTATTAGTTGACCGTCCGGCGCGAAAAGATCCTCAGCAAATATCCGGTCGCACCGAGAATAACCGCGTGGTGAATTTCGATGGAGACCAGAATTTAATCGGTCAATTTGTCGATGTCCGGATAACCGAAGCATTGCCAAACTCACTGCGTGCGGTAATGGTGGACAGTTAGGTTTATTCGAGTTGCGTTGGTGTGACTCGAATTCTTAACAAAATTACGCTTGTTTTCTTTGGACGCTTGTTCTATAAATCGAGTATGCAGAAAAATCATCTTCGTCGACATTCTATGCGAGGCAAGCTGCATTCATGATTAGACGTACCAGCTGTCCTTGTACGAGAGGTCTATTTCATTGAATCAAGCACTGCCTGCTAAGACGCTCTCTCTCGGCTCTAAAGAGTCACCTGTCGACAACGCACGATTATCCATTCTCTGCGGTGAATGTCACCGCAACATCAAAATTATCGAAGACGAATTGTTAGTGCGCTGTTACCAACAAGGTTCGGACTTTGTGCTGCAAGGTAAGTTGGGCCACGTCGAGGTTGCGCAACGAGTCATTCAAAAGCTATATCAACTAACGGCTGGCAAAGCCGGGAGCGCTGGTTTGGAAGAGTCCAAAGTTTATCAAGTGATCAATAATATGTCAGAGCCGTCAGAGCGCGATGTTGAATTTGCGCGTGTGTCCGCCCCGCTTAAACCTGTGGTGGCCAAATCTAACGCGCAAAGCGAATACATGTTGTCGATCGATAAGCATGATGTGGTGTTCGGTATTGGCCCTGCCGGAACCGGTAAAACCTATTTGGCCGTGGCCAAGGCGGTAGAAGCGTTAGTCAATGAAGAAGTAAAACGCATCGTGTTGGTGCGACCAGTGATTGAGGCTGGTGAGAATCTCGGGTTCTTGCCGGGCGATATCGGTCAAAAAATCGACCCCTATTTGCGACCCTTATATGACGCTTTATACGAACTATTAGGCGTCGAACGCGTTGCGCGACTTATCGATCAAAAGATCATCGAGTTGGCACCGTTGGCCTATATGCGCGGACGTACTTTATCCGACGCCTTTGTGATAATGGACGAAGCTCAGAATACCACCATTGCACAAATGAAAATGCTGCTGACCCGCACCGGTTATGGTTCCAAGGTTGTTCTTACCGGTGATTTGTCGCAAGTAGACTTACCAAAAGGCACGTACTCTGGTCTGAAGCATGCGCTGACGATTCTGCGTGATGTTAAAGGTATTAGCGTTAATAAATTCACCGGTAAAGATATTGTGCGGCATCCATTAGTGCAGCGCATTGTGCAAGCTTATGAGAAACATGAGCGCAACGATTAGTTTAGTGGATTTGCCAGTGTTGTCGGTTGATGTGCAATTCGCGCTTGAAGCGTATAACGATGACGGCTCTGAAGCTACTACAGTGGTCAACTCTGAGAACGAGCTGCCGACAGTCGATCAATTGTCAGAGTGGGCTAATTTGGCTTATCAAGCTGTGCGTGATACGCCCACTGAGATGACTATCAGAGTGTGTGAGTCCGCTGAGTCTCAGATGCTGAATCTTAGTTATCGAGGAATGGATAAGCCGACGAATGTATTGTCTTTTCCGTTTGCCTCAGACGACGACTCTTTTGCGCCAGCGATGGCCGATCTGGAATTGCCTATTTTAGGTGACGTGGTGATCTGTCATGCGGTATTAGTTCACGAAGCGCAACAACAACAAAAGTCACTCTCTGATCATTATGCGCACATGGTGACTCACGGTATATTGCACCTTTGCGGTTTTGATCATTTGGACGATCAAAGCGCACACCAAATGGAATCCTTAGAAGCTACGATTTTGGAACGCAGTCAGATCGCGAATCCATACCAATAATCACCTATTTTTGTCATTGAAATTAACCCTCTTGTTACTGCATGAACGCTCCCGAAAAACCTCCGTCGAAATTTACTCAGTTGCTTAAAAATAAGTTGTGGGGTCTATTGCCTCAACAGCGTGCTGAAACCCGCGAAGATGTGCTGGAAAACCTTCGCCAAGCTGAAGAAGACGGCATTGTTGCCCGTGATGCCTATGACATGATGCAGCGCGTTATGTATGTGTCGGACCTGAAAGTGCGTGACATTATGGTGCCGCGTAGCAATATGGCTTTTGTTGAACGAGAGCATGCTCTTGACCAATGTTTGGATGTCATGGTCGACAGTGGGCACTCGCGATTTCCTGTGGTAGATAATGAAAAGGATATGATCGTTGGCATTTTGCTGGCCAAAGATCTACTGCACTTTTTCGATGATGATAATAAGCAACGGTTTAATCTGCGCGACCTCACTCGGCCGGTGGTGTTTATTCCTGAGAGCAAACGCTTGAATGTGTTGCTTAGTGAATTTCGCGAAAACCGCAACCATATGGCGATTGTTGTCGACGAGTTTGGCGCTATTGCTGGTTTGGTGACCATTGAAGACGTGCTCGAACAAATCGTTGGAAATATTGAGGACGAGCATGATGTGGAAGATGATGAAAGTCTGATTCGTACACTCGAAGACGGCGAAGTGATTGTTAAGGCGGTATTGCCAATCAGTGAGTTCAACGAACATTTCCAGTGTTATTTGAGTGAAGCTAATTCAGACACCATCGGCGGTTTGGTTAGCCAGACTATCGGGCATGTGCCAATGCGTGGTGAAAGTGTGGAGATCGATAAGTTTAACTTTGAGGTGATTCACTCTGATTCGCGGCGCATCCATTTGATTCGCGTTAAGCAGGGGTAGGCGGTATGCAAAACGGGTCGAAGCCAACGGTGTACTTAATTGATGCCAGCATATATATCTTCCGAGCATGGTTTTCCGTTCCGGATTCTATGCGTGGTGAAAATGGCCAGCCGGTGAATGCGATTTATGGGTTTGGTCGTTTTTTAACTGAGTTTGCCGAGAGAAGTCAGGCGGCTCATGTGGGTATTGCCTTCGATGAAAACCTCACTCAGTCGTTTAGGAATGATATCTATCCACAATACAAAATGAACCGGGAGTTACCCCCGGAAGACCTCAAAAATCAATTCAAGTATTGTAAAAGAATGGCTCAAGCCGCTGGGTTTCATTGTATTGGTCATGATCGCTATGAGGCCGACGATTTGATCGCGACATGGTCGGCAGCAATGCGTAGTCACGGCTACCGCAACGCCATTGTAAGTGGTGACAAAGATCTAGCCCAGCTTCTGCATGGCGATGATTTTTGGTGGGACTTCGCGCGCAATATTCAGCTCAACTCAGCCGGAGTGGTAGATAAGTTTGGAGTACCACCACATTTAATTCAGGATTATTTGGGGCTATGTGGGGATGCTGTTGATAATATTCCGGGTGTGCCGGGAATCGGTCCGAAAACCGCCACAGCCTTGCTCAATGAATTTGGCTCGGTGGAAGATTTGTACGACAATCTGGATGCCGTAGGCGGCTTATCGATTCGAGGAGCTAAAACGCTGTCGGCTAAGTTGAGCGCACATAAAGATCAAGCAATGATGTCGAAGTTGCTGGCAACGGTAGCGTATGATGCTCCGATTGACACCACGCCAGACACCCTGTTGCGACGATCTGCAGAGATAAATTCACTGCAGGAAATCGGCCACATCATGGGCGGACGTGGTGAGGGCTTGTTTAGTCGATTGGTTGAGTCTTCCAACCGAGTTCGTCAGTCGACACCCTAATTAGTTAGCGACCTTTGAGGCGCGTGTGCTTTAGTAATGCATCTGTAATTAGTTGTGTTGTGTGAGTCCGCGTGCATTCAAAATTTGATTTGACGTAATCGAGGCTACCAGTGTACTTAACGTATTTTGGGTTAACCGAGCGACCATTTTCTATCGCCCCTGACCCGCACTATCTTTACATGAGTAATCGCCATAAAGAGGCGATGGCACATCTAACTTACGGCTTGTCGCAAGGTGGATGTTTTATCGTGCTCACTGGTGAAGTAGGGACGGGTAAAACTACGCTATGTCGCAATTTGTTGACTGATCTGCCAGAGAATGTCGATGTCGCGTTAATACTGAATGCCAATATTAACGAGCAGGAGTTATTGCAGACTATCTGTGATGAGCTCAAAATCGATTATCAAGAGTCGGCTACGCAAAAGCGCTTGTTGGATCAGATAAACGCGCACTTGCTGGCGACCTTCGCCGACAACCGACACACGGTGTTGATCATTGACGAAGCTCAATTGTTGAGTCGAAACGTGCTCGAGCAAATCCGCCTCTTGACCAATCTGGAGACCACTAAAAGTAAGCTGCTGCAAATTATTCTAATTGGCCAGCCAGAGCTCAATCAGGTATTGACTCGCAATGATCTACGTCAACTAGCGCAACGGGTTACCGCGCGCTACCACTTGGGCTCGCTGGATCGTGCTGAGATCGGTGATTATGTGAATTTCCGTTTGGCGGTAGCCAGTTGTAAGCAGCCGCTGTTTAGCCGTCAAGCGCTGAATAAGTTATATAGTTTGAGTGGTGGTATTCCGCGCAAAATCAATGTGTTGGCTGACCATGCTTTGTTAGCCGCATACGCCAAAACTCAGGCGATGGTAGATTCAAAGTGCGTTAAGGCCGCAGCGAAAGAGGTCTTTCTCGATTCGGACTCAGTTGGCTCAGCGGTGACTGGTCATTTGAATGCGAATCGCTGGTGGGGTTTGGCGGTTGCTGTGGTCTTGCTGAATGTGCTGCTCTGGTGGTATTTCGCGCCAAGTAATCAGGATGTGAATGAGTCTGCTGGTCAAGCTGTATCAGGATTGCCGGCTGTGTCGGAGTCTTCGGAGTTAGTTGATGGCAAGCAGTCGACGGCTGCATCGTCTTCTGTTTCAACTGAGGTGGCAAATCAACCGGCCTTAACTACGATTATTAAGTCTGATCAAATTGCACCTGGCTCGGTGCAGATTGCTGACGAGTTTTTGGATAGCCCGTCGGATGCTGACTCGCAAGATGATCCGCTTATCGGTCAGGCGAGTAATCCGCCGATCAACAATTTGTTACCTGCGGCTCCGCGGCGGCCGAGCTATGACATTGATTCTGAGTTTGGCGCGGTGCTTGATACCTCGGCAGATGTTACCGGTCGGATCTTGGCGCTCAGAAGTCTCGCCTTAGCCTGGGACGTAGATTTACCCGAGCAGCTTATTAAGTCTCCGTGCGAAGAGTTAAAGCAGGTTGGGGTGGCGTGTGTGAGCGCCAACAGTTGGTCGCAATTGCTGCGTTTAAATCGTCCTGCTGTTTTAGTGTTGGAGCAGCGCGGGCAACTGCATCGGATCATCGTGTTCGATATGGAAGATGATGTAGCCCGTGTACTAGTTGGTGAAAATGTTCATTCGGTTGAGGTCAGTGAGTTGGCTGCGCGCTGGGCGCGAGATGCCACGGTTTTGTGGCGACCGGGCCCGGTCGGCAGCCGTTTGTTTCAGCAAGGCGATGAGTCACAACAAATGCCGGTTCTACGAGCGCATCTAAATCAAGCTCTAAGTGTCGCTAGCATGCCGCTGTTAAGTGATGTTGGTTCGACTAAATTTGATCTGGATTTGGCGCAGAAGGTCTTCGCGTTGCAATCTCGATTTGGTATTGTGGCAGACAGTAAAGTCGGTGATGAAACCTATACGTTAATGAACGAATTGATTGCGCCTGAGACTACGCCGGTATTACGGCCTCGCGCGTGGTAGGTAATTGTTATGTCAACCATACTTGATGCGTTAAAAAAGTCCGAGCAAGAGCGCAAGCTGAACAGTCTTCCGACTTTGTCTGATATGCCACCTCCGCAAGAGAGTTCGCGGCTGCCGCTCATTTTGCTTTGTGTAATTTGTGCGTTGCTGGTTGTGTTGTTGCTGTTGGTTGTGGCGCAATGGCGGTCTAATCACAATAGTGTTAATTCAGAGCAATCCGAGTTGAATGGTCGCTTATCCGTTGCTGCATCGACTGACGAATCGCTGCCAGTCGATGTAAATATTGTAATACCGATTGATGTGGTGTCGTTCTCGGATGAGCCGGCTCAGCGGTTTGTCATGATAGAAGGCAAGGTGGTGCGTGAAAAAGAGTTCGCGCAACCGGGTGTCATGGTCGAAGAGATTCAGCGCGATGCCGTGATATTGAATATTCGAGGGCAGCGCGTTAAGCGTACGCCTTGACCCCACTTTTACGGTATTTTCAAGAAAACCTCCGAAGTGCTTAAAAAGCATGGGGTGGGTTGATCCGTTTCGCTATAATCCGCGCTTTGCTACTACTAAGAAGCCTTCACTATGAGTTTGTCATCCGAAGTCGCCAAGCGCCGCACCTTTGCTATTATTTCGCATCCGGATGCGGGTAAAACAACCTTAACTGAACGGCTACTACTGTCTGGTGGCGCAATCCAGATGGCTGGTAACGTCAAAGCTCGAAAGAGTGGTCGACACGCCACCTCCGATTGGATGGAGCTAGAGAAACAGCGTGGTATATCGGTAACCTCGTCAGTGATGCAGTTCGAGTATGGCGGGAAGATGATTAATCTGCTCGATACGCCCGGTCACGCGGACTTTTCTGAGGATACGTATCGCACGTTAACGGCAGTCGACTCGGCGCTAATGGTCATTGATATTGCCAAGGGTGTTGAAGAGCGCACGATTAAATTGATGGATGTGTGTCGATTGCGTACGACGCCGATTATGACCTTCGTTAATAAAATGGATCGAGAAGGGCGCGACCCGATCGAGGTAATGGATGAAGTTGAGTCGGTTCTCGATATTCTGTGTGCACCAATGACGTGGCCGGTTGGCACTGGAAAACTGTTTCGTGGTGTCTATCGGATCTATGATGACACGATCCATTTGTTTGCCGGCCGACCCGGTAATGATAAGGAGAAAGATACCTTTATTGATGGTTTGCACAGTGCCGAGGCAGATGCGGCGTTGGGCGGTTATGCGGCCGAACTGCGTGACGAATTAGAATTGGTGCAGGGCGCTAGTAACGAATTCGATTTAGAGTTTTATCTGAGCGGAGAATTGACGCCGGTGTTTTTTGGCTCTGCAATTAACAATCTAGGTATTGATGAGTTGATGGAAAACTTTGCTCGCTATGCCCCGCCACCGCAAGGTCGCGCGGCGCAGACTCGCGAGGTGAGTTCGGCAGAAGAGAGTTTTTCAGGTTTTGTATTCAAGATACAAGCCAATATGGACCCGTCGCACCACGACCGAATTGCGTTTATGCGCATTACGTCAGGGCATTTTGAGAAGGGTAAGAAGCTACGGCATGTACGCTTGAAGCGAGACATGGCAATCAATAATGCCAGTACCTTTATGGCCTCGCGTCGAGACCAGATTGAAGAAGCGTATGCGGGCGATATTTTGGGAGTGCATAACCACGGCACAATTCAGATCGGTGACACCTTTACCGAAGGTGAAGAATTAAAGTTCACTGGTATTCCAAACTTTGCTCCTGAGCTATTTCGGCGCGTCCGTCTGCGCGACCCGTTGCGTGCCAAAGCCTTACAAAAGGGCTTGATTCAGTTAAGTGAAGAAGGGGCGACGCAGGTGTTTCGGCCGCTCAACAATAACGACATGATTCTTGGCGCGGTGGGGATTCTACAGTTTGATGTAGTGGCGCACCGTTTAAAGGCTGAGTATAACGTTGAGTGCGCATTTGACGCGGTGCCAGTGGCGACCGCGCGCTGGTTACATTTTCCAGACGCTAAAATGGAAGAAGAGTTTCTGCGCAAAAATGAATCGAACGTCGCGCGTGATGGTGCCGATAGTTTGACCTATGTTGCGCCCAATATGGTGAATCTGCAGCTTACGATAGAGCGCTGGCCTGACGTTGAGTTTCGCAAGACGCGTGAAATCTAGATGCACTAAGTTTCACGCGCTTCTATTAACTAGGTATTGATTAAGTCGGCTGTGGCGCGTTGGCTTTGTGGTCTAAGGTATCGCGGGCAAGCTTTCTGCTATAGCGCCTTTCCCAACGCCCTCAAACGCCTGTACTTTAAAGTGTGCGTTAGGTGAGGCTTCGTTTAGCAATTCGACAATATGCTCAGCGATGCACTCAACAGTTGAATCGCAGTGCATGATATGCACTCGATCTGCCGGTAAGCTAATCTCAAATACACCTTGCGGTGCTTGATATCTAAAGCTTATATCGTCATGTTGGTAGCTGACAATATCTGCGTTCGAGCCGAGGTATATGTCTTGCCATCGAGAAGCTAAGGCTTTTTCGAGCCCGCGTTTACGCTTGCCGTTTTTCCAGATACGAATGGTCGAGCGATGTCCGTGGGCGATTCGTTGACAATTGCCGTCATGCTTTTTAAGGCCGTGGCTATAGGTGTAATAGCTGCCAGCCCGCGACTCTTTACGAAGCTTAATCTGGATCTTTTCTACGTTGCTCGGCAGAATTTCTTGTAAGCGAGCCTTTAAGTACTTTTCAACTCGCTTGCGGCTGACCCGCGCAGTAGCGATGGCGCAAATTGCACTGGCCGGGGATGAGTGTTTAATGCTTAAGTCGTCGTTGGTAGTGAAGCTGAGTGCGAGTGTGCCGGTGTCGTCGTCGCTCAGCTGACCATCTATGCTCAATTGCTGGTAATTCAGTGGCACTAATAGCTTGTGGTCAACTTCGGCGTCAATTAACTGCTTGATTGCTTTCTTAACTTTTGCGAAGTCGAATACCATGCTTTGCGCATCGAGCTTGCCGTGCAGTTCAACGTCAACCTCCCAGCTAGCGCCAATGAGCCCACGTTTTGGATCCAATACTGAGCAGTCGATGACGGTTAAATTATTTACAAATAGGCGCGGCATAATGCGAATTCGGCTAATTATGATCGCTGAAATTATACTACAATTCGCCCGTACATTATTTAAGGATCTTTATTATGACCGTCACTCGATTTCCCCCAAGCCCTACTGGCTACTTACACATTGGTGGTGCACGAACTGCGCTGTATTCATGGTTGCACGCACGGCAGCACAAAGGTCGATTTGTGTTGCGGATTGAAGATACCGACCTAGAGCGTTCCACGCAGGAATCGGTGCAAGCAATTCTCGATGGAATGCAGTGGTTGGGGTTGGATTATGACGAAGGTCCCTATTATCAGACTCAGCGCT
This sequence comes from Arenicella xantha, assembly GCF_003315245.1. Lineage (NCBI taxonomy): Bacteria > Pseudomonadati > Pseudomonadota > Gammaproteobacteria > Arenicellales > Arenicellaceae > Arenicella > Arenicella xantha. The sequence goes on along the minus strand of NZ_QNRT01000001.1, from coordinate 631,850 downwards.
TCGATCGATACAAGGAGGTTATTGACCAGTTGCTTGAGTCGGGTCATGCCTATCATTGTGAGTGTAGTCGAGAGCGCCTAGACGAGATGCGTGAAGCGCAGAAGGCTGCCGGCAAAAAAGCTAAATACGATGGCCGTTGTCGTGAGCTTGGTTTGTTAGAGTCCGCTGAGACGGTGGTGCGCTTTAAGAATCCGCTTGATGGTGATGTGGTTATCCGCGATTTAGTAAAAGGCAACATCGTGATTTCTAATCAAGAGCTGGATGACTTGGTAATCGCGCGCCCAGATGGTGTTCCTACTTATAACCTCACGGTTGTAGTCGATGATATGGATATGGGGATCACGCACGTTATTCGCGGCGATGACCATATTAATAATACCCCTCGTCAAATTAATATCTTGGAGGCGCTCGGTGCAGCGTTGCCGTTGTACGGTCACGTGCCGATGATCTTGGGTGAAGATGGTGGTCGATTATCTAAACGGCATGGTGCGGTGAGTGTCATGCAGTATCGCGATGATGGTTTTTTGCCTGAAGCGCTTTTGAACTACTTGGTTCGGCTTGGTTGGTCGCATGGCGATCAAGAGATATTTACTCCAGAGGAGTTGCTTGAGTATTTTCGGATCGAGGATGTTAGTCGTGCACCTTCGACCTTTAATGGCGATAAGCTGTTATGGGTAAATCAAGAGAAAATCAAGTTGCTGACCCCTGCTGAGTTGTTAACCGCGTCGGCTTGGCATTTTGCGCAAGCGGGTATTGATGTTGAGCATGGTGAGCATAGTTATGCGGTGTTGGGCTTAATTAAGGAGCGTTGTAAAACCTTGATCGACGTAGTCGAGCAGAGTCGCTTCTTCTTCTGCGCGGTCACTGAGTATGATGCCGCTGCGGTTAAAAAATGGATTAAGCCCGGTTCGCAAGCACTGCTGTCGAGTTTGATTGCTAAGCTAGAAGCGTTGACAGATTGGCATGCTGAAGAGATTCAAGCTTGCGTGCAGCAAACCGTTGATCAGCACGAAGTTGGTTTCGCCAAGGTCGCGCAGCCAGTTCGAATTGCGGTGACCGGTGCAACCAATTCGCCGTCGATCGATGCGACGCTTAGTTTGCTGGGGCGGGCGGAGACATTGCAGCGATTGAAGGCAGCGTCGGCGCATTTTGAATAATACTGCTGGACACTTTGTAAATCATATTGAGAATTAGTAGCTAAAAAAACTCACCAAGTGAAATAAGTGTAATTGATCAGTGACGTCATAGATTGTGGCTGTTAAACTCATCAGCCTTGCGCTTGATTTGGTAGTGCAGGATCGATTGCCACCGAGCTTTTGGTGGTGGCTTTTGACCGCACACAATCAGATTTAAGTGTTATTGAGGTAGGTGCATTAAAGGGTGCACAAGCGTTGAGAGTTTGAAAAGGGTTGGCGTGATGCGTTAATCCGTTATAGACTTGGCGTCGAGAAGTTCTGCTAAAGACAGAGCGGCAATTACAAAATAAACAGGCTCGCTTGTTTTTTTAACTCACTTGTTTTTTTAACTCACTTGTTTTTTTAAATAGTTCGGTTAATTCGGGTAAGTTTAGAAACAGTGCAAGAGGGTCAGCCTTAGGAGAAGATGTTTGCCTCGCCCATGCAATGGTGCATGGTCACACTACTGCAACGCAGTTTGTTTAGCGTTTTGGGTAGTCCGACAAACGATACAACATATTACCGTTTAGGCATTTGTTGGGTTGCGGGCCGCTAGCTAGAAGCTGTAATGTGAATGGTGTGAGATTGATTGGTTATTTGCGTTTAATGTTGGTTTGCCGGCTTTGATACGAAATTGAATGGTGCCCCATATGTAGCTATTGTATATAGGCTGCTTTCACTGTTTCGATTTGTACGGCGTCAACACTAAAGCAATTTAGTCCATACACGCGAGTTCCTTCATACTATCTTCCCCTAAAGTGCTTAGTTTTTTGGTTGCGGCCTGTTGGCTTGTTTCATTACGAGTTGTAAACTTTCGTTCTTGGCTTAAATGTTGCAAGCTACAGAGGGTTTCTCGAAGGTGTTACTTTGAAAGAGGGGTGGGCTTACGCGTTTTTCGCTGTAGTGCATCGGTGGTGACCCATAAATTTCAATTTGAAGTGTTGGCGCAACAAGGCTGTAATGGTTTTGGGTCAGCTTCAAATTTAAACAAGTCGACTTAACGGTCGGCAACTATTGAATCTAGCTAAATAGATTTCATTACAAGAGGTTAAATCTAAAATGAAAAAATCTGTGTTGAATTGGATCGGTCAGGCGTTGGCAGTGGTTGTCATCGGCGCGGCCGCTGTGACCACCGCCGTGGCGCAGTCATCTGGAGGCTCTTCGGTTGATCAAGAGTTTGCACGAGAGCTCAAGTTGGTTGAAGGCTTGAAAGTGTATAACGCCCAGTTGGAAGAACAGCTCCAAGCACAAGGCGTTGCAAAGCGCGAAATCGTTCAGTCAATAGACAAAGCGAAAGATTTGGACCCGCAAATGGCGCCAGTTTTGAGCAAAATGTTGGCCGCTTTGGAAGCGTTTGTGAAAGCAGATTTGCCTTTTCATAAAGAAGAGCGTGTTAAGAGCATCATTCAATTGAAAGATTTGATGAAGAACCCTGATGCCACAACCTCTAGTCGCTACCGCAGTATTATGGATATCTATAATGTTGAGCTCGAATACGGCACAACCTCTGAAGCTTATAAAGCAACTCAGAGTATTGGTGGCACCGAAGTAGAAGTTGATATGCTCCGTATCGGTCGCATTGCGCTTTATTACCAAACTACCGATCAGAAAAATTCTGGGATGTGGGATTCAGTGAATAATACTTGGAAGCCGCTGCCTGCCAGCGACAATCGAAATATCCGAAAAGCAATCAAGGTCGCGGCTAAAACGACTGCGCCTGAACTGCTAAGTCTGCCTATCAATGCTCCGGAGGGTGCGTAATCATGAAGCGTTTATTAACAGCTATTGCTATTACAGCAACGTTCGCCTTCGCCCCAGTTCAAGCTCAAACTGTCGACCAACTTCTATCTGATGTTAAAAGTGGCAGTTTGCAAAAAAGCAAAGCAGCGACTGATTTAGAGAATCGATTTCGTTCAGCTGGCGGCGGTAAAGCTGCCATTCTGGCAAATCTAAAAGCACAGCGTGCGACATTGGATGCGCGCAGTGAAGCGCTTGAAAACCAATACGCCGCAAATAACGAAGAGTTGAATACGATTCGTACCGCTCGCCAAGCTGCACTCGGTAATCTGAAAGATTTATTTGGTGCCGTACAGCAGGTAGTTGGTGAGGCAGAAGCCCGTTTCGACACTTCTATCGTGTCGGCTCAGTACCCAGGTCGTGGTGCTAATTTTGACGAAATTTCCAAGAAAGTATCGAATCAAGCGAATCAGCTTGTGACGGCTGGTGAGGTTGAGTCAGTGTGGCGTGAGCTTTTTAACGAGCTTGTGCAGCAAGGTAAAGTAGCCAAGTTTAGTGCCTCTGTAGCAACTGCTTCTGGCGCGCGTACTGACCAAGATGTGGTTCGAGTTGGTGTGTTTAACTTGATTGGTGATGGTAACTTCCTAACCTACGGTAAAGGTGGTGTGGCTGAATTGCCGCGTCAACCAGACGGTCGATATTTGAGTCAAGCTGGTGATTTGTTCGGAGCAGCTGGTTCAGGTGGTACGGTTAATTTCGCGTTGGATCCAACACAAGGTCGCTTACTTGATGCGGCAGTTGAGAGTCCAAGTCTGAGAGAGCGAATTGACCAAGGTGGACCAGTTGGTTACATCATTTTAGGTGTTGGTTTATTCGCCGCGTTAATCGCTATTTACAAGATTGTGACGTTGTTTGGTGTTGCGGCTTCCGTTAACAAGCAAGCTAAGAATCCTGGCTCGCCTTCAACGAAGAACCCACTTGGTCGTGTATTGAAAGCGGTTACTGATAATCCAACTAAAGATACCGAGGCGATGGAGCTGAGGTTGTCTGAGGCGATTATGAAGGAAACGCCGAAACTGACATCTTGGTTGATGTTCTTGAAGATCGTTTCAGTAGTAGCACCACTAGCGGGTCTACTCGGTACGGTGCTCGGTATGATTGAGACGTTCCAATCAATTACTTTGTTCGGTGCGGGAGATCCAAAGCTTATGGCTGGCGGTATTTCTCAAGCGCTGGTAACCACAGTATGTGGTCTAGTAGTAGCAATTCCGATCGTTCTCTTGCATACCGCCGCTGCGTCAAAAGCGAAGCGTGTTGAGGAAATCCTCGAAGAGCAGTCAGCTGGTATGGTTGCTCGTCAGATCGAAAGCTAAGCGCTTTTGGTCTCGGGTTAAGTTCGCTGGACAATTGTGGCCAGCGAACTTAACGAAATAAGAGACTGTCAGTAACAATAGAGGTTTCACAAGATGCCAGAGTTTATTTTAGTCATCTTTGAGTACATTCGAGATTTTATGGAGCTGGGCGGACCGGTTTTATATCTGATCGCTGGATTACTCATTATTATGTGGTTCATGATTATTGAGCGCATATTTTATATACGCGGTGCTCATCGTTCGGCTGTTAAGTCGGCGATTGAAGAGTGGGAGTCGCGTACCGAACGTAAGTCTTGGGCGGCTCACCAAGTTCGTGAAGAGCTGGTGTCCCGTGTCGCTAGTAAGTTGCGTGAAAATTTATCGATGATCCAAGCTTGCGTTGCATTGGCTCCGCTATTTGGGTTGCTCGGTACTGTAACTGGCATGATTGAGGTTTTCCAAGTCATGGCGATCAACGGCACTAGTAACGCTCGTGCGATGGCAGGCGGTGTTTCGCGTGCGACTGTTCCAACTATGGCTGGAATGGTGGCGGCTTTATCCGGCTTGTTCTTAAGTTTTTGGTTGCAGCGTAAGGCTGAACAAGAACGAGAAAAGTTGAATGAAAACCTGACCTTGGATCATTAGACCCGTAGCTCAGTAGTTATCAGCCAAGAATTAACCCCCTAAGTTGGGAGAACATTAAATGAGACGAGCACTTAGAAATAGACAAGAGGAAGACGCCAAAATCGACATTACGCCGATGTTGGACGTTGTCTTCATTATGCTCATTTTCTTCATCGTTACCGCTAGCTTTATTAAAGAGAGCGGCGCTAAAGTTACTAAGCCTGAAGCGGTTAATGCTGTTAAGCATCCGAAGGCATCTATCCTTCTTGCTATCGATGAAAACAATGATATATGGCTTGATCGACGGGTAATTGATCCGCGCGCTATCAAAGCCAACGTGGCCCGTTTGCGAGCAGAGACCCCTGATGGGGAAGTGATTGTGCAAGCGGATATTGAGTCCAATGCCGAGACCGTCATGAAAGTTGTTGACGCGCTTAAAGAAGCTGGCATTCAACTTCCCACTGTCGCGACTAAATCGGAGTAGTAATCATGTTTAGATCTATTCAATCCCTAGTGATCGCAGTATTCGTGACGCTTGGTCTAATCGTAGGTATGTATGCCTTGATTAAGATGGAGGAGCCTGAATTGGTAGAGTCTCAGGATCTGAAATTGCCAGACTTTAAATTCAATCCTAAGAACGAAGAAGTTCAAACTATCACGCCTAAGCCTCAGCGCCCGGACGAAGTAGAGCAGCAGCCCGATGTGCCTGACGTGCAGGTTGTGGCTGATCGGCTTGATATTAATTCCAACTTTGCGCTTGGCGCGGTGAAAGTTGGTATTAATCGTGATCTTAAAGGGTTCAACTCCAATGATGGGGAATATTTGCCAATCTTCCGTCCTCCTCCGATCTACCCACGACGTGCGGCAGAACGAGGTTTGTGTGGTTCGGTTGATTTGCGTTATACGGTAACTTCGAGTGGCACAGTAACTAACCCTGAAGTGATGGCAAGTACTTCGTCAATGTTTGAAAGTGCCGCGAAAAAGGCTGCACTTAAGTACAAGTACAAACCCCGTCAGGTTGGTGGTAAGCCAGTAGACGTTTCTGGAGTAGAAATCCGGGTGGTTTTTGAAATGGAAGGTGGTTGTTAAGTCGGCGAGCCGAATAACAATCACTCTCAGCGAGGTGAAACTATGAATACCATGAATTTTTTGAAGACAATAACAGCCTCCGTTGCAACAGCCGTACTTATGGTACCGATGTTTGTGGCGGTTGAGGTTGCGGTGTTCGGCGCACAGCAAGCTGTAGCGCAAGAAGAAGGCGCTAGTAATAAAAGGCAGACCAAACGGGTAGAGTCGATACGTCAAAAGCACATGAAGACGTTTGAGAAGATTCAATTGTCTTTTGAAGAAAAGCGAACCAACGAAACCAAGGCACTTTTAGATAAATTGGCGCAAGATCCCGAATTAAATAATATCGAGAAAGCCTATTTGCATAACTATCGTGGCAACATTTGTTTTGAAGAAGATAATTTGAATTGCGCCTTGCGAGAATTCAAATTGGTAACGGCGACTCGCGAGGGTTTATCCGATGCTTTTTACAATCAAATGTTGTATGTGATTGCTCAGGTTCTGTTTTCACAAGAAAATTATCGTGAAGCCCTCAAGTATGCCCAGCAATGGTTTAAGACTCAGCAAGATCCAGCTGCTGACGCTTACATGCTAGTAGGTCAAGCTCACTACATGCTTAAAGATTACGACGCTGCGCTACCAAATGTGCAAAAGGGTATTTCTAAGTATGAAGAAGTTGGTAGCGTACCTAAAGAAGGTTGGTTGCAATTATTGAGTCAGATCTATCGCCAGAAGAATGACTATCGCAAGATGTTGCCAGTGCTTAAGCAATTGGTTCAGTTTTATCCAAAGAAATCATATTTGCTGACTATGGCGAGCGTTTATAACGAGTTGGATGATCAACCTCGTATGACCGCGATGTATCAAGCTTTGTATGATCAGAACTTACTGACATCTGAAGCCGAAGTGGTTGCACTCGCGCAGTTAAATATGAGTCTCGACAATCCTTATGCCGCGGCACAGATCATGGAAAAAGGTCTGAATTCGGGCGTGATCAAAGGCGTGCTTAAGAATTATCGTATCTACGCACAAGCATTGTTTGCAGCAAAAGAGTACGAAAAAGCCCTTGCGCCATTGGAAAAGGCGGCTGGTTTGGCGAAAGACGGTAAGTTGTACAACCAGCTTGGTCTATCTCTAATTCAACTGAATCGCTGGCGTGAAGCTGAAAGCGCGCTCAAAAAAGCTATCAATAAAGGTGGCCTGCAGAACACCGGCGGCGTATTCATTAGCCTAGGTTTAGCACAGTTTGAGCAAAAGCAATTTGTCGAGGCTGAAGCGACTTTCAATCGAGCTACTAACTACGAGAAAGTTTCTGGTGATGCTCGAAATTGGATCAGATACGTTAAATCAGAAGTTATTCGAATTAGAGAGCTCGAGGCACCAATCCCTGAGATTGATACTAGCGTTGAGCCAATTACTTAATCGATAGATAAACAAATTAGATAATTCGTGTTTGATTTATAAACACGTTTACTTGAAAGAACCAATAAAAAGCCAAGCTTTAGTCTTGGACTTATAAAGAGGTTAAATATGCGTACAGTAGTACTGAAGTCAGTAGTGAAAAAGAGTGTGCTTTGTCTCTCACTCGCGGCGTTGATGCCATTCACTGCCTATGCAGACAAGACCGATGATATCTTGAATAGCGGAATAAAGCGTCAAGGGTCAGGTGCCGCGTCGCAGAAGCGTATTGATGCAATCTCCGAGCAAACCGAAAAGGTTATTGCTGACTACCATCAACAGCGTAAAAACGTTGAGGTGTTGAAGAAGTTTAACGATCGCATGCGTCGAACTTTGCAGGCTCAAGAAGTAGCCATGCAACGGCTCGAGCGTTCTATCGAAGATGCTTCGTTAATTGAGCGCCAGATCGTGCCACTTATGCTCAGCATGATTGACGGTTTAGAGCGCTTTATTGCCGCTGATGTTCCGTTCAAACTTGAAGAGCGTCGCGCTCGTGTCGGACGAATCAAAGGTTATTTAACTAACGCGAATATTTCTGCCGCTGAGCGATTTCGTCAAGTCTTAGAGGCGTATTCGATTGAGAATGCCTACGGCCAGTCGATCGACGTTTTTGTCGAAGAGCTTGAATTGCCGCAAGGAACCTTGTCGGTCAATATGCTGCAAGTAGGCCGGTCTGGCTTGTATTATCTCACTACCGATGGCAAACAAGCTGGATACTGGGATACCTCAGCAAAGGTGTGGAAAGCGCTTGATAGCTCACACAATGCTGGTATTGCACAGGCTATTCGTATGACACAAGATAAAGAGGTGAAAGGGCTAATGCTTCTTCCCACCAAAGCACCGGAGGCGATTTAACATGGTCTCTTTACTAGCAAAAATAAATAATAGACGGTCGAAAATGTACGGATCTAGCAATGTCATTCGTTCGGGTGTGTCTAGGTCGGTTGCACTGCTGTTAGTCGTTCTGCTTGTGCCTTTTAGTTCGGGTGTGCAAGCCCAGGCTAACGAATCGACTCGCGCCTTAGATATTAATCGGATTTTGAGCGCAACAAACTCAGCAGCGAGTCGCGAACGCACTGCGAATACAGCTCGTGAGAATCAATTTAAAGCCGAGCGCAGTAAGCAGCAAGGCCGTTTGAACGCAATGCGCAACGAGCGCGCTCGTCAAGAGCGTATCAGTGATGAATTGGATCGTCAGTTCAAAGCCAATGAAACGAAAATCATTGCGTTGCAAGAGGATTTAGCTAAGGAGCTAGGTGATCTAAAGCAGTTGTTCGGCGTGATTCAGTTATCGGCGTCAGAAGCGCAAGAGTCTTATAAGACGTCGCTGATTAGTGCTCAATACCCAGATCGTGCTGAAAATCTTCGTCAAATGGTAGCCAAAATGGCGAGTTTGACTGACTTAGTTTCGATAACCGAAATAGAAGATTTGTGGTACCAACTGCAGAATGAAATGACCGAGCAAGGTAAGGTAGTAAAGTACACTGCCCCGGTGAATTATGTAGTCGGTTACGAAGTTGACGAGAACGGCGAACTATTGAAGAACGATAATGGTAACCCGATTCCGATCTATGAAAAGCAAGACAAGGTGGTAACCCGAGTTGGTGTATTCAATGCGGTTACTGGTGGTGACATTCTGCAGTACTCTGAAGGCCTTGGTTTCGTCGCGTTAGAGCGTCAAATGCGTGGCGACTTCACTAGTCGGGCAATTGACTTGCAAAATAGTACCTCAGATGTAACTCCGTTCTTGATGGACCCAACGAAGGGTGCATTGCTAAGTGCATTGGTTCTGGCTCCGAGTGTTGGTGAGAAAGTCAAAGAGGGCGGTATCGTAGGTTATGTGATCATTACCTTGGGTGTACTTGCGCTACTAATTGCCGCTTTCCGTATCTTGGTGTTAATAGGTGTCGAAGGTAAGGTGCGTAAGCAAGCTAAGGATCTTAAACGTCCTTCTCTACGTAACCCATTGGGTCGCGTATTGAAAGTGTTCCAAGATAATCCGAATACGGATCCCGAGACAATGGAATTGAAGCTTGGCGAGGCTATGTTGAAAGAATCGCCTAAGTTGAACTCATGGATCATGTTTATCAAAATCATTGCGGTGGTTGCACCACTTCTTGGTCTACTAGGTACCGTGACTGGCATGATTCAAACTTTCCAAGCAATTACCTTATATGGCGCAGGTGATCCTAAAACGATGGCTGGAGGTATCTCTCAGGCCTTGGTTACAACCGTGCTAGGTTTAGTGGTTGCGATTCCTACCGTTTTCGCTCACTGGATGGCTTCGAGTCGCGCCAGACGTGTTGAGGGTATTTTAGAAGAACACGCTGCTGGTTTGATTGCCGAGCAGTATGAAGCACAGCGTTAAGCGTTACAGAGGAAATAATAATGAAACGTCTAGGTAAAGCGAATAACGAAGAAGAAACCGATATTGATATCACGCCCATGTTGGACGTGGTGTTTATCATGTTAATTTTCTTCATTGTGACAGCCAGTTTTGTAAAAGAGTCAGGTATCGATATTAATAAGCCACCGGCTTCTGCTGATCCGCCAGACCCAGAAGCGCCAAAGCCAATTGTTATTGAAATCAACAAGTTGAATGAAATAACAATTGAGCGTAATGTGGTTGATCATCGTGCGATTAAGTCTACCGTTACACGCCTAAAGGCTGAACGGCCAGAAGCATCGGTAGTTGTTAAGGTTGACCCTAAGGCTCAAACCAAGGCAATCATTCAGGCGATAGACGGAATTAAATCCGCTAATGTCCCGACACCGACCATCTCCTTGACAGAAGGAACGTGATGTTGGTTCGATGATGAAATTCAAAAAAGCACGCGTCTTAGCGTGCTTTTTTGTGTTTAGCGTTACTGCTTTGTAGAACTTGGTATATGGAATTTTGTATCTAGAGTTGGGCGGGTCTAATTAAGTGTTTAGTGGTCTGCTTGAGAGTCTATCTCAATGATAATTACGCCGATGAGTGTAGGCTTTTATTCCCAGCATCGGTTGTTGCAGAGTGCCTTCGGCTAGCGATATTCAGCCTCGGAATTACCACATTCTTTGAATCTGTCGGTATTATCTTTGAGGTGCAACGCTGACCCGTATTAAAAAGTAAACTAGGAGTTTAGAGATGATCAATATTGCTATAAATGGCTTCGGCCGCATCGGGCGAAATATACTTCGGGCCGTCTATGAGCGGGGTTTGGACAAACAGTTTAATATCGTAGCGATTAATGACTTAGCGTCCACGGAGGCTAACGCTCACTTATTGCAATACGATACGACCCATGGACGATTTAATCAGATTGTCAGTTTTACCGAAGACTCTATTTCGGTCGATGGAAAGGTTATTCCAGCGTTTATGCAGAGAGACCCCGCAAATTTGCCGTGGGGAGACCTCGATGTTGATATCGTGCTCGAATGTACAGGATTTTTCCGAACCCGTGAATTAGCGAGCAAGCATTTAACAGCCGGTGCCAAAAAAGTACTCGTGTCAGCGCCAGGCAAAGGGCTAGATGCGACTGTGGTGTTTGGAGTCAACGATAGCGAGATAGGTCCTAACAGCCAGCTGATTTCTAATGCGTCGTGCACAACCAACTGTTTGGCGCATGTAGCTAGCGCAATGCATAGTTCGATTGGAATTGTTTCGGGTTTAGCGAATACGGTGCATGCTTATACTAACACTCAAAATCTGTTGGATTCATATCATAAAGATAAGCGGCGAGGGCGAGCGGCTAGTTACTCGATGATTCCAACCAGTACCGGTTCGGCCAAAGCGATCGGACAGGTAATACCTGATTTGGATGGTAAGTTAGATGCCGTAGCAGTTAGAGTGCCAACCATTAATGTATCCTTGTTGGACTTAACCTTTTTAGCGACCCGCAAAACATCATTGCAAGAGATAGCTGATATATTTGAGGTCTATAAAGAAGGTCGTTCGGGTGTGTTCAACGTGAGCAATGTTCCTTTGGTGTCGATTGATTTCAACCATGACCCTAATTCTTGCGTGGTGGATATTGAGCAAACTCGAATTAATGGACAGCTTGTCAAAGTGCAGGCTTGGTACGATAACGAATGGGGATTCTCTAACCGAATGTTGGACACCGCGTCAAGGATGCAGCAATAATAAAGTCAATTAGACTATGTCAATCAAGTTTGCACTTTCGAGTACATTGGAGATGCACTACAATCTCCAGTCTATGTTAAAACTTAACCGTTAGCCTCGCGCTAAGCAATGCTTACCTATGTCTGAAAATATCATGTCGCCGTCAATTGAACCATCGCTTCGAAAAAGGTTAGAGGCGTTGGCCGTTCTTGATCAGCGTTTAGGGATTAAAAAGAAGTTTATCAGCGATAGTAATCGTGTAAATCTGATGTCCAAGCAGATAGGGGATATCTATTTTGATTTTAGTAAAACTCATATCAGTCCTGAGCTGATCAATATTTACTCCGAATTTTCGGATCAAATTGAGTTTGCAAAAAAGCGTACGGATCTGTTTTCAGGTGAACGAATTAATATTACCGAAGATCGCTCGGTGTTGCATACGCTATTGCGTGACCCGACTAACCAGGGAATCGATATGCGTCGCCCCGAGACGTTAGAGCAAGCGCAGTCCTCAGCAAATCAGCTGCTTGAGCAATATGCAGCAATTACCAAAGAACTCGATGCTCGAAGTACTCAGGTGACTGACATTATTCATGTTGGTATTGGCGGCTCTGCGCTAGGGCCACAGCTAATTACCGAAGCGTTGAGCGACGTAGGCGGCGATATTACCGTTCACTTTATCGGCAACATTGACGCACACCAATTAGTCGCCGTGTTGAGTGCCTGTAGGGTTACAAGCACATTGGTAATCGGAGTGTCGAAAACTTTCACCACGGCTGAAACCTTGCAAAACATAAACTCGATCGCTGATTGGTTTGCTAAACACGGGGAGATGAACCCGTTGCAGAATTTCTACGCAGTGACGGCAGCTCCAGACAATGCTGTTGCGTATGGAATACCTGAAAAAAATGTTGTTTCCTTCCCGCAATGGGTTGGTGGTAGATACTCGGTGTGGTCGTCAGTGTCTCTGTCGGCTGCATTGGTGTTTGGTATGGATCGGTTTCAAGAGTTTTTGGCCGGCGCGGCATCAATGGATCAGCATTTTTATCAAACAAAGCCAAGTGAAAACGTCTGTTTTCTCGCTGCTATGCTCGATCATTATTATGATAATTTCATGGGCGCGAGTTCCAAGGCGATCTTTGCCTACGATTACCGTTTACGTTCGTTGGTCGATTACTTGCAGCAATTAGAAACCGAGAGCAATGGTAAGGATCGTCAGGTAGATGGTAGTCCGGTCGATCAGGAAACATCGCCGGTGGTCTGGGGCGGTGTCGGCACTGATGTTCAGCATTCGGTATTTCAAATGTTGCATCAGGGCACCTCACTGATCCCGGCCGAGTTTATTTTAACCTTGCGTGCTGATCATGAATATCCCGAGCATCACCTTGAGTTGCTGGCTAATGGTCTAGCGCAGACGGCGGCGCTATTAGCGGGCCAAAGTCTTGACGAAGTGAAAGAGTTGCATGCGACAGAGGGATTAACTGACCTAGCTGCTAAAGCAAAGATATTCGCTGGTGATAAGCCCTCGACAACTATTCTCTTGCAGCGACTCAATCCAACAACGCTCGGTGCATTATTAGCGTTTTATGAGCATAGGACTTTTTGTGGTGGATTATTTGCGAATATTAATTCGTATGACCAAATGGGCGTAGAGCTTGGGAAGCGTCTTGCGAAACAGCTTAAGCCTACCATTGATCCCAATGCTGCAAATGTTGCCGATGGCGCCAAAGACGCGTTTGATCCGTCCACGCAAGCATTGATTACGCGAGTTAACGACAGATAGTTGTGCCAATGAAGCTTGCGTGACGTTGCAAGCGGCAGGAATCATTTTGACAATCCAAAAAAAAGGGCGTGCTAAAAGCACGCCCTTTTCTATATAGCCTATTTCACTAGTTCAAGCGAAATTGCACCTTAGTAGTAATTTGGGTGCTGCGCACTGGCAAGCCAGTGTTCTGATTGCGAGCTGGAGAAAAGCGCCATTTTTCGACTGATTTTATCGCTGCTGAATCAAAGGTTGTAGAAGGTTCAGATCCCTTAATAGTGATATCTTCAGGGACACCGTCTGTGTTTACGTAGAAGGCCACTTGTACCCAACCCTCTTGCCCGTTCTTCAAGGCACGGCTTGGATAGCGAGGAGGTGCTCGACTGATTACTTTAGCAGGAAGAATTTTAGGTGGCGCAGGTTTGGCTTCAGCAACCTTTACTGGCTCAGTTTTTTGCTCGGCTGCTTTCGCCGCTGCAATTTCTTCTTGTTTAGCTTTCACTTTCTGGTTTAGATCGGCTAAGCCCTGACGGTCAACGTTTAAGCGTTTGATCAGCGCCGACAATTTAGCTGTCTCTTCCATATTGCCAGAGCCAAAATTTTCATTGGCTAATACAAGCAGTTTGGCGCTAAGTTCTTTTACTCGAGGTTCCGAATTGGCCTTGCTGATCTTATTGCCTTTTAAAGCGTCTGAAACCAGTGAGTAAGCGTTTCCTTTTTGAGGAGGGATTAGGTTGCCGTTAGCCAGCGCGTTGTCGATGTTGCCAATCAGAACTTGTTCTTCCTTCAAAGCTTCAGTCGCTGTCTTAGAGCCTTCAACGTCACCTTCCAGTCGCTCCAATACGGCGGCGGTTTCAGCTATTTCTTCTTCTGAGCCACTGGCGCGTACTTTCTTCACATGGGCTGTAATCGCCTTGCCTAAATCGGCGCTAAGCTGATCGTTATTGGTGTTTAACGGTTCAATAGCGCGTAAAGCATCTATGGTTTTTAGTGCTTCATCAAATTGAGCATCTGCAACTAGTTGGTTGTAGTTGGAGCGCATTGCTTCAGCAACGGTTTTACGCCCTTCGTAAGCGGTTGAGTCATATGGGTCAATTTCCAACACTTGATCAAAATACTCAAGAGCATTGTCACCAGCAGGAGTCACATAACGACCCTCTAATAGTGCTGTGGCTGCTTGTTGATTTAGTTCGTTGGTAATAGAGACTGTGTCCGCTTCGATATCTTCGATGACTTGTGTCGCTTCAGTTGGTGTGTCGAGAACGATTTGTTGCTCTTCTTCTCCGCCACCGCCGAAAATCAAAAAGCCGACTACAGCTAACGCTAATACACCGATACCTGCATAAATGGCTGGGTTGGTTTTACGTTGAGCGGCTAATGAGTCAACACTAGCTCGATTCTCGGCAGGGCCGACAACCATAATGTCTTCACCAGCCGCTTGCTTTTCTACTAATTCAGTATGTAAAACATGTGCTGACTTAAATGCTAATGAAATTTGATTGGCGCTAACTGGCTTATTAAATGCTCGATACACCACGGGCTGAATATTGGACTTGAGAATTTCATTGAGTCCTTCTTTCTCGCCAACAAGCATCAATACTTGAGTTGGGTCGCTTTGTTTGATCTTCAGCGCTTGATCTATCGCGGTGCCGACATCGCCGGCAGTGCTATCGATATCAAAAATCACGATGCTGTTGTTCAAAAATAAATTGGGTTCGGCTAACGCGGCCTGTACCGATTCACGAGCGTTAAATTGCTGATCAGTAGTGTTACCACCAAGAATGGTTTCGACAACGGTAGTATCCGCTGATATGACGAGTACTGATTGACTGGGGGTGTCTGCAGACATACATCCTCCTACGTTTAAACTATTGGTTTTTCAAAGGTTTGTTATTGTTGTAAATGCGCATTATTACAACTTGATAATAGCACTTGACGAACTAATTACCATGTTGCCAATTAGCGTCATCGCTAATAAATCACGATTTTTAAAGACTTCATCGTGCATTTTATGGGGTTTTACTACCTACCCCTTTTTTTGCGATATTCAATTTACGCTGATAGCGACTTTGGACTATGTCACTGATAATCAGTACGAATAAAACAAAATAAAATGTGGTTTTCGACATTTGTTCAATGGGGTTTCCGAACAATTGCATGTGAGCGAGATGGCCGCCTTCAGATAGCAGCATAACGCCGACTAAGAATAAGATGAATAAGCCGAGTACTTCGTACATTCGATTCTTGGTTAAGAAGTCGGATACGGTATCGGCTAATGCCACCATTAATATTCCGCCAATGAGAATGGCGGTGGCCATAACGGCGAACACTTTGGTCACCGCCATAGCGCTTAGAATAGAGTCAAATGAGAACACAACGTTCATCGCCACGATCCAAAAAATCACAAAGCCGATCGATTTATTGCTTCTTTCTTCTTGGTTAATATCTTCGAGGCTCATCATATGCAATATCTCTTTCATGGCGGTATAGAGAATGAATACCCCGCCAAACAACACAATGATTGCGTGTAACGTAAAGGTCGCATGAATGATTCCTTCCCAATGAATTGCGAATAACTCATTTTGGAAAGCTTTGATCATGTTTAGCAGTAGGAATAACAATATGATTCGTAATGCGACCGCAATAATGATGCCCCAAAAGCGGACTGCTTTTTGTTTCTCAAGCGGAGCGCGTTTGCTCTCCAATGAGATATAAAGCAAATTGTCAAAGCCCAACACGGCTTGTAGTAATACTAGTAGTAATAAATCGACTAGATTTACTAAGGTGAAAATTTCGGCCATTTAAAAATTCCGGTTATTGGTTTTTTCTCTATCTATGACTAAACGTCATATAAAGAAAGGAGCATGATTTTACTGAGTAGCCTGATACGCTAAGCGTCCGCGATCTAATCGAGATAACGATTTATCTTGGTTTTCGCTAAGCGATAAGGCCATAATTTATTAGTTTTAGTGACTCGTACTGTATTAAACCGCAAATCAAACGGTTTTTTAATGGCCTTTAGGCTAATTTCCACTTAAGTAATTGACCCGCGTAGAAAGGTACGATCGAATCTCCGTTTGCGAGCTCGACATTTTCGGGTACCGTCCATGTGTCACGCAGCAAGGTGATGGTTGATGTGTTTCGCGGCATTTTGTAAAAATCTGCACCGTAATGCGACGCGAAGCCTTCAAGTTTGTCGATTGCGTTCAAGTCTTCAAACACTTGCGCGTACAGCTCGATCGCGCTCCATGCGCTATAACAGCCCGCGCAACCGCAGCTATTTTCTTTGGTGTGTTTGGCATGTGGTGCTGAGTCGGTGCCGAGAAAGAACTTGTTAGAGCCACTGGCAACGACCTCACGCAAGCGTTGTTGATGAGTGCTTCGTTTTAATACGGGTAAGCAGTAATTATGTGGTCGAATACCGCCTGCTAGTAAGTCATTTCGGTTGAGCAATAGATGTTGAGGCGTGATCGTTGCCGCTAAATTTGCGTTGCCGGAGAGCACAAAATCCACTGCGTCGGCGGTGGTAATGTGCTCGAACACAATTTTCAGGTCTGGAAATTTGGCGTGAATTGCCGCGAGGTGTGAATCGATGAATGCTTTTTCGCGGTCGAAGATATCCACTTCCGCTTGAGTGACTTCGCCGTGAATCAGCAGTAACATGCCGACTTTGCTCATGGCTTCAAATACCGGATATAAAGACTCGATCCCCTCGACCGCCGCATCAGAGTTGGTTGTTGCCCCTGCTGGATACAGCTTTGCTGCCGGAATTGTTGAAGAATGCGCCGCAATAATATCCTCAGGCGTGGTGTCATTGGTCAAATACAGTGTCATCAATGGCTCGAAATCATTACCTGCAGGTCGAGCCGCAAGAATGCGTTGTCGATACGCTAGCGCTTGTTCTTTGGTTGTAACTGGCGGTACCAAATTGGGCATTACAATGGCGCGCTTAAAGCACCGCGCGGTTGCTGGTACGGTTTCGTTGAGCATTTCGCCGTCGCGAAAATGTAGGTGCCAGTCGTCTGGCGCAGTAATGGTGATTTGATTCATGACATGAAAGCCGTAGCAGTTACCTGCCGATGGCGCTTTGACCTTGGTTATTAGCCTTTAACGGTTTCGTTTTCTGGCGGTTCCGATACAATACACCGCTGGCTATTATATGCTGGCGGTTTTCAGTTTGAGTTTAGACGAGGTTTGACCTGTTTGAATCAGTAAAAAACCGTAATACAAGCCCCCATGTGGATGCTTGACCGTAAACTAAAGCTAAGTGATTTGCTTAGCAAAGAATATAGCGACCGAAGCGACATGTCGATACAAATAACCTTCCCAGATGGAGCCACCAAAGAATTCGATCAAGCCATTACTGGCTTTGCGATTGCTGATGGCATTAGTAGTGGTTTGCGCCGTAATGCGGTGGCCATTGAAGTTAATGGTGAACTCTGGGATCTGACGCGGGAGATTGAAGCCGATGCCTCGGTAGATATTATCACGCGCGATAGCGATAAGGGTCTCGAGGTGCTGCGTCATGACGCCGCTCATGTGATGGCTGAAGCGGTCAAAGAACTGTATCCAGAAACCCAAGTGACTATTGGGCCATCGATCGAGAACGGTTTTTATTATGATTTTGCTCGAGAAGAAGCATTTACTCCTGACGACCTAGTGTTAATCGAAGCACGCATGCGTGAGATTGTGAAGCGCAATGAGGCCATCGAGCGAGAAGTGTGGGATCGTGATGATGCCATTGAGTACTTCAAAAACTTAGGGGAAGTCTACAAGGCCGAAATAATTTCGGATCTACCGGTAGACGAACAAATCACGGTCTATCGGCAAGGCGACTTTCTGGATTTATGTCGCGGCCCCCATTTGCCATCAACTGGCGTTTTACGCGATGGCTTTAAATTAACTAAGCTCGCTGGTGCATATTGGCGTGGTGATTCGAATAATGCTCAATTGCAGCGTATTTATGGCACCGCTTGGGCAGACAAGAAGCAGTTAAAAGAATACCTTCGTCGCATGGAAGAGGCTGAGAAGCGCGACCATCGAAAGCTCGGCAAGGCAATGGATTTGTTTCATCTGCAGGATGAAGCGCCAGGCAGTGTGTTTTGGCATCCCAAAGGCTGGTCTATATATCAGACTGTGCAAAATTATATGGGCGCCAAGCAGTATGCGCATGGCTATCAAGAAATTAAGACCCCACAGGTGGTTGATATCTCTTTATGGGAGAAGTCGGGGCATGCGGCTAAGTTTAGCGATGACATGTTTACCCTCACAACCGACGATCGTGATTACGCTATTAAGCCAATGAACTGCCCATGCCATGTGCAGGTATTCAATCAGGGCTTGAAGAGCTACCGAGACTTGCCACTCAGGCTTGCCGAATTTGGTTCGTGCCACCGCAATGAAATGTCCGGTTCGTTACACGGCATCATGCGAGTGCGCAGCTTCGTGCAAGATGATGCGCACATTTTCTGTACTGAAGACCAAATCCAATCTGAAGTAAAAGCCTTTATCGACTTCTTGCATGAAGTGTATGCAGATTTTGGCTTTGACGAAATTATTTATAAGTTGTCTACTCGACCCGAACAGCGCGTAGGTAGCGACGAAGTCTGGGACCGAGCGGAGCAGGCTCTGGAACTCGCGTTGAATGACAACGGCCTTGATTGGGAATTACAGCCGGGCGAAGGCGCATTTTATGGCCCGAAGGTTGAGTTCTCATTAAAAGATTGCATCGGGCGTGTTTGGCAGTGCGGTACCATACAAGTAGATTTCTCAATGCCTGAGCGCTTAGGTGCGGAGTACGTAGCCGAGGACGGTAGTAAGCAAGTTCCGGTTATGTTGCATCGAGCGATTCTTGGGTCTATTGAGCGTTTCTTGGGCATCTTAATCGAGCAGCACGCGGGCGCATTGCCAGCGTGGTTGGCGCCTCAGCAAGTGATGGTGGCTACCATTGTTACTGATGCCAATGATTATGCGATTGAAGTTGCTAAGGCCCTGCGAAGTGCTGGATTACGTGCGGAAGTTGATCTGCGCAATGAAAAAATTGGCTACAAAGTTCGCGAGCATAGCTTGCAAAAGATTCCGGCGATCCTATGTATTGGAAAGCGTGAAGCGGAAGAAGGGACTGTAGCGGTTCGTCGTTTCGGCAGTAAGGCGCAAAACGTGATGCCTTTAGAAGAATTTATTGAACAGTTCTGCACGGAAGTTGACGACAAGCAAGTGTTCGACATTGAAGCGAGTTAGGCTCGCGTAAATAAACCCACTAGGAGACTATTATTAATGAATTTAGTTAAACACATTACTGCTACCGCAAGCCTATCTGCGCTTGTGGTTGGTGCGAGCATTGGCATGACAACATCTGCTTTTGCGCAAGACAGCAAATGGACAACCAATACGGCAGTCGATTTAAGCTCTCAAGAAGCCAAGCTTGGCTATACGTTTGGTATGCAGATTGGTGCCAATCTAGTGGGGCAAGGCATCGACAAGCAAATCGACGTGTCAGCACTAACCGCGGCAATTCAAGACGCTGCAGCAGGTATTGAGCCGCGTTTGTCACAAGAAGAAATGCAGCAAGCTCAAATGGCTTTCCAGCAAGTGATGCAAGCCGAAGCTGAAAAAGCTCAAGCTGAAATGCTAGCCAAAGGTGCTGAAAACAGCGCTGCCGGCGCCGCTTTTATGGCTAAGAATGCCAAAGAAAAAGGCGTTAAAACCACTGAGAGTGGTTTGCAATATAGTATTTTGCGCGAAGGCAAAGGCAAAACTCCAACAGCCAGCGATGTCATCAAAGTTCACTACGTGGGCAAGTTAATCGATGGCACTCAGTTTGATAGTTCGCACGACCGAGGCCAGCCGGCTAGTTTCGCCGTTGCCGCGGTTATCCCTGGTTTCTCAGAAGGCCTGCAATTGGTTAAAGAAGGCGGCAAAATCCGTTTGGTGATTCCAGAGAGTCTAGCCTACGGTGTGGATGCTCCTCCTTCGATCGGTCCTAATCAAACCCTTATTTTTGAAGTTGAGTTGCTAGAAGTCACACCAGCTCCAACTAGTAAGAAAGAAGGTTAAGGCACTTACTAATGGACACTACGAAGGAAACTAAGCTAGCGCTGTATTACAGTAAATATTGCTTTTTTTGTCAAAAGGTACTGACGTTTATGCGTGGCGGCGATTTTGATGTTGAATTACGCAACACCTCTGATCGCGAGCATGCTCAGGCTTTAATGGCCGGAGGCGGTAAAACTCAGGTTCCTTGTTTACGTATTGAGCAAGCGAATGGTGATGTTCAGTGGATGTATGAATCCGACGACATTATTCGATATCTGGGATAGCTAGCGTTTTACTTCAGAGCATGTGCTCCACTAAAAAAGGCCATCGTTTATGATGGCCTTTTTTTTGACTCAACTGCTTGCTGAGTTGAGTGCTATTTTGTCGGTGTGATGTTACTGATCAAGTGCGGCCTGAATTTTATCGCGAATGGAGTCAACTGTGCCAACGCCTTCAATTTTAACGTATTTAGGTGCGTTTGCTTGTTGGCTATCGGCAAATTCTTGATAGTAGCCGATCAGCGGTTCAGTTTGAGCATGATAGATATCTAAACGTTTACGAACCGTTTCTTCTTGGTCGTCATCTCGTTGTACCAATGGCTCGCCAGTGACGTCATCAATGTCGGCTACTTTAGGCGGGTTATAAATTACATGATAGGTACGCCCAGAAGCTAGGTGTGCACGTCGGCCACTCATGCGTTTTATGATTTCGGCATCATCTACGCTTATTTCGACCACATAGTCGATATCAATGCCGTGTTTACGCATTGCGTCAGCTTGTGGAATGGTGCGTGGAAAACCATCAAGTAAGTAGCCGTTTTCGCAGTCACTTTCTTGTACGCGGTCTTTCACCATGCCAGTAATGATCTCATCTGAGATCAAGCCACCGACATCCATGATTTTTTTTGCCTCAATGCCGAGCGCCGTTCCGGCTTCAACAGCCGCACGTAACATGTCGCCGGTTGAAATCTGCGGAATACCGTATTTTTCTGTAATAAACGTGGCTTGTGTGCCTTTGCCAGCGCCAGGGCCGCCGAGAAGAATGAGTCGCATAATACTCGCCTTTAAAATCCGGTTGAAATGCTGATGTTGCTCGAGAAAATGCCTTGAAACTAGGCACCTTACCGCGGAGAGTGGCGTAATTTAGCACAATCTTGGTGCAGTGATAAGCTGGAATTATCTATCTATAACGAGCATCTTTAGGATGAATAGAGATTTTCGGTGACCAAGCCTGTCAAGCGCGATACTATAAAGGCCTAAATTTCCCAAAATCACACAGTCAAATTAGCAAATCGTGCCGCATACCGAACCGAAAATATATGTTCAACATCCAGATGACGCACTGGTTAATGATACGGCGCTAGACGTTATCAACTGCCATGACGCTACAACTCTGGATCAGTTATTTCGTGAGCGAGTCCGACGCAGTTCGAACAAGGTAGCCTATCGCTATTACCAAGACAAGCAATGGCAATCGATTACGTGGGCAGGCTTAGCCAGTGAAGTTGAGCGCTGGCAGGTCGCGTTTCGTGAAGCGGGTTTGCAGAAGAGTGATCGAGTTGCGATCTGCTATCGCAATAGTGTTGAATGGGTAGTGTTTGATCAGGCGGCTTTACGTCTTGGTCTAGTGGTCGTGCCGCTTTACACGCAAGATCGAGCTGACAATATAGCTTACGTAATTGGCAATGCAGGAGCTAAAATCGTCTTGTTTGCCGACACGGAGATCTGGCTGCAGGTCCTCGATACTGATGAAGACACGAGTTGTGTGGAGCGCGTGTTGGTTATGCGCGGCGCGGAACTGGGTAAGGTTAAATTGGTCGATAACTGGCTGCCGGAACACGGACGTCATTTTGAACGAGGCTTAGCAAAGGCTGATGATTTAGCCTCAATCGTTTACACGTCTGGCACCACAGGTAGACCGAAAGGCGTTATGTTATCGCATCGGAATATGTTGTCGAATGCGTATAGCGGCATGCGCAGTGTGCCGCTGCATCCGGATGACTGCCTGCTATCGTTTCTACCTTTGTCGCATACCTTGGAGCGTACGGTCGGTTATTACGCGGCGATGATGAGCGCAAGTGAAGTTGCATTCAATCGTTCAATCCCAGAGTTGGCGGACGATTTGCGAGAGATTAAACCCACCGTTATGATCTCAGTGCCTCGTATATTTGAGCGCGTACACAATAAGATTTACGCGGGCTTGGCGGAGCAGTCAAGCTTCAAGCGTTGGCTGTTTCAGGCCGCCGTGCGCGTTGGTTGGGCGCGCTTTCAGACGCAGCAAGGCATTCGTTCATGGAGCCTTAGTCAGCTGCTGCATCCGCTATTAGATGCTTTGGTGGCAAATACAATTCGAAGCAAGCTCGGCGGTCGACTGCGGTTTGTTATCGTTGGCGGCGCTCCATTGTCAGAAACCGTAGCCAAGACCTTTATTTCAATGGGTGTTCCCTTACTGCAAGGCTATGGCTTGACTGAATCAAGCCCGGTTGTCAGTGTAAATACTCCATCTCGCAACCGGCCAGATTCAATTGGCATGTTATTGCGAGGAGTGGCGGCCAAGTTAATGGATGGCGATGAACTTTGGGTGCGCGGCGAAAATGTAATGATGGGTTATTGGGATAATCCATCAGCGACCAGTGAAACGCTGGTGGTCGACGGTGATCAGCGATGGTTGCGAACTGGCGACTGTGCTTCGATTGATGACGACGGTTTTTTGCGGATCACCGGGCGAATCAAAGACATCTTAGTGTTGGCTAATGGTGAAAAAGTGCCGCCATCGGACATCGAAGGAGCGATTTCCCGCGATCCAATATTTGAACAAGTGTTAGTGGTCGGCGAAGGCAAGTCGTTTCTATCTGCTTTAGTGTATTTGAATCCAAAGCTCTATCAAGCGTTGTGTGATACGCACGGACAAAACGTCGCGGACGCCCCAAGTGTTTCAGTGCAAGATGACTTATTAGCGCGAATTGCTCAGCAAATGGACGATTTTCCGGGTTACGCAAAGATTCGCAAGGTGGCATTAAGTGATCAAGAGTGGACCGTCGAGTCGGGTTTATTGACGCCCACTTTAAAGATAAAGCGACCTAAAGTTTTGGCCCAATACCAGTCAAAGATTGACGAGCTCTATGCCGGGCATGGGGTTCACGGGGAATGAGGTCAGTGAGTGTGATTGTCAAACGAGTCGCTGTCGTGGCGCTCATGCTCGCGGCTGTGTGGTTCTTTGAGTCTTATGAGTCAGCATCTGAGCAGGGCACGCGGGCTGCAAATTCACCGCCGCAACAGGTCGGTGCTAAACAACGCAATTACGATCAAGCACGTAAAGTGTTTTGGCGAAACTTGTACCCTCGTGATGGCGTTACCTTGTATTGCCAAGCGCCGTTTGAAACCGATGAGCGCGCTGGATTTAATGTCGAGCACGTGTTTCCGATGTCGTGGGCGACGTCAGGCTTGAAATGCGGCAAGCGCAAGCAGTGTCGCGCTAGTAGCGCATGGTTTAATCAAATTGAGTCCGACCTACACAATTTGTATCCAGCACGTAGCGATGTGAACCAAGCCCGTTCGAGTTATCGCTTCGGTGAGGTTAAAGGCGAGGTGCGGCGCTATGGTGAAACCTGTGACTTTGAAGTGGACGAACGTGCTCGTGTTGCTGAACCGACACCAGCGGTGCGCGGGGAAGTAGCGCGAGCGATGTTTTACATGGCGTTTGAATATCGCGATCAAGGCTTGATGCTATTTGATAAACAAGCGAAGCTGCTACAACAATGGCACCGAGCTGATCCGCCGAGTGCTGCTGAACGTCGCCGCAATGATATTATTGAAAAGCTACAAGGCAACCGGAACCCGTTTATCGACCGACCAGAATACTTGGACGAGTTGTATCGACAAGGATATTTCTCCCAATAGCGGTCAGCGCTTGAGAATCGTTAAACAACGAAAATTCGTTGATATTTTACCGGCTAGCGCGAGTGCAGCTGGTATCGTAAGGAGTGTCGTTTTATTTATGTGTGGGCTTGTTTGGTCTGAGCTCGCTTAACTTGAGCGTATTGAGCTCAAGGTTGTCAAAACTAAACTTCCCCAAAAGAAATTGTCCCAAAAATGGAGTCGAGCATGTTTCAGCTAAATCGTAATACGTCCCCACTTGCGCTTTTATCATTGATTTTACTGAGCGCATTGCTGAGTGCCTGTTCCAATGATTCTTTAGATGTGGTCGTTGAGTTTAATAATACTCGAGACATCAAGGCTGGCACCGACGTGCATTGGCAAGGCAGCACAGTTGGGGAAGTCAGCGCGGTAGATCTAAGCGACGGTGTTGCGCAGGTTCATATTAGTCTCGACCCAGTGAAGGCCAAAGAGATTAGCAGCGAAGCGGCGATTGTCGTTAATCGGGTTAAACCGGGCGCGCCGTTAGAAATACATAACCCGACAGGTCCTATTGCACAGGCTTTGCAAGCAGGGCAAACACTGCATGGCATGGATTCAATGTTGGAGTTGATGGCGTGGTCGGTGGGCGATGCGCTTAATGCCGGTGGCAAACAATTAAGCTCAATGGTCACTGGATTTCAGAGTTATGTTCAGGGCGAGGAGTTTCAGCGTAGCAAAGACCAGTTGCAGCAACAAATGACCGACGCGGTGGAATCCACCGGCAGTGCTTTAAAAACTTTGGAGCAAGGTTTTGCGGATTCAATCGAGGATATGGCAGCGACTGAAGAGCAGTTGGCCGGAGCGATTAACGACCTGAGCGAGGAGCTAGCACCGATGGTGCAAGAAATGTCGCGCAGTAGCGCTGAGTTAGCGAAGCAGGTGGATCAATTTGTGTTGCGAATGGAGAACGCTACACCAGAGGAACGAGCCTCTGGCGAGCGATTAATGCAGAGCTTAGTCGACATGATCGATAAGCTGAATTCAAGTATGGAATCCGGCGCCACATCAGCGCCAGATGCCACTCAAAACGATCGCTTTTAGTGCTCGGCAGTCTGGTACTGCTGAGCGAAATATATGCTCGATCGCTTAAATGAATTAGGCTACTTTTTATTCGCGCCCATTTTCGCCCAGGTATCTCTAAGACTAACCGTTCGGTTCATTACCACGTTATCGGCGCGGTGATCCTCCGAATCGAAGCAGAAATAGCCGACGCGTTCGAATTGAAAACGATCTTGCGTATCGGCGTTTAGCACGCTAGGTTCGAGCTTCGCGTGTGGATATACACGGAGCGATTCTGGGTTCAGTAATGCGATAAAGTCGTCAGCCCCAGCGGGATTAGGTTCAGTGAAGAGTCGGTCATACACGCGCACTTCGGCGTCAACGGCCTGCGCTGCACTAACCCAGTGAATAATGCCTTTGATTTTTCGACCATCGGGAGTTTGCCCCTTAGCGGTTAACGGGTCGTAGCTGCAATGTAGCTCGCTAACGTTGCCATCAGCATCGTAGATCACGTCATTGCAGGTCACTGCATAGCCGTAACGTAGGCGCACTTCGCGGCCTGGGCCTAAGCGAAAAAACTTGGCCGGTGGTTCGAGCATGAAGTCGTCACGTTCAATGTAAATTTCGCGTCCAAACGGCAGGTCGCGAGTTCCCATCGAATCATCTTTCGGGTGATTTTTAACCGTGAAAAATTCAGTTTGGTCTTCAGGATAATTGGTGATAATCAGCTTGAGCGGATCTAATACACCAAATACCCGTTTGGCACTGGCTTCTAAATTATGTCTAATGGCGTTTTCTAGCACCGCCATATCGATGGTGCTGTCTCGTTTGGTAACCCCAATTTCGGCACAAAAGTCGCGGATAGATTCTGGTGTGTAGCCACGTCGACGGAGCCCGACTAAGGTGGTCAAGCGCGGATCGTCCCAGCCGTCTACATGACCTTCGTTGACCAACTGGATCAGCTTGCGCTTGCTGGCCATGGTGTACTCTAGGTTCGATCGCCCAAATTCAATTTGCTTTGGCATTAATTTGCCGCGCTCGCCAACAAGGTTTTCCTCAAGTGTAATATTGCTAAGAATCCAATCGTATAGCTCGCGGTTGTCTTGAAACTCTAAGGTGCACAATGAATGCGTAATGCCTTCTAGGGCATCAGAGATGCAGTGAGTGAAGTCGTACATTGGGTAAATGCACCACCTATCGCCGGCACGATAATGGTGAGCATAGCGAATCCGATACAAAATTGGGTCGCGCATGACTATATTTGGCGCTGACATATCAATTTTGGCGCGCAGTGTGTACTCGCCCTCGGCGAATTCGCCAGCGCGCATGCGTTCAAATAAGTCGCGATTGTCAGCAATAGATCGATCGCGAAAGGGGCTGTCTTTACCCGGTTCAGTTAGTGCGCCACGGTACTCGCGCATTTGCTCTGGGTTGAGTTCATCGACATACGCCAAGCCTTTATCGATTAACTCTAGGGCGTAGTTGTAGAGGTGATCGTAATAATCTGAGGCGTAACAAAGCTTGCTCCACTCAAAGCCCAGCCACTCAACGGTGTCGCGGATTGACTCGACGAATTCGACGTTCTCTTTTTCTGGATTGGTGTCATCAAACCGGAGGTTGCATTTGCCGCCTAGGTCTTGTGCGAGTCCAAAATTTAAGCAAATTGACTTGGCGTGCCCCAGGTGTAAGTAACCGTTCGGCTCCGGCGGGAAGCGCGTATAAATGTATTCGTGCTTGCCGTTAGCTAGGTCGTTTTTAGCGATGCTGCGAATAAAGTGATTAGGCGTGGGTTTGCTCATGGTGACCTTGGTTGAGTTGGCTGGTGCCGATTAGGCAGTAATTCAAACGATTTATTATAGGCGATGTTAGCGTGCGATAGTGAACGCTAACTGCGTCAATTAAACGGATTGGCTCACATTGACGGTGTGACGTTCGCTGCCGCCTTGGACAGAGTCACCTCATTCATCTGTAATACTGGTGTGGCCAAGGAGATATCTGATCGGACTGATTCGGCTAGAATGTGCGCTCGAAACTTTTGCTTAATTTTCAATAGATGCTTTACGTCTTTAATATAGTAATACACGGCCCAAGTTACCGCGTAGTCGCCGGTATCATGCACTAGCACCTCAGGGTCGAACTGTTCTTCACGCATGCCCTCAACTCGATCGATTTCGCTAAACGCGCGCAACATCATTTCAGTGACTTCGTTTTGGCTGTGAGCATAGTCGATATTAAACAGCATGCATTCACGTAGCCCCTTAGCCGATGCGAAGCGCGAGAGGTTTTGAATGCCGTAATCACGTAATTTCGTATTGCGCACCATTAATCGATGGTTATTGGCCAAATCTAAGCACTCGGTATGGAATAGTTTGGTTTTGAACACCGATGCCACGATTTGTGTGCCATCCATATTGAATTGGACGACATCACCTTCTTCGCATAAGCGACTATTAAGAATGATTAGGCCGCTAATAATGTCTGGAGCCCACGACCCTTGAGTCATGGCTAAGAACAGACCAATGATCCCCAGCGCGCCGCCGGCCTCTAAAAGAGAGTTTAGCCCGAGTATTCTCAAGCAGGTTACCAGTGCGATCACACTGATGAATGCGGCCACAGCTAAGCTCAAACCGCGACTCGAATAAGTGTCCGATATCGATGTGCCGGTACTGGTAATGCGAGTTTTGCCAAAGCGGCGACGTACAAAATAATTGATGACGTGCGTCACCAAGGTGGCAAAGTAGATGACAATTAACGATTGGGTAAGTCGGCTCAGCCAAGCGCTCTCGTGTAACACAAATACGCTGGCGAGCACCGCCACTATGATCAGGAAATTCAACATGCGCATCATGCTTACGCGTGAGGTCAAATCATCTTCGCTGTTTAACCACTTGCTGAACGGCCGAGCCAGAATCATTAACAGTAGACTGATCCCAATGGTGATCAAGTCTTGAATTGTGAACGCGTTTAATACGGCGGATAGGGTCGAATTCATCATCTTTACCAGTATACGCGAGGTGCCTCAAAAGGCACATGCGGATGTGTGCTCTCTGCAAAATAGCCGAAATCGCAAAAGTATTCACTCAAACAATGGCTACTATTGCGCGCAACTTCGCTGTGACAGGCTGGCATTGTTGGGCGCGGTTCGTATAATCAGTGCGATCCTACCAGCAATAAAGAGTAGGCAACCACTTACTGGACACACCAATGGAGTAAGAAACGATGATAATTAGTATCCCCAAGGAGTCGTACAAAGGCGAGAAACGCGTTGCGTTAACCCCTGAGTCGGCGCTGCAAATTCAGAAACTAGGCCACACACTGCGAATCGAAGCAGGGGCCGGTAAGAATGCCGAATTTAGTGACGCAGACTACAAAGACGCTGGCGTTGACGTCGTGACATCGGACGCGATCTGGAGCGACACGGATATCATTATGAAAGTGCGTGGTGTCACATCGGCCGAAGCCGACAAGGTTGCCGCCGGTACCACGCTAATCAGTTTTTTCTGGCCAGCGCAAAACGAAGAGCTGCTTAAGCAGCTAGCCGACGCCAAAGTGAATGTGATCGCGATGGATTGTGTGCCGCGCTTGTCACGCTCTCAGAAGATGGACGCACTTAGCTCCATGGCGAATATCGGTGGTTATCGTGCCATCGTGGAAGCCGCCAATCAGTTTGGTCGCTTTTTCACGGGTCAAGTTACCGCGGCCGGTAAAGTACCGCCAGCTAAAGTATTAGTGATCGGTGCCGGTGTTGCTGGTTTAGCGGCTATCGGCGCAGCCAAAAGTATGGGGGCCATTGTGCGTGCTTTTGACACGCGACTGGAAGCCAAAGAGCAAGTCGAGAGCCTTGGTGGCGAATTTCTTGTTTTAGAATTTGAAGAAGACGGCTCAGGTGATGGTGGTTATGCCAAAACCATGAGTAAAGAATTTATTGATGCTGAAATGGCGATGTTTCGTGAGCAGGCCAAAGAGGTCGACATCATCATCACCACGGCGTTAATTCCAGGTCGACCTGCTCCTGAGCTCATCACCAAAGACATGGTGGAGAGCATGAAGTCGGGCAGTGTGATTGTGGATTTGGCTGCTGAGCAAGGTGGCAACTGTAAGTTGTCTAAGGCGGATAAAATCGTAACCCATAAAGGGGTGAAAATTATTGGTTACACAGACCTGCCAAGCCGACTAGCAACGCAGTCGTCGCAGCTCTACTCGACTAATCTACGTCACATGCTGACTGACTTGACGCCGGACAAAGACGGTAAAGTGTTGATCAATATGGACGATGCGGTAATTCGTGGGGCGACCGCCGCACACGATGGCAAAGTCACTTGGCCAGCGCCAGCACCAGCTTTGTCAGCAGCGCCAAAAGCCGCTCCGAAACCGGTCGCGATGCCCGAGCCAGCACCAGAGTTAAGTGCAGCGAGCAAAGCGAAAATGACCTTCGGTGCGATGGGGCTGGGTTTACTGGCTCTATTGGGCGTTGGCTCAGTCGCGCCGCCTGATTTCATGAGCCATTTTACGGTGTTTATCTTGGCGTGTTTCATTGGTTATCAAGTGATCTGGAGTGTTACTCCATCGTTGCACACGCCCCTCATGAGTGTGACCAATGCGATATCTGGGATCATCGTGGTTGGAGCCTTGTTACAAATCTCCTCCGGCTCTGGACTGGTTGTGTTTCTCGCCTTCGTAGCGACGTTGATCGCATCGATCAATATCGCGGGCGGTTTTTTGGTTACTCAGCGCATGCTGAAAATGTTTAATAAAGGTTAGAGGGAGAGCAACATGGAAATGGGAACTATTACTGCGGCGTATATCGCTGCTGCGATTCTGTTTATCTTGAGCCTCTCTGGGTTGAGTAATCAGGAATCGTCACGACGGGGCAATTGGTACGGCATTATTGGTATGGCGCTTGCGATCGTGGCAACAATTCTAAACAAAAATGTTGATGCATACGGTTGGCTGATTTTTGCAATGGTGATTGGTGGCGCGATTGGCGCACGTTTTGCCGCTAAGGTGGAAATGACGCAAATGCCTGAGCTGGTCGCCATTTTGCACAGTTTTGTGGGCATGGCAGCCGTATTGGTAGGTTATGCCAGCTATTTCGATCCTAACAATAATTTGTATGGCGTCGAAGCGACAATTCACAACGTTGAAGTGTATTTGGGTATTTTGATCGGTGCGGTGACGTTTACCGGCTCGGTCGTAGCGTTCGGCAAGTTGAGTGGTCGCATGGGCAGTAAGCCATTGATGTTACCGTCTCGCCATATGCTTAACTTGGCGTTACTGGGTGTGTCGATCTTGCTTGGTTGGTGGTTTTTAGAGGCGGGACACGACGGCGGCACTTTGCCATTGATTTTAATGACATTGATTGCTTTCGCGTTTGGTGTGCACATGGTCATGGCTATTGGCGGTGCTGATATGCCAGTGGTTATCTCGATGTTGAACAGCTACTCAGGTTGGGCCGCTGCCGCGACCGGCTTTATGTTGTCTAACGACTTGTTGATTGTGGTTGGCGCATTAGTTGGTAGTTCTGGTGCAATTCTCAGTTACATCATGTGTCGTGCAATGAATCGCAACTTTGTGTCCGTCATTATGGGTGGCTTTGGTACCACTTCGAGCAGTGACGCTGACGAAGGTGAGCAAGGTGAAGCGATTGCAATTCAAGCGGATGAAGTAGCGCAAATGATGGCTGACGCGAATCAAGTTGTGATTGTTCCGGGTTACGGTATGGCTGTCGCTAACGCGCAACATGCGGTATCTGACCTCACTAAGATGTTGCGTGCCAAGGGCGTTAATGTGCGTTTCGCTATTCATCCGGTGGCCGGCCGTATGCCAGGACACATGAATGTGTTGCTGGCTGAAGCGAATGTGCCCTATGACATTGTGTTGGAAATGGACGAGATCAACGATGAATTGCATGAAGTGGATGTAGTGATGGTGATTGGCGCTAATGACATCGTCAACCCAGCTGCGCTTGAGAACCCCAACAGTCCCATCGCTGGTATGCCTGTGTTGGAGGTTTGGAAGGCAAAGAATGTGATTGTGTCTAAACGTTCGATGGCAACTGGCTATGCTGGCGTTGAAAACCCCTTATTCTTTAAGGAGAATACGCGCATGCTATTTGGTGACGCCAAAGACAGCGTGGATGCCATCAAGGCAGCGTTGTAGCACTCTTAGCGTATAGACAGTTCGAAAAATGCCACCTTAAAGGTGGCATTTTTTTTGCCTTTGTTCGCCGCGGTTTATAAGTAGGAACGAGTAACAATATCCTCAATGAAGCGGCCGAAGCTCGGATACCAGTGTGACGGTTGAGCTCCCGAAGCGATCAGCTCGGCCAACGCCGATTCTCCTAACCACTGACCTTGTTTTACCACCGCCATGGGTTTAGTGAGATGAGTGATATCGGTCAAGGGATTCGCTGTCACTAGTGCAAGGTCGGCGATTTTGTTGCGCGCCACGCTACCCGTAGTCTGCTCCATATGCATTGCAGTGGCCGCATTTAGCGTAGCACTTCTTAGAATCGTAGCCGGATCAATACCGGCCTCCTGCATCAGCGCCATTTCCAGATGCGTTGAGATACCGGCGGTCATATACATCGTTCCTTGGTCTGAACCGACCAGCAAGGGCACACTGTTGATTGCCAGTTGTTGGGTAATTTTGAACAAAATGTTTCGCTCTTTAAAGTTCCAGTCTATTTGTGCCTGATCCGCTTGTAACCAGCGTTGTATCGCAAACTGCTCGTTTAAAAACCGAAAGAAAGGATTGATTCGATGGATTGGTTGGGCTTTTACATACGCTTGTTTATGTGCACTGAGTTGCGTGAGGTGATCAAACGTGGCGAGAGTTGGCGTAACAAACGAACCTGTTTGCTTTAGTTTTTGTATATACCGCTGCAGAGCTTCCGTGTCGTAGTTAAAGCGCAGCACCGTTTGGAAAATTTCCTCAACATGTTCCAGTGACTGCATTGACTGGATATCACCTAGATTGAACTCCTTACCACTCGCGGGCACTGCGCCAAAGGGGCCATGTTTGGCGATTGGCATGTGTTGAATCAGCGCCTCATCAATTATGGCCGATAAGATATCAGGCTCAATGTCGTTATATATCTTAAGCAAATCGTAGCCATCCGCATGGAATTGGCGTACCAGCTCACGAGCGTGCTGTGGGTCTGATACTGCTTGCTGCATGAGGTGCGCATGTTCTGGTCTATCTAATACCGGCGAACTGGTATACAGATTCGCGCCTAACCAGGTATTGCTCTGCAATTCCTCGCGCCAGCGGAGATGCATCGGCAGCCCCCGTAGATTCCGTACCGAGGTCACACCATAGGCTAGACTGGTGACCAAGTCTTTGCGATCGTAAATATGCGTATGCATATCGATTAAGCCAGGCACTACGAACGCGCCCTTGCCGTCAATCAATTGGTAGTTGCTCGGTGCGGTGCTATTGGCGGCGCGTATATCCTCGATAAGGCCGTGCCTGATTAGCAACTGTTGATCCGGTACCACAGTGCCCGTGGCGACATCGACAATCGACACTGAGTCGATAAGCAACCCTTGTTTATTATCGACCTGCGGTAGGTCGGAAGGAGAATCGAGTCTCGCTGCAAGCACCGCGAATACTAGAAAGGCTGCGAACGAAACAAGCAGTGCGAGGGTGAATTGGACGCTACGCTTGAGGAGTGATTTAGCACTAGTCATAAGTCAGAGAGGAGTGGTTAAAATGAACCTCTAGACTGCAGCACTAATAGCGTCAAATCGTCCAAGATCGTGATTGTGGACTTATTTCGTTTGTTGGTTTCTTAAGTATTGGCGGGGAGTTATGCCAACCAGCGATTTGAATACTGCGTTAAAGCTTGATTTGGAGTTAAAGCCCGCGTCTAACCCAAGCGATAAAAAGTTCGGTACTGGCTCGCTCTGAGCTGCCAACCGTTGTTTGACCTCCTCCACGCGCAGTCCATTAATGTAGTCACAAAAGCTCATCCCAGCACCACTATTGACTGCATTAGAAACATCTTTCGGGCCGATCCCCAGTGCGCTGGCAACGTCATTTAACGACAATCTGGGTTGACGGTAGAGGGCTTGCTGCTTGAGGGTCTGGTCGATTTGCTCGAACAGGACTCGGGATAGCTCCTGATCGGCGTGAGACGCGCTAATAGACTTGTATTGGCTGAGACCATCAAACAAAGACGCTTGCTGCACCGCCAATACAATGAGGCTAGTATAGAGCACCAGCACACTTGATTGATGCAGTAGGTACCAAGTATTCGCGAGCTCGTAGCTGAGAACCGGCTGTAGGTTGAGCCGAATGATATCGGTGATTCCCAACAAGGCAAACGTCAGCATCAGGTAGCCGAGCCAGTCCAAACGCATCTCGCGCGCGGCCGAACTCATGGCGCGTGAAGCGGAGCGATAGCGCAACAGCCAACGAAAGGCCAAAGTGCCATACACCAGTAGACTGATAGAGCCCAATGCAATAATGAGGTTGGTGTGGTCGGTGAAAAAAACCGCGAGTAACGCTGGGATGGCGTGCAGTGTGTCGATCCAAGACCAGCGACGGTCATCAAACACCAGCTGCCGCACGAACAGATAAAATGCTGGTCCAGTACACAATGTGAACGCGGGAGTGATCAAGTAACGCTGGTTAAATAACTGAGTTTCTTCTGAAAAGTTGAAGGCCATTAAGGTCGCTTCCAAGCCAAACAGCAAACACACGCCGCGAAACCTGGGTTTGGACCAAAGTAAAGCAATCCCCAACAGGCAGATACACAAGAATACTAGTTGCACTAGATTTACCGGTCGAACAAGATACGCATCAATTAGGATATTCACTTTATTGGCTAGGGGAGCGCGCGGGTTGATCCGGTGTTAAGTCTATCGTTGTTGTACTATTTTTACATATATCCATGATCTCGGGTATTGCTGAATACGCGTCTGGTTAAGCAACCAAATTTTGCTACAATCCGCCCGATGAATCGCCCAGATAAAATTTCCCGTCGCTTTTGTGTCGCGCCGATGCTCGATTGCACTGATCGACATGAGCGATATCTTGCACGCCTGATGTCTCAACATGCTGTGCTCTATACCGAAATGGTAACCACTGGCGCGATACTGTTTGGTGACAAAGCACGGTTTCTCGATTTTAATTCGAGCGAGCATCCGGTGGCCTTACAGCTCGGTGGTAGTGACCCTGATGCAATGACGCGCTGTAGCGAAATTGCTCAGCAATGGGGTTACGATGAGGTGAACATTAACGTTGGTTGCCCGAGCGACCGCGTTCAGTCCGGCAGTTTTGGCGCTTGCTTAATGCAGTCACCAGATATTGTGGCTGAAAACGTCAAGCAGATGCAGGCTGCAGTGGATATCCCCGTGACCGTTAAATGCCGTATTGGCGTTGATGATCAAAAGCCGCGTGAGGCTTTATGGTCCTTGGTTGGCGCCAGTGCTGAGGCGGGTTGTAAGACATTTTTGGTGCATGCGCGTATGGCGTGGCTTAAAGGATTGAGCCCGAAGGAGAATCGCGATGTCCCACCGCTCGATTATCAACTGGTGTATGACTTAAAAGCCGATTTCCCCGAGCTGGAGATCGTTATTAATGGTGGCATTAATACCTTAGCGCAATGTCACGAGCATCTCGCTCACGTTGATGGCGTTATGATGGGGCGTGAGGCTTATTCAAATCCGTATATTTTGGCGCAAGTTGACCAAGAGCTGTATGACGAATCCAGCAAGCCCGTGTCCCGTGATGACGTACTCGAGGCGTATATCAAGTACGCAGATCAGCAAATCGCCGCCGGAGCGAGACTGAACCATTTGTCCAAGCATGTGGTTGGTTTGTATCACGGTGAGCCCCGTTCGAGGCTGTGGCGTAGGCATATCAGCGAAAATGCGCATAAGCCAGGTTCGGGCACGCAGGTGTTACGCGACGCAAATTTGGCAATGGCTTCGATCTAACCCAGCGCGTTGATCGCTTTAAGTCGGGTAGCAAGCTGATTGGCAAAGATTGTCTGTGTGCAATTTTTACGGTAATGTGGTGCTAGCCCTACCGCACTGCGTTTCTGTTGTCTGATTTACGATAATCCAACAGCTGAAACAAGACTTAATTTAAGCAGCAAATGCTTTCCTAACACAGCACGATATTCTCTATGCACCATTCAAGCTCGCCTGTTATAAACGCCGATGCCGACTTTCGCTTGATACCTTCCAAGCTGAGTCGAGCGGTTACTGCCGCGATTATCGGCTTAGGTGTTGGCTTAGCTAGCTCTGGAGCGCATGCCGCACTGGTGACAGTGAATGATAATACTGATGCTGGAACGGGGGCTACTTGCACTTTGCGGCAAGCGATTAAAACTATTAAGGATGGTGGAAATGGAGGAAGCAGCTGCAGTATTTCTAGCGGAGGCACCAATGAAACCATCAACTTTGACAGTGGTGGCACGATTACGTTAAGCGCCGGGGAGCTACTACTTGAAAGTGACGTCACAATTGATGCCACAAGTGTCGGTGGTATTACCATCGACGGTGGCGAGTCGAGTCGAGTATTGAGTGTCGGTGCAAGCACTAGCGCGTCGTTGAGTCATGTGACGATCACTGGCGGTTCGGCCGCTGATTACGGCGGCGGTATTATGCTCGAGCCTTATTCAGCGCTGACCTTAAGTGATTCGACCATTAGCGTTAACGCGGCTCCAAGTGGCGCAGGTATCGCGCTGGGGGAGGGCGCTGAGCTAACTGTGCAGGACAGTGACATATCGGGCAATACCGCCGATGTCGAAGGCGGCGGTATCTACCTGTTGTATTACGGCTCATCTATTGGTGGCGCTAATGCTAGCGTCAGCATTGCTGGTTCCACGATCCATAACAACGAGGCGAGTTCGGGGTTTGGTGGAGGTCTAGGTACGTTTGCGACGAATGTCATATTGGATGTTAGCAACTCAACCATTACCAACAATAATGCGGCCACCTACGGCGGTGGAATATATTTGGGCGGCACTAATAATCAAGTAAATATTACCGGTGGTGAAATCAGCAATAACATGGCGAGTGTTAGTGGTGGCGGCATCGGAGCCTATGGGCAGGGATTATTTTTATCCATCAGCGGAACGCTAATTGACTCAAATGTAGCGCAGGACTACGGCGGTGGCTTGAGCCTTTTAGGGCTCGATCTGGTTGAGGGGCCGAGCGCCACGTTAAGTAGCTCGATACTGAGCAATAACACGGCAACCGGCCAAACCCTCACGTCAACAGGGGCGGGCTTATACGCGAGTTTTGTCACGTTGAATGTGTCAACATCGACGTTTGATAAGAATGTCGCAAGCGGGTTTGGTGGCGGTCTGTACCTTTTTGGCAGTGATTTGACGCTCGATACCAGCACTGTTTCAAATAATTCGGCTGGCGTCGATGGCGCTGGTCTATATGGCTACAACTCATCACTGGCACTTAGTACGAGTACCTTTGTTAGCAATAGCGCGGCTCAATATGGTGGAGGCATTCTTTCCGTTGATGGTAACTTGACGCTGAGTAATAGTACGTTGTCAGGTAATACCGCCGCGGTGTCCGGTGGTGGTGTGCACAGCTATACGGCTGGCGCGCTTATCCAGCACACCACTTTTTCTGGAAATCACGCGAGCAGTGCCGGTGCAGGCTTGTTCGGTTACGATCAAACGGTGACATTGCGCAACAGCATTGTTGCTAACTCTGCAAGTGGTGGAGACTGCTTCGGTGCGGTCAACGTCGATACCGCATCAATCATCGAAGATGCTTCTTGTGCGGCAAGTCGGAGTGGTGATCCAAGCTTGTTAGCTTTGGCTAATAATGGCGGCGCTACTCAAACCCATGCGCTGAACAATACTAGTATCGCCCGCAATACCGGCGACAACGCCAACTGCTTAGCGCAAGATCAGCGCGGCGAATTACGTAGCGACGGGCGTTGTGATGTGGGGGCGTACGAGGAACCGACGGAAGAAGACGGCTTTATCGTAATTCCATTGGGCAATGGTACAAAAGCGGTTGTAGTGCCGCTATAACAAATATTAACTAGCTCAAAACTGCTGCGTGTCGAACGGCGGCTGATCATTGCTGGACTGGCTCAACTTGGTGAATCGTTCCAAGGCTAAGCTGGTGCGTTAATGTTTGGTTCATCTAGCTACTCTACACTCGCGTTATTGGTAGCATAGGCTAGAGATAAATTAGGTGTAATTAGATGTTGAAATTGTTGAAGTGGATAGCTGGAACCTTGCTGACTGTGGCGCTATTGGTGTTGGTGGCAGCAATCGTGATTCCAGCGGTAATTGACCCGAATGACTATCGTGATGAACTCACGGCCTTAGTCAAGGACAAAACTGGGCGCGAGATGCGCCTCGAAGGAGACTTGTCGGTGTCGGTGTTCCCGTGGCTCGGTATTCGTACCGAAGGGCTCCATTTTGCTCAACCAGAAAGTATTGGTGGCGACATGGTCAGCGTCGACAGTGCACAGCTTAGGGTGAAACTGATTCCGCTTCTAAGCAAGCGGGTAGAGGTCGATACCGTAGTCCTTGAGCAACCTACCATTCGTTTAGTAACACTCAAAAATGGCGTAGACAGTTGGTCTGGATTGCTGTCTGATGGCGAACCCGATGCAGCGAATGGGGCGTCGGCTGATAGCGGTTCAGATGCGTCGGGTGCTGCGGTGGCATTGGTGGTGCAGGGCGTTAAATTGACGGATGGCACTATTGTGTTGGATGACCGTCAGGCCGGATCGCGCACCGAAATCAAGCAATTGAACTTGGCTACCGGCAACTTGATCGGTGACAGTCTTGCTGATTTCAATGCGTCAGGACAATTATTTCAATCCGACGCGACGTCGGCCAGTGGCTATAACCAAACCAAGTTTGATCTCGGCGCGCGCGCCAAAATAGATCGAGAAAGTTTGGCAGCGGAGTTGGAGCGCTTACAGGTCGAGCTTATTCAAGTTGATCAAACCGTGCAGCTCGAAGTTGATAGCATTGCGGTGTCGCCGCAACAAGTGATTAGCTTATTTGGTGCCTCGGTCTCGGTTAGTGGCGCCCAAGCGATTGATTTGTCGCTGCCAGATGCAACGATCAATCTGACTCAACAAACCTTGGATGCGCCGCAGCTAGTGGCGACTATTGCTAATCTGAATGCCACGATATCTGACGCACGAATAACCAAATTAATGGACGCGCCGCGTGTCACTGGTCGTGTCGAGGTAAGTGAGTTTAACGCGAACAAATTACTATCTGAGTTCGATGTGGATTATTCGCCGACTAATTCAAATGCACTCAATGCGGTATCACTTAAAGCCGCATTTGTTGCCGATATGGAGTCGGCCGCGTTAAGCGAGTTAGTATTGGTTGTTGATCAGAGTCATTTAACTGGATCAGCGTCTATTCGGAATTTCACCAATCCGGCGATGCAATTTGACTTGTCACTCGATAGCTTGAATCTCGATAACTACTTACCTAAGGCTGACGAGAGCCAAGGTTTGAGCGCAAGCAAACCCGTGAGTGGCGGTGAGGCTTTGGCAATACCCATGGCGGCTTTCCATGCAGTAAACGCGAACGGTCGATTCCGTGCCAAGCAATTTATCGCAGGTGGCGTACAGTTGAGCAATATTGATGTGACAGTGGTCTCGCAAGATGGCAACGTTTCAATCACGCCAGTGGCCAATTTGTATCAAGGTAAGTTGGAAGGAGAAATAGCGTATCAGCAACAGTCTGACCAGGCCCAATTGCGTGTTAAGCAGAACATGGATTTGGTGCAACTAGGCGAACTATTAACCGACGCAGATATCACCGACCAGTTGCGCGGTGTTGGCATGCTAGATGTCGATGTTACGGTGACCGAACGAGCTGGCAAACAAAGCAATCAAGGTGTTATTAAGTTGCTTGCCAGCAATGGTTCATTGAACGGCATCGATATGCTCGGACTGCTAGCGCAAGCAAACACCGTGGCTAATTTATTGAGTAAAGGCGAGCAGCAACAAGCCGATGCAACGGCCGACAAAGAAGTACAAAGCAAGCAATCGGATGTGACTAAATTCGGTGAACTAATAGGCACGTTTTCACTCAATGATTTTCAACTCAGCAACAACGACCTTAAATTAGTCGCGCCGGGGTTGTTGGTAACTGGTTTCGGTGAAGTTGACCTTGCGACACAAACATTAGACTACAACTTACGCGTGGTTGTGCAAGAAGGTATCGACGGCGTCATTGGCGAAAAGCTTTCTAAGTTACAGGGTTACACGATTCCGGTGCGTTGCCGTGGATCGTTTGAAGCGCCGAGTTGTTTGCCCGATATGCAAGCGTTGTATAAGGCGTATGCGAAGACCAAATTGGATACTAAAAAGGGCGAGCTGCTTAAAGAAAAGTACGGCATTGAAGGTGGTGAAAAACTGTCTACTGCGGATGCGATTAAGCAAGTACTAATTCAAAAGGCGCTAAAGAAAGATAAGAACAATTCAAGCCAAGAAGCTAAGCCGCCTGTTGGCGAACGCGACGGAGCCGTTGAAGCCACTGAGCAGCAACCAGCGACACCTGGAAAAGAGCGTCCAATTAGTGAGCGGCAAGCAGAACCGGAGGTCCAAACTGAGCAATCAGTGAGCGGCGATCAAGCGTTCAGTAATGTTCCGGTATCGAGCGATCCAGCGCCGGTTGCTGACACGCCGCCTGAACCAGAATTGAACGAAAAACAAAAACGTCGAGCTGAGCGTAAAAAGTTATTGGAGCAGTTATTGAGTCCAAGTGACGGGTAGTAAACAAAACTCGCGTTGCTTAGGCTAGGCTCGCGCTGTGATCGAGCATAATAAGTGGTGCGGATAAATGAGGTTTTCAGGTTCTATTGGCCGCAAGCGCCGTGTAGAATCAACGTCCCGCTTTATTTAACCGCATGACCTCAGCGCTTATGTCTGATAACAAAATCAATAAACACAGCTCCACCATTACGCAACCTAAGTCACAGGGTGCTGGCCAAGCCATGCTCTACGGCACGGGTTTAACTCGCGACGACATGAACAAGGCGCAGGTCGGTATCGCCAGTGTGTGGTGGGAAGGTAATACCTG
Organism: Arenicella xantha; assembly: GCF_003315245.1. Lineage (NCBI taxonomy): Bacteria > Pseudomonadati > Pseudomonadota > Gammaproteobacteria > Arenicellales > Arenicellaceae > Arenicella > Arenicella xantha. The sequence goes on along the minus strand of NZ_QNRT01000001.1, from coordinate 591,575 downwards.
CAATATGCATTTGAATGACCTGGCAGCACACGTGAAAACGGGTGTGCAAGATGCTGGCTTGGTAGGTATGCGCTTTAATACCATTGGGGTAAGCGATGGCACCACCAATGGCACGGCAGGCATGGCTTATTCCCTGCAGTCGCGTGACATTATCGCTGATTCAATTGAAACCGTAGTGGCGGCTCAATTTTACGATGGATTGATAGCGCTCCCAGGCTGCGACAAAAACATGCCGGGCTGCATAATGGCGATGGCGCGCTTAAACCGTCCGTCGATTATGGTCTACGGTGGTTCGATTAAGCCGGGTCATCATAATGGTCGTAAGCTCGATATTATTTCGGCGTTTCAAGCGTATGGGGAATTCCTTGTCGAAACCATAACCGATGATGAGCGCCAAGAAATCGTTGAGAAATCTTGCCCCGGTGCCGGTGCTTGTGGCGGTATGTATACCGCTAACACCATGGCCAGCGCGATCGAAGCAATGGGCATGAGTTTGCCATACAGCGCTTCGGCTCCAGCCGTGGATCCTGAAAAAGTAGATGAGTGTATACGCGCTGGCGCGGCGCTTAAGCATCTATTAGAAATTGATTTGAAGCCACGCGACATAATGACCCGCGAAGCTTTCGAGAACGCCATGGTCGTAATCACTGCTCTTGGTGGTTCGACTAACGCGGTGTTACATTTAATCGCGATGTCGCGTGCGCTTGATATTAACCTCACCGTTGATGACTTCCAATCAGTTAGCGACCGCGTACCGTTCTTGGCGGATCTCAAGCCAAGTGGGCAATATGTGATGCAAGATTTGCATAATGTTGGTGGCACGCCTGCGGTGATGAAATTCTTGCTAGACGCTGGCTTGTTAAATGGTGACTGCATGACGGTAACTGGCAAAACCTTGGCCGAAAACTTGGCGGAGCTTCCCTCGTTAAGCGAAGGCCAAGACCTTATTCGTCCGCTATCTAACCCGATTAAACGTACCGGTCATATTCAAATTCTAAAAGGTAATCTAGCACCTGAAGGTGCAGTGGCTAAGGTGACTGGTAAAGAAGGTGAAAAGTTTGTCGGCCCAGCTAAGGTGTTCGACGGCGAACAAGACATGATTGATCAGCTCGAAGCCGGCAATATTGAAAAAGGGGATGTGCTGGTTATTCGCTATGAAGGCCCTAAAGGTGGGCCGGGCATGCCAGAAATGCTTAAACCAACCTCGGCTATTATGGGAGCGGGTTTAGGTGAGCATGTCGCGATGATTACCGATGGTCGATTCTCCGGTGGCTCGCATGGCTTTATTGTTGGGCACGTGGTGCCAGAAGCGCAAGAGGGCGGCCCCATCGCCTTGGTTAAAAATGGTGACATTATTACCTTGGATGCCGTCAATAATTGTATTGAAGTCGATCTGTCCGACGAGGAGTTAGCTCAGCGTTTGGCTGAGTGGGAAGCGCCGGCCTTGAAAGCGACACGCGGCACCTTGTTTAAATATATTCGCTACGTCAAAAACGCATCTATGGGTTGCGTTACCGACGAATAAGCTTGTTTGGGTGACTCCCGCTCCAGAAATATTTAGCCAGCCACTTGCTGACCGATTACGCCCAACTCGTTTGGAACACGTGGTCGGTCAGCGGCAGTTGCTCGCGCCGAATAAGCCGCTGCGATCCGCAATTGAAAGCGGTAAGCTGCATTCCATGGTGTTCTGGGGGCCGCCCGGCACCGGTAAAACCACATTAGCGAAATTACTCGCGCACCAAAGTGATGCGGCCTTTGTGTCGTTGTCGGCGGTGTTATCGGGAGTCAAAGATATTCGTGAAGCGGTGCAAACCGCGAGTGATCGCCAGCGCGCGGGCATGGGTAATACTGTATTGTTTGTCGATGAGGTACATCGATTCAACAAGGCCCAGCAAGATGCCTTCTTGCCTCATATAGAGAATGGCACCATTTTATTTGTTGGTGCTACCACTGAAAATCCTTCATTTGAACTTAACAACGCATTGCTGTCACGGGTGCGGGTTTACGTGTTGCAGTCGATAGGCCCTGATGATTTAGTGTCGTTGATTGATCGAGCTTTGCAAGACCAAGAGCTTGGCTTGGGTTCGCTAAATTTGCGCATGGCGGATGAGGTTAAACATCAGCTTGCGGAGTTGGTAGATGGTGATGCGCGACGTGCGCTAACCATGCTAGAGATAGCCGCTGACTTAACCGAAGACGGCGAAATAACTTCTGAGCTTATAGCTGAAATTCTCGCTGGTGGTACCACGCGACGATTCGATAAAGGTGGCGAAGCATTTTACGATCAAATATCGGCGCTGCATAAATCGGTGCGTGGCTCTGATCCAGACGCCGCATTGTACTGGCTGTGTCGCATGATTGATGGTGGCTGCGACCCGCGTTATATTGCGCGTCGCGTCGTGCGTATGGCGAGCGAAGATATCGGCAATGCCGATCCGCGCGCGTTGCGAATTACCTTAGACGCATGGGAGTGCCAAGAACGACTGGGTAGTCCAGAAGGTGAGTTGGCGTTAGCGCAGGCGGTTATCTATTTGGCAGTGGCGGCTAAGAGTAATGCGGTCTATGTTGCGTACAAATCGGCTATGTCGGCAATTAAGCAGACAGGCTCTTTGGAAGTGCCCATGCATTTGCGCAACGCGCCAACTAAATTAATGAAAGAGCTCGACTACGGTAAGGGTTACCGTTACGCGCATGACGAGCAAGGAGGCTATGCCGCGGGCGAAACGTATTTGCCCGACGAGTTAAGCGACATTGAGTTTTATCAGCCGGTAGAGCGTGGTTTAGAGATTAAGATACGTGAGAAATTGGCTTACCTGCGTGCGCAGAATAAGTAGCGGCTAGCCAATAATTTTATTAGCCCGCTAGCAGAGCTATTCTCTACGCTAGTCAGCTTGGCAAGCACGGCAAATACCATGCACCTCAATCACCGGCTGTTGGCTGCGAAACCCTAAGTCTGCCGCTCCAGCGGATAGCGCATCAGATACCGCGCTGTTGTTCAGTTCGGCAATATGCCCACATTCACGGCAAATATAGAACTGGCACTGGTGGCTCGATTCCGGCGAAGGGCAACCAATGTAGGCGTTTAACGATTCGATGCGGTGAATCAACTTAGCGTCTACTAAAAATTCAAGCGCCCGGTATGCGGTTGGCGGCGCGGGTTTGTGCCCCTGCGCTTGCAGCTGTTGCAATACATCATAAGCGCCAATTGGATTGTGTTGAGACCAAATGATTTCCAATACTTGCTGACGAATCTTGGTGAGCTTCAAGCCTTTTTTACGGCACTGCTCTAACGCAACTTCAAGGGCCTGCGATTCACAATGACTGTGATCATGGTCGCCTAGAAACGGCGAAATTACCTGGTTTTGGTCAGTCATTCTGTGCTCGGCTGAGTTGTGGTCGAGTTTTCAATTCGCTGGTTTTAACCCAGGCTTGAAAACGTGTTGGTGATTGAATTCGATACCAATTACCACGTGACTCTAACACCGTCACCGTTTCGTTTTTGTCGAGACGGCCTACCACTGTGCCGCGGATAACAATCGGCACCGAGCGCGCGTTTACCGCTGAACCGGTAATCGTGCCGCGACCCGCATTGACGCGAATGTAGTCACCGCTGACCCATACTGGAAACCCCTGTGGGCTACGAACCGCGGTCCATTCTGTATCGGGCGATACGACTTGCAACTGATCGCGCTCTTCAAGCACGGCGATTAATACGCTGCGTATCGCCGGATTGGTATATACCGCAATCGCATGACTGGCTTCAGCACTGTTTGCTGGTTCTTGCGCTGTGTTGCTGGCGGGCGACGAGCTGGCTCGGTTTGAGCTATTGCTTTCAACAACTGTTGGTTTGGGTGACACGCTTGGCTGGCTAACTGGTAATGTAGCGACGGGTTCGGTTTTTGCTGGCGCTTTTTCTAGCGACGCTGTCTCGCCTTGCCGTGCTTGTTCAACGACCCTCGATTGCGCTAACTCGGAGGCCGCTGGTTTAGCCGCACTAGCTTGCTCGATAACGGGTGGTTTAGCGGCGGGCAGTGCTACCGGCTGTACTTTGACTGGTTGTACTTTGGAAGTGATTTCCTGTGAATCGCTGCGACGCGCCAAACTGTCGCGTTGTGGACGTTCGGTAATCACCAATGAATCGTTTGCGGTGTCGATCGGTGTTTGGGTAATCGCCGCTGCTGAGGCCGCTGGGCTTGGTGTTGGTTGGGCTAGGGCTTTGGGCGTTGCTTTTTGTGTGTTCGCTTGCGGTGCGCTAGGTTGTTCAATCACTGCAACTGGCGCTGTGTCTGGCTGCTTGCTCACCGCGTATTGGCCTGGCGTGGCCCATCCTAGTTGTTCAAGAATTTCAATTGAGCGCGGTTCTTGGTTGCTCGCGGCTCGCTCAAACCAGATCCGTGAGAGGCTCAAGTCTTTCTTTAGGCCTATGCCCAAATAGTAGGCGCGACCAACATTGAACTGCGCTAAAGGGTGGCCTTGTTTGGCTGCTTTTAACCACCAACTCATTGCCGTTGCTTCACTGGGTTTTACGCCAATGCCGTTTAAGTATTGATGGCCTAAATTATATTGCGCTAAGGTGTGGCCTTGGCGAGCCGCCTGTTTATACCAGTACACGGCTTGTTCGTAATCGGCTGATTTGAACTGCTCATTGGCAAATAATACGCCAACTTTGAATTGTGCCTCTGCATCGCCTTCGTAGGCGCGCTCCATCCACTTGTCCAACTCTTTTTTAAATTCGGCTTTCAGATTTGGGGAGTTCGCGTGAATTGGAAAATCGGTTTGCGCGTTGGCAACCAAACCAGCACACCATAGGCTCAGCACCACGCTTACCAGCAGGCGCATAATGTGCAGCCTTGAGCGAGGTAGAACGCGATTAGCGTTATGTGTGGTTGGTGGTAATGAGGGTTGGCGAATCATTTCAACATCACGGATAATTGCGCAAAGTGTAGCATCTTTCAAAGCAGAAAAAAGGATTGGCTGGGACGCGTTAATGTAGGGCTTCGAAGTAGCCGTTTATCACTTATTTATTTAGAGGTCGACAACTTTTTTTAGGCGTTTTGTCTACCAAAATCGCCAATAAATTATCGACGATAATAATTACCCTCAAAACTTCATAAACAGCTTGCGATTTTGTCTTCGACCCATTATCTTTGGGTCTGCTCTGGTCATGACCACAACATATAGTGTTTTTTAAGGATTAACCATTTCTTCAAAAAACGCGCTAAGGTATTGAAAACGCTGATATCTACGTCATTTCGACGTGATTTTCCATTCCATGCAGCGGGCCAAAATCTAGTGTTAAGTTAACGTCTATGCCGGGTTAGCGTAATGTGGGATCGTCGTAAGACGAGCTTAAAAATGTAGCGTGAAATTGATTGTTTTATCGTCGCCACGTTGTCTGTTTGTGATTGTTGCTGTTTGTCTTTGCTTGTTGCATCAAGTTGTCGCTTAGTGATTGTTTTCGACCGGTTATGTTTGCTGGTGATTGTTGACTGAGCCTGAGCAACTTAAGACTCAGCCTTTAGCATTAGCATCACTCAGCAGAACCAATGTGCATGCAAAACCGAACACCGATAGCTCAATATCAATTTGCTAGCTTTTTTGGGTAAGAGTTTTAAATTGAGAACTTTTGACATGCTGCTTGCTGAATTATTCGCAAATGTGCGACGTGCCTCGGCATGATACCAGCGCTTAGATAAAGTGGGTTTTACGCTGAATCCGTTGTGACAGACCAAGAGAAGGGGAATGCTGAGTTACCTGCCGTGTTAATACCGCGGCTTTTGCTTTCCTTCTATCTATTGTTATTGGTTATCCCATTAACAGTAGTAAATAAATGCCGATACCTAACCATAAAACACCTGTGTTTTTTGGCGAAGAGCAGATTAAACCTTCATGTCGACCCATCCCGACTTGGTTTTACTAACTGCCTGCGCTGACAACACAAAAGAATAGAGGACCAACCCAATGGGCAAGCCCGTACAAGACCTGCAAGCAGGAAGCCAGCACGTTACCGCACTCGCCGCGGCTAAAGGCGGAGAGAAGAAACTCAAACAAATGTCACTGCAGTCCACATCGGCTGACATTTGGGATAAAAAATATCGCTTGAAAGACAAGGCCGGTAAGCCTGTTGATGAAACAACGCATGACACCTTTGAGCGTATTGCCAGTGCCTTGTCTGGTGTAGAGCAGACTGATGCCTTGCGTGAGCATTGGTATGAGCGCTTCGTATGGGCTTTAGATAACGGTGCATTGCCTGCAGGGCGTATTATTTCTAATGCCGGCGCACAAGCGTACAAACCGGCAACTTCGACCATTAATTGTACCGTGTCGGGCACTATTACCGACTCAATGGACGACATCCTAAATAAGAACCACGAAGCCGGCATGACCCTCAAAGCAGGTTGTGGTATTGGTTATGAATTCTCCACACTTCGTCCTAAAGGTGCGTATGTGTCGGGTGCTGGTGCGTACACCTCTGGCCCGCTGTCGTTTATGGATATCTTCGACAAAATGTGTTTCACCGTGTCATCGGCTGGTGGCCGTCGTGGCGCGCAAATGGCCACGTTTGATGTGAGTCACCCTGATGTTATGGAATTCATTCGCGCCAAGCGTGAAGACGGTCGTCTACGTCAGTTCAACTTGTCACTGTTGATTACCTCGGAATTTATCGAAGCGGTTAAAAATGACACCGACTGGAATTTGTCATTCCCGGTGACTGAGAAAGAAGCTAAACAAGATCAGCTCGACGTATATTCCTCACCTGAAATTATTTGGCGTCGTTACCCAGCCGAAGGCGGTTACATCAAAAATGAGCAAGGCCTTACCGCCTGCAAAATCTACAACACGATTCCAGCTAATCGTTTGTGGAACATGATCATGACGTCGACTTACGATTTTGCTGAACCTGGCTTTATCTTGATTGACGAAGTTAACACTAAGAACAACAACTGGTTTGTTGAGAATATTCGTGCCACCAACCCATGTGGTGAGCAACCGTTACCACCGTATGGCAGTTGCCTATTAGGTTCTGTGAACCTGACTAAATTTGTGGTTGATCCATTCACTGCCGAAGCGCGCTTCGACTGGGAAAAATACAGTGAAGTGGTTGGCGTGTTTACTCGCATGCTCGACAACGTAGTCGAAATCAACGGCTTGCCATTAGAAGGGCAACGCAATGAGATCGAGCGTAAGCGCCGTCATGGCATGGGCTTTTTAGGCTTGGGTTCAACAGCGACTATGTTGGGCATGACCTACGGTGACGAAGCATCGGTTGAATTCACTGAGCGTGTGGCACGCGAAATGGCCATGTCAGGTTGGAATCAAGCACTCGAACTTGCCAAAGAAAAAGGCCCAGCGCCGATCATGACCGAGACCTTTACGGTTGATCAAGAAATGCTGAGCTTACGACCTGAAATGGCCGAAGACGGTTACCAAGTTGGTGACCAAGTAAGTGGCGCTGAGTTACACGCTAAATACAGTCGCTACATGCAGCAAATCGCTGAAGTGGACGCTGAGTTAGTCGAAGAATTGTCGAAAGTTGGTGCGCGTTTTACGCACCACAGTTCTATTGCGCCAACCGGCACAATTTCATTGTCGATGGCGAATAATGCCAGCAACGGTATCGAGCCAAGTTTTGCACATCACTATGCGCGTAACGTTATTCGTGAAGGCCGCAAGACCAAAGAAAAAGTAGACGTATTCTCATACGAGTTGTTGGCCTACCGTGAAGTGGTTAACGCTAACGCAATGCCGTATTCAGAGAATCCTGAAGAGCAACTACCTGCTAACTTTGTGACCTCGGACACTATCTCACCAAAGCAACACGTCGACATTCAAGCGGCAGCGCAAAAGTGGGTTGATTCGAGCATCTCAAAAACCGCCAATGTACCTACCGATTACCCGTATGAAGATTTCAAAGATATCTATATGTACGCGTATGACAAAGGTCTAAAAGGTTGCACCACCTTCCGCTTCAACCCAGAGGCATTTCAAGGCGTGCTGGTGAAAGAAGATGATTTGGAAAACACCGTTTACCAATTCACTTTAGAAGACGGTACAACTATGGAGTTAAAAGGTAACGAAGAAGTTGAGTATGACGGTGAAACGCATACCGCAGCGAACTTGTTCGATGCTTTGAAAGAAGGTTACTACGGAAAGTTCTAATTGGGAGCATCCATTTTACGCTAGTCCGCATTGGGGAATAATTTTAAGCGCGTTACTTACTTGAAACAGTTCCTCACCTTGCCTAGCAAGAAATGGCCTCACCAAGAGACGTCGACGCAAATACATGGTTCAAACCATTTTGGCTCCATGTATTTGCGAAAGTACTGCTAAGAATAAATATTAAATTACAGAACATTAGTTAGCGCAAACCCAAGCCGGTCGGCACCACCACACCGAGCGGCTCGCGCCACAGAGGAACCAAATCATGGTTAAAAAAATAGAAAGCAAAATCACCAGCTACAAAGTAAAAACCGCTGAGTCGATTGAATTAGATCAAGCGCGACGAGCCACCGCTGATGAAGTCGAAGCGCAGCAAAAGAAAGCCGAAGTAGTGCGTATGCATGAGTCGGTTAAGCGCCCAGATATGTTGGTGGGGTCTACCTACAAGGTGAAAACGCCCGTCACCGAACACGCTATGTACATCACCATTAATGACATTATTCTAAACGAAGGCACCGAGCACGAAGCACGTCGCCCGTTTGAAGTATTCATTAACTCCAAAAACATGGACAACTTTCAATGGGTTGTTGCTCTCACGCGCTTGATCTCTGCGGTGTTCCGTAAAGGCGGCGACACTACCTTCATGGTAGAAGAACTGAAAGCCGTGTTTGATCCAAAGGGCGGTTACTTCAAGCCCGGCGGCATCTTTATGCCAAGTATCGTTGCCGAGATCGGCCACTGCATCGAGCGCCACATGCAAATGATCGGCATGATCAAAACCGACAATCTAGACGAGCATCAGAAAGAATTCTTAGCCAAAAAACGCGAAGAAATTGATGCCGCGCAAGACGCGAGCGATGGTAAGAAATTGGAGAAAGGTGCGTTTCCTGAATCGGCCAGTGTGTGCTCTAAGTGCAGCACCAAGGCTTTAGTTTTGATGGATGGGTGTATGACTTGTCTTAGCTGCGGCGACAGCAAGTGCGGATAGGCAATTCTCAATGATGTTAAAGGTTGATTAAGTAACGGAGTGAGAGGGAGTTTTCATGACTGGAGTTTCTATAGACAGAATTCGGGTGCGGCGTTTTAAAGGCATAGAAGACGCGAATTTTGAGTTAGGCAGCATTAATTGTTTCGTAGGAGCAAACAACGCTGGCAAAAGTACTTTGGTCCAAGCTTTGCACTTTAGTGTAGGTTTGATTCAAGCAATGAATTTACTTGATAAGTGGGGTAACAAACAAACCATCAGCAGCAGTCTTAGTCGAGCAGAACTCTTATATACCCCGTGCGAAGACCTTCATGCTTTGGGTTTTGGCGGCACTCTATTAGAGGATGAAGCAAGAGCCATAAGCGTACAAATCACCCTGAATGACGGTCAGCTAATTGATGTGACGACAAAGAAGGGGCGCAACGGAAATATCCAAGTGATTGTCTCCAATGTTGCAGCAGCTAAAACTATCAGTTCATTGGAACAGCCTTTTACTATATATTCACCGGGATTATCTGGCATAGCGAAGAACGAAACGTACATGTCAGATGGCGTTTTACTTCGGACTATCGCAAGAGGTGACGCAAATCTAGTTTTTAGAAACGTGTTATTGAGGCTGAATGCAAAAAACGAGGATTGGGACAATTTTCTAATAGATTTGCAGAGTCTTTTCCCGAAGATGGATCTAATAGTTTCATTTAATAACAACACCGATGAATTTATAGGCGTGAATATCGTCAACGATAATCGCGAGGTACCAGTCGAACTGGCTGGCACTGGTATCTTACAAGCGGTACAAATCCTGAGCTACGTCCACTATTTCCATCCATCGTTAATAATACTTGACGAGCCGGATTCACATCTTCATCCAAACAATCAGCGTTTACTGTGTGAGCTTTTGAAGTCGGTTTCTGAAGAGAGGCACACACAAGTGGTATTGACCACACATTCTAGACATGTAGTTGACACGCTCAGAGGTCAGGCGAAGTTTGTTTGGGTTCGCGCAGGAACAGCCGAAATAGTTCGAGATGATTATAGTCTTCCGATTTTCTTGGATATTGGAGCTTTAGATGTCAAGGAGATGGTTGCCGAAGATGGATCTAAGATAAATATATTCTTGACTGAAGATACAAATTGTCGTGGTTTGAAACATCTGGCTTTAGTATCAGGTTTCCAGGAGGAAAAGTCTCTTTTTCTTTCATATCACGGCTGTACCAGCTTAAAAAATCTCCGACCTCTGCTTGAAGTCATAAAAGGCTCTAAGCCCGATGCAAATGTTGTCGTACATAGGGATAGCGATTACATGAGCGAGGACGAGCGGGAAGAGTGGAGAGTGAAAATAAGGACCTTGCAGTGCAATCCATTTTTGACAGCAGGAGTCGACATTGAGAGCCACTATTTCACCGCTGAGTGCATCAGTCGGTCTAACCCGGATTTGTCTTTAAAACAGGCAATTGAACTAATTGAAGCCGTGGACATTGAGTTAAAACAACAATACATCAGCAGTTACGTCAATGGACGAATTGATTTCATTAGAAAGAATAAGGGTGGTGCAAGGATCGATATGGGTGCTATTGCAGTCGAAGCAAACGCTATGATCGATAGCGAACTCGAAAGATTCAGGCATGGAAAATCTGCTGTTAAGAAGGCTAGACAAATTTATAGAGAAACAACGGGCAATAATTTGGCGTTGACTCCTCAGGAAATATCACCTGACGATGTTTTAGCCGGCTATGTCCGAGACTAGAAAAAAAGCTAGGAACAGAGAACAAGAGGGTCACCCATTAGCCAACCTGTGTCAACGGGCCGTACAAATCCCGGCCTATTGGTTTGGGCCCGATTCACTCTTAGGCCATCGATTTACTCTCTTCACGCCTGATATTTTCTTTGGTTGTGCTGGGTAAAACTACCCGCAACAGTCACCCATCTGGATTTAGGCAAAGCATTACTGCCGCCCTTGATGCATACGCATCCCACAAGAATAATAGGGGTCAGAGCCGATTTAATTAGTAGAGATGCAACCCCATTTCAGTAATTGTCCGGTTTTTGTACCAGTCGCTTAATTGGGCGAAATTTTAGGCGAGTCCGGGTCTCACGCAGGCGTGACTACTCTAGGAAGCTCGAGTTCAGCTAACCGAACAGTGTTCGGTGTGAATGGGTGTCTAGCTATTGGCGCCAGAAAAGGAGTCAGAGCCGCATTAATTGGAGAGGTCTACTGAGTCGGCCAGGGAGTGTGGCTTGAATTAATCGAAATGGAGTTCGATATACCTAGATTACCAACACAACGCGAGACACATTGGTAAAAGGCCGCATCGGCAAGCGATACCAATCGTTTACGAAGAAGAGTCATCCTTGTCTCTAGCTTCAGTATATTGGACGAAAAGGGGTCAGAGCCGATTTAATTAGTACTTATGGCGAATCGAGCGTTCAGAATAACTATGGTCGCGTGCCTTTCGCGAGTGAGGATTTAGGTCACTTTCAAAAAGCAGTACCCGGCGTCTACTTCTTTATGGGCGTGGCAAACGGTGATCTAGGCAATATTGCTTTCCCACACACGCCGAATTTCGAAGTAGACGAAGCCAGCATCGAGTTTGGCGTAAGACGCTTCTCGACGTTGATCTTGAGCAGACTGCAAGAATGAACTATAGGCAAGTGTTTGGTTAAATTAACTGGGCTCGACAAATCGCGAGCCAAGTATAATCAGCCGTTCTGACCGTAGCAAAGGGCTGCGCCTTAGCTGAGACGGGTAACCTTAAAGCCGTAACCCTTTATTAGTCACAAGCAGCCGATAACTCGTTACCGTTATCATCCGCACTGTACGCGCACTCAATCGTCGCTCCGCTTACGCCACCAACTAGGGTTGACCAATGCACTTTCACTGAGTGAATACTTTCTATTGACAGGCCAGTGCTGGTTAGAGTCGAATATTTAACCGTAGCTTTACTATACAGGGCTCGTGCATCGGTGCCCGATGCGATTAGATCTGAATGGTCGATAACGGTGCTGCTGGCAGCCGCTGAATACACGGCGCGGTTGACAGTGCCACTATTAACCTCAATACGACTGTCGACTATTCGGATGTCACCGGAATAGGCTCGAATGCCATAATTGGGGGTAGTTCCTTCGATAAGCACATCGGCGTTGCGGATCAACACTGAACCCTCTTCAACATAAACACCTCTGCTGCTATTGATCGGTGCTCCACCAACTCGAACTGTCACGTTTTCAATCGTTATATTATCTTGAAAGTTCGATGGGTTGAAAACAGAAATCCCCAATGAATAGCTTGATCCACTTGATGTGTTATGTACCGAGAGATTCGACAAGCGAACATTCGCGACGAGAAATACAGCAGGCGAATCAAAGCCACGGGCTCGCACAGATCCTGAAATAATCGTAGTGCCTTGACCACTGCCCGTGATGTCAACATATTCTTTAGCAACGATGGTGGTAGCAACGTCATATTGGCCTGGCCCGATTACGACCACATAAGGATTCGTTGCACTAGCGTTGCTAATTGAATCTATAGCTGCCTGTATGTTGGTAAAATCTCCATTGGCTTTCGCCACAGTCACTATGTTTTTAAGTGGTTTAAATTCGTCGCCACCTAATGGCACGACCACCACTTTATTATGTGCGACAGCACTATTTATCAAAGCAATAAACAACAATCCCAATAAGCCTATATTTAATCGCATAGTCACCTCTGACTTAATCGTGAGAACCCATCAGAGTTCTGATGTGCCTGTACTCAGTATAGGACTGTAGGGTGCGGGTCGTTGTCGCGCAACAGGCCATCTGGCCCTGTGTTCTGGGTAGGGACTAATGAAGTTGGGTAATTGTTGATGAAAAAGATGGTAAGAAAACTCTTACTCTGCAAGATAACAACGCTACGTATGTATACACAGAGTCGCAATGATTATAAAAATGGGGACAGCTTCAGGCCACGGTTTTTGGCGATCGCCGACTAAATTAAATGAAGGGGTAAGTGGGTGTCCACCATGTGGTTAACCTTTATTGATCTATAAACTTATGATCAGGGTCTTACCGTTAATGAGTGGTAATACAGTCTCAACGTTACCCTGATTCGGATCTTCATTAACTGACTCTACGAACCCTTCAAATGCACCAATATCACAGCGACCCTCAGTACGTGTCTCACCGCGTTGATCGATAATTACATCTGTCCCGGCTCCACAATAGCTTATATTCGCAGCGTCTATTGCGAGACTGTTGACGGCCAAGGCGTGAGTCTGGATGCAGACTGCATCGGAAGTTCGACCAGCAGTTTGTTGGCACCCGTTGTCAGCTAACGGATTCAGGATTGAAGCGATTGAGGTGGCTGATGGTCCATCATACGTCGCATTAAAGTCCGACGCACCAATAACATCACCATCGGCAAATGGAGATTGCAGAATTGCCTCCGCGAGTGGTTTTGCATTGCTACCGACAATATTTGCATTGTCGCTAATAATACTGGCGTAATACCCCAAGTACACTTCTGCCCCTCTCTTGGCAAAGTTGCCCGACATAATATTATTTTTGATACTTAAAGTGGCAAACCTACCTACAGAAACACCGCCCCCCCAAGATTGCGAAATGTTGTTCGTTACAGTGCTATTTGTCAAAGCAACTCCAGACTGGTACAACGAAATTCCGTGCCCGGCGTTACCCGATATCGTACTATTAGTCATTGATAGCCCAGAGCCAACAGAAGGGTACAGCCCGCCAGTGCTTTGGGCTGATCGGCCCAAAGCGCTAACTCCAGTGCTGCTGTTACCGGCGATTGTGCTGTTGGAAATCGAGATACTGCTGCCGGCCAAACCGGAGATACCCTCGCTAAGATTTTGCGAGAAAATACTGTTAATGACATCAACCTTGCCGTAGTAGGATGAGAGACCACGATAAGAGTTGCCTGTAACGAGTGTGTTCTCAATCGTCACGTAGCAGTGCGCCGCGGGGAGCATCTGCATAGTGTCGATGAGGTTAGTGCCTCTAATTTGAATACCACTCCCATTATTGTCGGTGACATTGCTATTTCGCATGCTCGCGCTGCAGCCATTTCGAAGCGAAATACCGTCGCGATAATTATTAGATACTGTGCTTTCGGTAAGGCTTAAGTAACCGGTGTCCTGAACAGCGATGCCACCGCCGCGTAATTCAGCAGAGTTTTCTGAAACTGTGGTGTTGACGAGGCTTAGACTGCTAGCCCCCTTGGCGTAGATGCCCGCGCCTATGCTAGCATCCCCGCCGGCAATGGTTAAGTTGTTGACGCTAAGTGTGCTGTCGTGCAGGTATAAAACTCGGTTTTCGCCTCCGCCGTGGACAGTTAAATTTGCTTCACCAATGCCATTGATGGTAAGTGAAACTTCAGGTGCGATTGAAAGCTGCCCCCCTTGCGCTGCGATCAGCGTGATGGTGTGAGAACTGGCTTGATCAAATTCAACGGGGTCAAAACCAATTGAATCACTTACGCCGAAGGCATCACCACTTTTAACACATCCGTCTTGTTCGTTCGCCAAATTAACTGAAACAATCGCCTCGCGTAAAGTGCAACCTACGCCGTTGTCATCTTGAGCACTGTCAACTAAAAACGAAGCGGTGTGTGCGGGAGTCGCGATCATCTGGCTAATAGTCAGTGTCAATAACGTCTTACCAAAATGGTTCAAAGGAGGCATTTTCTGTTCTCGTGATTTCGTCTATGAAAAAAGATAGTGAATTCGAACAATTCACTCGTCACATCATTGCTAGTATCAGTGTATCATCAATTTTTTGTGAGTTTTTATAAAAGAATTTGAGGATAAACCACGGTTTTCGGCAATCGCCGACTAAGTTAAACGTCGGTCTGTTCCTGTTTCTTTTCAGAGGTATATGAAACCTTCAACGTAGTCACGCTGAACCAATCAGTGCGATAAAGAGCCTCGCGAATTGCGAGGCTTTTGCCTTGCTATTAATAGGAGTCGGGCGGTTGTTGTTTGCCCTAAAAGGAAGCTAGAGGTAACAAGAATCAGGAATTTTCGAAACTTCGTCAGACATGTTTAATAAGCTACTCACCGAGAATATCAAGAATAGATGGCAGGAAACTCATGAAATCCCCATGCTTAAACGTTAACTGGCTTAGTTGACCAGCCGCGGGAACCAGCTCATCTACAACTCTAGAAAAAGGTTGGCTCGCAAAAAATATATCTTCACCGACCTCGACTGCCGAATTAACTGAAAATAATATCGGCGTTCGCTTGACGTCATAAAGTGTGTCAACTCTACTGTCGTAAACAAATAATTTAGTTGGAATAACATCGCGGTTTGTAATCAGCAAAACACGGTTCTTCAAACAGCTGCCGGTAAATTCTACGTCAGGAAAATTTTTACTCAAGCCAGTTTGAGTATCAAGAGTCGTGGCTGAGGTAGGTCTAACGGGATCGAGATGTGTTAATGAAATAAGTGCAGTAGAGTTAGATATACAGACTGCATTCACCTGGGAATTAGAATCAATTTGAAGCAACCTGACATTACCATCGGGATAGCCATTACCCTTCCAGAAACCATCATTAGTAGTAAAGAAGAAGCTATCTTTATCCCCATTGTTTGTGTCAAAGACTCCGCTACAGTTGCCTGCCAAGCGGGTAAGACGACCGTCCGCCGATAATCGCCAGAGAGACGAGTCACTTTCAGCAATAGATGTTCGACAAAAAACGAGTCCCGTTCGAGATTGAACGCTTTTACCAGATACCATCAAGCGCCGGTCTAATTCACCACTAAATCCATTAATATAGCTCAAATGGTCTTGTTCGAGACTGACTCGCCAGAAAGAATAACCTTTTGATTCGTTATAGCCAAAGGCGACAGCGCTATCATTGAGTGCAGACCCTGCGATCATAGTCAGTCCTTGCGTATTCGGATCTGAAATAAGATTCGCCTGCGCAGTATCGAGATCAATCCGCCAAATCGTATAGTCTGATTCGCTGTAGAAGGCAGATTCACCAGCACGTGTAACAAATATAGTATTGCCAACCAGTTCAATATTAACTATTCGTGAAACACGGATCGGAGCAAACCTAGCGTTGTCTGTCTCCCCAAAATCTTTGAGAAGTGAAGTGCCCGCTGCAGTGCCGTTTGACAGGTAAAGCTTACCGAAGACATCGATTAAGAGTCCATTAGGGGTCGTAAAATAATTGGAAGAAAGCCGCTCCCTATTTAGCTTTGCTCTATCCACAGAAATAAGCTTGTCGACTGTCTTGCTTATTGTGTCCTGAGCATAGACTCCAAACCCTTGCTCCGTGTCCAAAAAACTCACTAACTTGTTTTGTACCCGCCCCAGAACACTGGGATTATATGGAAGGCCGGGATAAGCCGATACAGTTGATTCTGAGTAATATTGAGCCTCAACATTGGCGGACAAAGAAAGTAAAATAAACAAAGATATGACTATTTTTTTCATAAAGTAGCCTTCCGAGGCTTTACTAAAAAACTATCAGGTTTAAAAATTCGAAAGCAGAATATCTGAACGGCAGCCATTAGTATATTACGGCAGATGTCAAATTATGTACAACCCTCAGCCCCTGAACGTCATGTAAACACTTCTGAAGAGCTTCGTCATCAATATGCCCGTTCGATCGTATGATTTGGCATTTTATTTAAAATAGCTGAAATTATTTCTATTGGCTCAGAATTTTAAAATTGCACGAGATAAAGGGTTAGGCCTTTGATTTAGGATTCGTTTTCCAAACAAGCTAGGGCCTCTATCGTTCCATTTTAGATCCATCTAAAAGGTATCTAAAGCTTGTTTCACGCGGACACAGTTTTTGGCAATCGCCGACTAAGTTAAACGTCGGCCTGTTCCTGTTCAAGAAACAGTTTTTAGTTGTTGATAGCTCGACGGTGTCATTTTCATCTCGCGCTTGAATAGCCTGCGAAATACACTATCATCTGAATAGCCTAATGAATAAGCGATCTCCTTGACAGACTTGTTGCTCGTGATCAATAGCGTGCAGGCGTGCCGTATGCGTATGCCGTCGATGAAGGACTTTGGGGTTTGGCCGGTGAGTTCTTTGAGTTTGCGATTGAGTGTTCGTTCAGACACCGACATAATTCCAGCCAAATCTCCAGCACTCATGGGTTTGTAGTACGCTTTGCGTATGGCGTATTCTGCATTTGATAAAAATGTGTTTTTAGAAGTTTGATAACCTTCTGGTACATACAAAGCTTGGGACTTCGGGATGGTGTCGACAACCGCAAAGTCGGCAGTGATTCTGGCGGTTTCCGCGCCCGCGAGCTTTTCCACGATGTGCAAGGTGATGTCGACCCAAGACAGTGGTCCACCGGCCGTAACCACCTTAGCGTCATCAACCAATGCGCTGGCCCAAATCGCATTTGCGCGTGGGAAGCGCTGTTTTAATTCGTCGTGTAACCACCAAGTGGTTGTACACCGTTTGTTGTTGAGTATTCCCGCTTCGCCTAGAGCAAACACACCGCTACAAGATCCGCAAACCAGGGCTCCCTGTTTGTGACGTGCGGCTAACCATGACTGTGTTAATGAATCCGTGATTGGCGTTGGCGGACAACCTTCCGCGTTCGGAATAAAACCGGGCACGAGCACCGCATCACACTGATGTATGGCGTCGAGATCAGAATCAACATCAAATGAGCGCCCGTGGCCATCAATGATCGAGTCACCGTCCTGATTTGCCAGGATTACCTTTGGTTCCCATGCGGACTCGTTTGTTGTTCGGTGCGTGCCTTGTTGCACAAAATGGAGCCCGCTTAAGGCGAGCAAGTCTTTTATACCCATTAGGCCCGATGGGAGGGCGTTGTTTAGGCAGAGAATGACAATCGTGTTCATAACGGAAGCTGCGATGAGAAATTGGCAAATATTGCACGTATATAGTCATTTTTGTCACTCACGGTCAAGTTGTGTCCACTCATAAAATGGCTTCTCTGCAATTAAATCAGGCCGAAAAATGAAACTTTTCAATACAAGTAAGCGCATCTGCGTATATACATTCGTGGTGACATTCACCTTTGCTAACGCTGCGCTATCTCAAACCAACAACACAACTTCAGAGAGCGTCATGAAAGAAGCCACCTATATTCCGTTTAAGGCCAACCAAGGCCAAGAAGACAGTCTAGCCCAGTTTCTTAGGGATGGAGCCAAGCTGGTTGAGAAAACTGAGCCCGACACACTGTATTGGTATGCGTTACGCAAAAACCACGGTAGCTACGGTATTTTCGATTTCTTTTCGAGCTCAGATGGTCGTGATGCGCATTTTGCTGGGCAGGTTGCGGCAGCATTAAATGAAAATGCGAGTACACTGGTCCTTGACGGTTGGGATGCTGGTATTGTCGCGAATATCGTTAATCCGTCGGTATTGTCGTTTAAGGCTCCAGAGCTAAATGATACAAGGGCGACTACGGCGACATATATCGTGCTGAATGCACAAGTGGGCAAAGAGCAAGCGCTCGAAGACTTGTTGACTGGGGCTGCCCAGATCATCGACCAAACAGAGCCAGAAACACTGTTGTGGACTGCGCTTAAGTTAAATGAAACTACGTTCGCAATTTTTGATACCTTCGTAGACGAGAGCGGCCGAGAGGCTCACTTCGCTGGCAAAGTGGCTGGTGCGTTGCATGCCAACGCTGATGTGTTGATTGTTGGTGGTTGGGAAGGTGGTGTGCTGAGCAATATCCATAATTTTGATGTCATTGCGCAAGCTGCGAGATAAGCATCTTTAAATCAGACTTGCTCGATCGGTCATCGTATTTCGGGCAAGTCGGTTCATTTGTTAAGATGGTCGAATACGATACATCTTTGTAATAGATACGTACGTAGTGTGCTCAGGATGATGGGTTGGGCTATAGAGTCACTGGATAGATTAAGAAGGTAAAGAGTCTAAGAAGGTCGATGGTCAGGTCTTTGATTTAGGGTTCTGTAGACTAGGAAAGATATAGCTAGTGCCTTACCTTGAATAGTCGTTTCGCTCCTCGTAATGATGCAAAAGATAGACGGTTAAGGTTCTGATTTAACGGTGAACTTTTAAGCGGTTGGAAAAACTAAGTTGACACAGACTGAGGTATTTCCAACTTTTCTTTAGAAAACGTCCAGCGTAATAGCAAACTATTCGTAGCCTAGTTAAGGACTCTCAAGCGACATCTGAATGCTAATCGTTAGGTATTGTCTGCTAATTTTTCTTTTCTGCCTTTAGCGCAGAAACGCATTCCGCTCACAAATACATTTCGTTTACCTGCATTTTCGGCTCTTTGGCGGGCTGAAGATATCATTTCTACACTTCGATCTATTGCTATAACACTACCAGCAGAACCGACTATCTCACATAGGAGCTCGGTGACTTCTCCAGGACCCCAGCCAAGTTCAAGCACCGTCATACCTTCAGAAAGTCCTGCCGCCCTAAACAATCTCTCTGTTGTTGAATTATCTCTCTTCATCTATTAATCCTCCAGTTTTTCCAGGCAGAATAATTTGTTGTCAGACACCGTGTCGCGAAGCTTCAAATGTTTGGGTGCTCAAATCAAGTGTGTTTTCAGATAACTGAAACCGGTATACAAAACCGAATTCTCATGTTTATTGCAAATAAATTAGACCAGCGCTTGCCTAGGATGCCAGATTTGCTCGCAAACTCTGGGAAGTCCAGTCGTTATATATAGGAGGCTGCTCTATTCAGGGTAATAGCGGTTTAAATCATTTGCGAACTGAAGCCATTGCTTGAGGTTTTTTATAAATGTACTGAGGGCCTTTGCTAGGCTAGGTGCGGCTCGGGCACATAGATTTGCTGAGTGCGCGTTTCCGACTGGCCAGATGGCCCGTTGTTTGCCGGCGGATTTGCTTTTAGATTAGGCTATTCATATTACCTGATTTCCCCGAGGGTCATCGTGAACACAAGCGCAGCATTAACTTCTCTATCTAAATATTTTTTTGCGATGACTCTTGTTTTTATTGCGTGTGCCGCACATGCGCAAAATAAAGTCGTTGTTGTTCCCATGTCTGGTGACGACTTAAAGCCGCTTGCAAACATCATTACGGTTGCTAAAGCCAATGGTGACTTTAATGATCCCGTCGAAGCTTTGATGTCAATTACGGATGCCAGCGCAGCGAATCCGTATTTGGTGGTTATTGCGCCAGGTGAATACACGTTAACGGAGCGATTAACCATGAAGCCGTATGTCAACGTGTCAGGTAGCGGCCCAGAAGTGACTCGCTTGCTGGGATCTTTTGCTAGTAGCAGTCAAACTTTTGGCACTGTCGTAGTTGCGACATCAAATTCACGGATTGAGAACTTAACAATTCAGAACACGGGCAGTGGTGCCAATATGTCTGGTATTTACGGGGTTTTTTCCGACTTCACGGTTTCTAATGTACACATATTGGTTGAGGGAAACACGGACGGCACCGTGTACGGAATGATCATTCGAGTTAGTAGCTGGACGGTTTCTGATTCTGTTATCGAAAGCGTTAACGAGGGTGCTGGTGACTCGTATGGTATCTACGGTGAATATGCTACGTCTCGTTTACGAGCCATCAACACGACGGTTGTTGCCCAGACGGATCCCATTAGTGTGCTTGGGGAGAATTGTAGTTTTGTGTTCGACTCATTGACCAGTATATCCCCACTGGATAGCAGCTGCGACTGATTAACTCGGAAGATAGAAGCGCTGGTCTTGAGTTGAGGCTTCGGTAACAAATAAAACAAGGTGACCTCGAAGGCAATTCTTTATAATGTCAGCTGCTAATCATATGCCTCACAGATTGTTGCGTGAGGCATTCGTTAATTGACTGTATTGCTAGAGGTTTGTATGAAAGTGTTGGGTTTTGAGGGAGTTGTTATTCGTTTCGTTTTTGCATTGGTACTGGTCTTTGCTACTTATAACCCGTCAGCGTATTCCTATTTTCATTGGGCGGAAGGCTCGTTTCCACAATTTACTCCAGCACTTGCGATTTGTGGATTATTCCTGGTTATCGCTTGGGGAATCTACCTGCGTGCGACATTTCGCTCGCTTGGCGTAATTGGTCTCATATTGGCTGCTGCATTTTTTGCTAGTTTCGTATGGCTCTTTTATGATCTAGGGTGGCTTGAGGCAAACAATGTCGGTGCCATGACGTGGGTGGTGCTGGTAATCGTCTCATTATTGCTGGCTATTGGTATGTCGTGGTCACATATTCGTCGCAGGCTCACAGGCCAGGTTGATATTGATGATGTCGATGACGATTAAGCAAACAATTAAGGCAATGGATGTGGCGAGCTAAGCGAGGCTACCTCTGTGGTTAAGCCTTTGTGATACACAGGCGGTGGCTTTTTACACGGGCGTTATCATAACTCGGTTTGTCCCTATTCATTGCCGAGAGAATGCCGGCGTTGCCGAAGTTTAAGCTGCCAGCGACTTACCGATAGGGTCGAGCGCTGCATATGGATGTGCATAAACACCTCGCAAATACTTGACGATAGTCTACTTCAGGCTATATGGTGTTTTTTAGGAACTAAGTGTGTGTTTTTTAAGGCAGTTAGACCAATCATCCTAAATAGGCCTCTACCCTAAAGCGCAACGCCTTGGTTTCGTTACGAAAACCAACAGAGAGAGCTATTATGAAAACTATTGCTTCCCGCAGGACCCTACCTCTTTGCCTGACTTTGTTTACATCTATTATTGTCAGTAACTCAAATGTTACCTCGGCCCAAGTTGATGAGGACGGCGAACAAATTTTAGAACAGATTACCGTAACTGGCTCGAGGATTTCTCGACCCGAATTTTCACAGCCGGCACCGGTGGTTACGATTAGCCAAGAAGAGATGACTCGCTTCGCGACCCCCGACGTTGGCAGCATGCTCGCCGAATTGCCGGCGATTGGTGCTACTCGTACCTTGGCTGGTAACACCAGTGGCGACAATGGTGGTAATGAGCTCGCCGGTACCAGCTCGGCTGACCTTCGTCGATTCGGCGAGGAGCGCACCTTAGTATTAGTTGATGGCAAGCGACACGTGGCTGGCGTTGCTGGATCATCGCAAGTTGACTTGACAACGATTCCCGCCGCTTTGGTTGAACGAATTGATATTGTCACCGGCGGAACGTCCGCCGTGTACGGTTCCGATGCGGTTACCGGTGTGGTAAATGTAATTTTGCGCGACGACTTCGAAGGCTTTGAGCTGAATGTGAGTGGCGCGGGCTCGACTGAGGGCGTTAGCAACGATAACTACTCAGCATCCTTGGTTGGCGGTTTTAACTTTTCAGAAGACCGCGGCAACATTACGGTGTATGGAGGGTATGACAAAATTGAAGAGACCCTAGCAACCGATATTCGTCAGTTTTCTAGTTTTGGTACCATCGCAAACCCCGCGGACGGGGGCGAAGATGATGGCATACCAGATCGTTTAGTGGTGCCAAATGTGGTCTCTGAGCGAATTAATTCAACCGGGGTTATCAATCCTTTTGCCGGGGCTGGCGACATCATTACTTTTGACAACGCGGGGAATCCGATTACCCAGCAAGCGCGCGACGGGACTAATAGCTTTGCGTTTGGCAGCTTTCCTAATGGCTGTGATTTTTGTTTCTCAACTGAGGGCTCTGAAAATTATTTGCCAGAAGTTGAGCGTAAGATATTTGGCACATCGCTAAACTACGAAATCAACGAGAATATGACAGCGTATGGTAGTTTTAAATACGTGGAATCAGAGGTTTTACAATTATTTCAACCGGCTTTCCGATTCGGCGATATCGTAATTAATGTTGCCGAGAACCCGTTTCTCGATAACGGCCTACGGCAGACTTTATTGAGCACAGGTCAGACTGCGGTGCCGTATGCTAAGTTCTTTGATGAGCTGGGCTTTCGTTTGGCTGACAATGATCGAGAGTTGTTTCGTTATACCGCAGGCTTGGAAGGTCGTTTCGGGTTAGGCAACACCGATGTTAGCTACGACGTTTATTATGTTGACGGCGAGAGCGAAAACATTCGAACCACACCGAATGATTTAATTCCCAGCAATTTTGATGCAGCGGTTGATTCGGTTATTAATCCGCTAACAGGGCAGCCCGATTGCCGAGCTAACGTACCTAGTGCGCAAGGTGAGGGTTATAGTAATCCGGCGTTGGTTAACCCTGGCGGTTGCGTCCCTTATAACCCATTTGGCTTTCAACAAGCGTCGCAAGAAGCCCGTAGCTATGTGTCCGGAAGCGCAACTCGAACCGATAAGATCACGCAAGAGGTATACGGTGTTTCGTTTGTCACGGACACCCGTGAGTTTTTCAATCTACCTGGTGGCCCAGTAGACTTTGTATTGGGTTATGAACATCGTGAGGAAAGCTCAAGCACAATATCCGATGAAGTTATCAAGTCCGGCGTGTTAACCACAGCGGCAACGCCAGATAACTTTGGACGCTTCGATGTAGATGAGTTTTTCGTTGAGGTGAAGTTGCCATTGTTGGCGGATAAGCCTTTTGCGGAAGAGCTGACAATTGACGCAGCCTTCAGAGCAGCTGATTACTCTCATGCTGGTGATGCTGACGCGTGGAAGATCGGTTTTCTGTACGCGCCAGTTGAAAGTTTGCGTTTACGAGGCACAATTGGCGAAGCGGTGCGTGCACCGAGTATTAGCGAGGCGTTCGACTCGGTATCACCGGGGTTCGCACAAATAAATGACCCATGCGACGCGGACAATATTAATGACGATCCAGACCGTGTAGCTAACTGTGCCGCGTTGGGAATTCCGGCGGGATTTCAAGCTAACGACAATGTCTCAATCGATATTCTGAGCGGCGGAAACTCCGAGTTATTCTCCGAGTCGTCAGAGTCTTACACCGTTGGATTCATTTGGCAGCCCAATTTTGCCGAAAACTTGAACCTCACTTTTGACTATTACGACATTGAGATTACCGATGCGATTGTTAGTGTAACCGCGCAGAATATTCTGGATAATTGTGTGGATGGAAGCGGCGGTTTGGATGCGGGCTTTTGCTCACAGATCGATCGGGACCCGAATACTCGTGATGTGTCTTTAGTTCGCTCAGGCTTCCTGAATGCCTCAGCGTTCAACACCAGTGGCATCGAACTCGCGATTGACTATCGCGGTCTGGCAATTGGGCCTGGTGAATTAGACTTGTATTTATTCGTCAACCAACTGCTGGAGTTAGAGCGATTTGAGTTTCAGAATCGACCAGACGAGATTAATGTTGAAGACGGCGAAGTCGGCGACCCAGAGTTCCAGTATCGAGCTAGTGCGACTTACCATGTAAACGATTTAAGCATCAACTGGTCGGCTCGTTTCATTGATCGTTCGGCGAATTTTGATGTGTCGCCAACAGGCGATACGCCAGAAGATCAATTTCCGGCGTTTATCGCGTCGATCACAACTCATGATCTAAGTGCAAACTATGCCGTAAATGATAGTGTTTCGGTTTATGGCGGTGTGCGTAATGTATTCGATGATGTCCCCGTTGGGCTTATCAAGAATGCGCTTTATGATTTGGTAGGGCGCCGAGTCTTTTTTGGAATTAAAGCGAAATTCTAGGACTTGAAAAATAACCCGAGTGCAAAAAAAATCCTCGCATTTGTGAGGGGTTTTTTTGCACGAAAGTGCCGGGCTAAATTTAAGAGTTAGAGTACGAATATAAACAGCCCTCAGAGTTTAGTGGCGGATGATCGCTTAAGAGCTGGTCGTGACTGTATGCAACTTTTCACTCTATCGACATAAATTCCGCTGCGACTCTCATTCGCTGAACCTCCGATTCGACCCGTCACGTTTTCAATCGTTATCTCATCTAGATTGAGTGATGGCTACGTATTTTTTTGCAACAATCGTGCAGTAACGTCGCACTTGCCCCGCATCTTGTATGTGTAATAGTTAAGAGAATGCTTCGGCCAAGAACTGCCATGGCTGAACTTTTCCGCTGCCACCGTACTTTTTATAGTAGGAGCCTCTGACTCCAGAGTTAATGAGCCCTCGCATATTATTAATTGCCGCCGGATCAGTGACGCCTCCGTAGACGTTTGGAACATCATTAATGTTGTCTGTGGTTACGTATTCGATAAACGCCTCCAAGTAATTCCAACTACTCGGATTGCTTCCGCTGGAGGAAGAGATGCCACGCGCATTGTAGTAATACCAACCGTTGATCAGGCCTAAACGAGTTGTTGGCGTGTAGTTATAGGTTCGCATCTCCTCAAAGTGTTCAGGGATTCGGTTCATGTCGGTAATCCACTGCTTGATCTGATCTGAGGTAATTGGTGTCAGATTAAGGCCCCACGCGTTAAGTTTATTAATAACATAGGCGTTAGACAGGTTCCCACTTGCGCCGACATTGTCATTAATGGGGTCACTCTCACCTTGGCCGTAACTGCTTCTTGATCCTGGCACGGTGGCATGCCTGCCGCGCGTATAAAGTAGTGTGTAATTTTTATTTGACCAGCCACTAATTGTTTTGCTATCACTTGTCGGAGAAAGTGGGTCCCAGACAACTTTCGAACTACTGCCATCTACTCCCACTACCTTTGGCACCACACCATTAAAGCCACTGGATGTTTCATCAATGGCGTAGATGCCAACATATTCCATGTTCTTCATTCCGGGGATTTGAGTCAGACATGGCCACCAGTCGCCAGGGCCTGGTACCGGGTCCAGCGCAATAATTTTTATATCTAAGCTCGCAAACCATTCGGCTAAATAATTTGATGCGATCAAACAAGCGACTCCGCCGCGACTATGGCCGACCAGTGCGACCCTACTAAAAGCGGAGAGGAACTTCGTTATCTTGTCGTTGTCGGCGGCATTCCAGCGCAAACAATAATGGCCAGCGGTGGCTTGAGGGGTGTTGTTCCACATACTATTGTTGACTGGGTATGCTAGATCGTCTTGAGTGTATCCGCCGGCCGTGCTGTCGTCCCAATACTCTTTGATATGATCGAATTCGCCAAGTGGTACGAGGTGAAGCGTGACCCCTAACATGCTGGCTATGCCGGCTACCGCGATAATTTCGACCGACAATCCCAGTGCTGAGTCACTGTACATGGAGAGTGGGTTGGTTAGGTAGTCTACCGCACGTCGAAAGGCTGGCGCTTTATTACATACGCTATGTTCTTGAGGGTCGGGGTCGTTGGGGAATTCTGCTACTGTTTCGATTGTCCAGATTCTGACGGGTAAGTTTTGATGGCTTTGTGAATAGGGCGCGCCACAACCATTCATTGTTACGCAGTTCGCTTGGGCTCCGAGAGCGCGAGTAAGGTCATGGTATATCTTGCTTGGAATATATCCAGAGCTAACGTTGTAAGAGTGCATTTCCTCTGGTTTACGCATCACCAGAGATTGATCCAAATAACAGTCTGTACCGGAATAGCATATTGTGTAGGTCGTCATATTTAAGCCCTATATCGTAGGTCCGCACCGCACATTTGGAGTGGCCAAACGTACATCTAGTTAGTCACTAATAGCGACTACAAAAGTATGGATGAGGATCTAATGACTTGATTGGCTAATCTTATGAAGAACATGGGGTTTATTACTGAGATGTGCAGTGTGCCTATTGCGACGTTATGCCTCGTGCGCTTAACTTGTAAGACACTCCCTTGTGATGTCGCGTTAACCGTGGTTCTGCCTGACCGTGATTTTTTATACAAGTGTAATCTATTGTAATGGAAGTCGGTTAGACCTCTACGTAAGATTTTCTCTCGATGCGGTTATAAGTAACTCCTGCCCCCCAGGGGTGGCTTAAACCCCCTGAAGTAATCACGATACCTTGTTTGGCGGCTTGGGATAAGGCCTAGATCAATTTAGACATAGCGAAAGGGTTGATATGTCGTGGGTATGGATTGGAGTTCAAAATGGACAAATCACGAATAGAGAAACAACAATTGGAAGCGGAGCTAGTGACCGCGTTAAAACAAGCTGGAGCGGCTTGCACCGTTGATACCATCGAGGTGGAAAGGTTTGATCTAAATGCGCCACAACAGGACTTAACGGTGCGAGTGAAAACGTACTCACGCTTCGCTGCGAAGACAAAACCGGTAAACCAATTTAATCGCAATTCAAAAGGTAGTTCTATTACCGTTTCGTTGGTTTATCAGAATAAGCCAATCGGTGACATTGAAATCGTTTTAGCTGAAGAGGGTATGGATTTAGTTGATGTTAAGCGAGCGTTTGAGGACATTGCCTTAGATTTCACTTATTTTATTAAGCGTAAGCAAGCACATAAGAAGATCAAAGATAGCGAAAACCTTGATATGCAATGGCTTGGTCGCAGTCGTGCGGCGAAGCAAGTAGACCAGTTTATTGAAAAATCCTCGAGCGTCGATTTTCCAGTGCTGATTTACGGTGAGTTTGGGTCAGGGAAACTGTTAACCGCATATTCTATTCATTGTCATAGTCTGCGGCGACAAGGGCCGTTTGTTGAGGGGCGTTGTGGCAAATGGCAAGATCAAGACATTATTAAAAATATTGAAACGCTTTGGCAACAGGCTCAAGGCGGGACGCTCTTCCTAAGAGATATTGATCTGCTACCGCAATCGCAGTTTATCAAGGTTAGAAATTTTTGGTTACATGGGACTAGCTCCACAGCTTCAGCCATTCAGGGTGTCGGTGTGCCGGTTAGAGTTATCGCCAGTGTTTCGCAAAAGCGAATTGAGAAACAGCGTTGCGTCTGGCAAGAGCTAGACTATTTGTCGATTGAACTTCCGAGCTTACGTGATCGGCGTGGCGATATTAGAGAGATGACCGAACACTATCTGCGGAAACTCTCGCATATCAACAAGGTGTCACTGTCGTCTGATTGCATGGAGTTACTTGAACGCTTCGATTGGGAGGACAACATACAACAGCTTGAGCGCGTGATTTCAAAGCTGGTATTGATGTCTGACTCGAGTCATCTTGAACCGTCGGGTTTGCTTGCAATCATTCCACAATTGAGTGACAAGCAGGGACAAAAAATAGAATTACCAGAGGCGGAATTTTGCGAACAGTCTCTAACGATCGCTGATATCGCCACTCTGATTGCTAGTGACTCTTACCTTGGGCAAGTCACGCATCATCCGGCACTAGAAAAAGCAATCAACTACCTTGCTGAGCAGTATTCTTCGGATTTGACGCTAAGTGGTCTGGCCGAAAAGGCGTTTGTGAGTGCATCTCACCTTTCGTATTTATTTAAACATCACCTTGATTCTTCATTTAAACAATTACTGATTCAAATTAGGATTGCTAAGGCAAAGTTATTGCTTAAAGAAAAGCCGACTTGCAAGATAACTGAAATAGCGTTTGATGTTGGCTTCCACGATCTTAGTCATTTTGAAAAAACGTTCAAACGAGTCGTAGGTATTAGTCCAGGAAAGTACCGCAGACGTAGAAGGTAGTGGCATTGTTTGACGCATAACTAATGAGCTAAAAATACGCTGATAATACCCAGCCGATTCGTGTTGCCATAGATCGCCATTCAGGCGATGTGGGGTTAATGAAGTCGTTATAAGACAGAGGCACGATGGCCAAATCGCCAAGTGCAAGTTTGTGGTTTCGCCAGTCTTGCTCATTTTGTTCTGCTTGCTCGGCCCATTCACTGATATCAGTTGGCTGATTCCAATGGTTAAATAGGCTGCTCATAACCTGTGCCGCAAAGTCTTCGCTATCGATTTCTAACATGATTTCGCCGTCGTATTGCATTGAGCGATAGGTCCAGTTGCTTGTGCCGATCATGGTGTAGCGTTGATTGAAAATAGCGAGCTTTGAATGCGGATATGGCCACTGATTTGGGGTGGTGGCTTGATTCAATATGGGGCCATACATGAAATTTCTAAGCGGCATTAAACCGGCTAGATATTGAAAATCGTAGGTAAATTGAGTTCCCTCAGCATCATTAAATCGCAGCTTATAGCTGGTGGCGGGATTAAATTTTGCTAACTGGTCAGGAGTGATATTTGGCCCAACAACGGTCGTATTGTGCATGAAACTGTTATCTAGAACGACAGGGTCATTTTGTAAATAGCGCTTCCAAGTTGACCACACTGAGAGTGTGTCGATTACGTTAGAGTGGAGCGACACATAGCTGTAATACATTAAATACGAAAAGGTCTCGAAACCCTCCATAATTTTGTTTTGAGGGTGATTAACAAGAACCACCAAATTGAGTGCCGGGGAGTCTGCAATTTTACTCGTTAAGCTATTGACGATTTCTGGGTCAGTTAATGCGTAATTCTCCATATAGATCGAGCCTTCAGCAGGCGTTTCGCTAATCCGCTGTAATACTCGATTTCTTATGCTGGTTTCAGGCGGTGTTGCTTCGATATTGGTAGTTAGCATCGTGATTGATGTGTCACCAGCACGGTCTTCGTTAGGTAGCAGTTCGGGTGGGGGTTCATCGTGAGAGCGTAGTTTATTCCACCTTCTTACAAACTCCGAATCCACCGCCTGTGCTACTGGCCCTCTTGCCATAACGGCTGTATCGTGCCACCAGTTTAGAGGGTCGTGATTGATGTTGGATAGATACTTTCGTGCAATGTTTTCGCCGCCAACTAAAACCGTTCTGTTGGTGCCGGTATTAACGATAGTGATTTTTTGATGGGTACTGGTACCAACATTGGTCCGCTTGCCATACGACTCCATATACAAGTCAATCGGTCGAAAATGCGCTTGATTAGTATGCTTACGATTAAACTCTTGAACCCACGAATGAAGTTCCCAATTTGACTTCATCTCTGCATTAAATGAATTAACAACTTGCGTACCACTCCACGCGATCAACTGGATCTTATGACCTTGTAAAGCCAATGCGGCCAGCATATCAATAAGTCGAACAGTATTGGTCCGATGGCTGTTGGCAGGCAATATCGCATCAGGTGAAAATTGCCAGTACGCCATTCTTAAGTACGGAGTTGGGTTGTCGTCTTCGAGCTGGATGGCTAAGAGGCTATCTAATAGTGCCCCCAATTGTTTAAAAAACAAATCACCATCGAGAATGAAATCGACCTTATTATTTTGGGTTTCTACTTGCACTGGTGTGAATCCTCGTCGCGTATTAACAGGGCAGCAGTCAAAATTGCATGACCTTAATTAGTCAGAGCTTGATCGTAAAAGAATGGCTGAATCATGACTTGGTCTGAAATTCCATTGATACGACGAAATCAACCTTTTAGTTGTCAAAAATTACGGTTAGCGAAGTTGGCTCGTTGTAGAAAAAGGCTTTACACCAAACTAATCGTAGGTTTCACCGAGCGCAGAGCTGGTATTAATCCTTATGCTAAAAGTGCGTTTCAGCATTAGCCGGGGCGCACACTATTTAAACAACCAAGAGGAAAACCTAATGCATATTATTAAACCGGGTCAAAAACATAACTTCAGTCAAGGCAGTCCTGAATTGGCTGTTACTAACATCGGATCAGGTAGTACTACGTACACCATCAAAATTGGCGAGCATAAGACTAAGAAGAAAACTCTAAATGGCGCGGGCGCCATGGAGACTTATGAAAACGTGAGATATCCAGTGGAGATCGATAATTTAGGGCCTGACAAAATCCAAGTATCGTAAGCACAAGATTGCGTTCAGTGGTGAGGCTCGTGGACTGGCTTCATCACTTCCTTGATCGAAATTTAAGCTAGGGATGCATAGTTGCCTTCGGCCCACACCTCATTATTGGCAAATAAGCTTTGTAGTGCGATAGGTTGCGTACTTGCTAATTCAGAGAAGCTCGACTCCCATACTATTTTAGGACTCGACACTTTAATCACATTGTTGAAATCATCATCCCAATCGATTGGTAGAAAGACCGTTTTTACTTTACGATCACTACCATATAGAAAATCACTACTGTGCAAGCATACTATTCGTCGCTTACCGGCTAGTGATAGCTCGCTCTCCAAAACCATATACTGAAGACTGCTGGTAAACCACGGCATGGTATTGGCTCGGGGATTAGCGCTATTTGTTGGCGAGGCTTGTCGATAATTCGTATTCCAGCAAATACCACTTTCCGCACGATCGCGCTTCCAGCTGTTAAAGGAATCAACTGAGCATGATGCGTACATGATTGCGCTTAAGCCTTTAGTAGTCGGGTCTTCGCGGTCAAGTAGCGCATCAAAGATATCTTGGTCATGCTCTGGGTGACCATTTTCTGCGACTACGTATCGCGCGTATAGACCTAGCATGCTGGCTCGCCTAGCGGCCACTAAGCTTGGACGATTTAGCCCTAAGACAGCAATGCTGACTTCTCCTTTATACCGTACCGACTCCTGTTCGTTATTCCACTTTTGATACTGTGCATGAATGTCAGACTTTTTGTTTGTCGCTGCGCCCGCATCGTCGATTATTGTTAATAAATCTGGGTGGTCCCAAAGGTGCTCGCCGACCTTGTTTTTTGGAATATCTAAATACCAACTGAAAAACTCACTGAGTTTATCAAAGGCATAGGCATGTGATGTTATAGGGTTGAAGCGAATGTGATCCCTTGGATTATCTGTATAGGGGTTAAGAATGAGTGGCACTTCAGCACTTACGTCGACTTGTGGTGCTCGCGGCCCGACAACCGGAAACTGATTGCCTTTGTATAGATCTGTGCATGCTTGACAGCTATACAGTAAATTCTTTGGCTCATAGGCAAACTCAAAATAGCTGTTTCGTTGCCATTGGCCATGACTAAATGCGCCCCAGGGCGGCCGATAATGGCTGACTCGAGCTAAGCTCGCGTGATCAACTGAGCTTTCACAATATGCACAGCGACCATCATGGCTCACTCGCAAACTATCCATGATCGAATCACAAGCGTAGAGTGATGGGTCAAACGCGGAGTGCGTAAACCCAACGACTAGCTGATCATCGTGAGAGTGTCTTACTGCGTCACTTGCTCGCTCAGTATAGAATATAACGTTGTCGACTAGATCCTTGGCGAAGCCTTTCTTGAGTAACATAGCCCGGTCAGCGATCGATAAGGTTGCATGCCGTCGTCCGTCGCTGATCAACTCCATTAAGTCGACCATCTGCTGTGTTGCTGCGGTATTTTTTAGAGATTCATCGGCTGACAATGTCGGCGCCTGAAAACTAATTGCCATCATATGAGATTCTCCTTATTCGTGATTAACCCTACTTTTTAATGTCTGGCTGTTCAGTTGAGTCGGGGTTTTGAGTCAGTGAAGCATGTTGTTCATTGGCTTGGGTTTGCTGGTTCATAAGCTGTTCTAGGGCAGCGTTTTTTTGCTCCATGCCGTGTTGCAAGGCTGCCGCAGTCGCATTAATTGACTGTTGC
The DNA here is from genome assembly GCF_003315245.1 of Arenicella xantha. NCBI lineage: Bacteria > Pseudomonadati > Pseudomonadota > Gammaproteobacteria > Arenicellales > Arenicellaceae > Arenicella > Arenicella xantha. The sequence continues at coordinate 559,218 of NZ_QNRT01000001.1, read as the reverse complement.
ACTGACTCCATTGCCGCTTGCAAATGTGTTGGCATCTCCATTGATTGCGTTTCTAAAATCGACTGTGCGCTTTGATTGGTATGGGCGGCTTTTCGAACCTGCATGTTCGCCTCATCCATCGACTCGTCCATTGATTTTTGGGCATCGGCCACAGTGGGGTAAGAGCCACTCACCGCTTGTGCTTTATTCAATGGTTCTACTGTTGGTTCATTGATGTGTTCGAGATGGCCCTTGGCCTGATCTATAAGGTCATAGGTCTTTTTTAGATTATCCGAAATACTCTGCTCTGATTGGCGCAGATTGTTATCGATTTCGGTCATTATTTTATTCAGTTCATTGCTAACCTGAGGGTTCGGTGTTGCGGCTTGTCGCCGCGATTTTTTCTTCTTAGTCATGATTGTGTTCCTCGTAAATATGGTGTTCTCTGGTCGAGCCTAAATAGCTTGGACATATGGCGCTAGTGGAAGGTCATGTAATCGAGCGTAAGGCAACCATGTGGGTCGAGAGAAAGCTGCGTCGATGGATTGCTGCTTTCAACTGCGTAGGTCAAGCAAGTACCATCTTGCAAAAGGACCGGTGGCTGAATAATTGCCGATCTTAAAAACATTTGTGTTTTGCCGACATAATCAGCTGTTGCTTTGGCAATGACGGACTCCTGCAGTTGCGTTAACTCCAAGTTCTGCGCAAGCTGAAGTAGTGCTCTAGCATTGGAACAGAAACCGATTGAATTCCCATAATCTAACCAGGTTGATACAGCTTGTGTGATTTCGTCTTCTGCAGTAGAGCCAGATAGTTGGGGACAATTAAGTAATTCCATTGCAAAAGGGTTTAGTGCCTGCATCACCTGCCAGATTGCCTTATTTCTACTAGCAACATCATTGTCAGTGATATCTAGTTTGTCGACGACGACTAAGTTGAATGACATTAGATCCGCAAAGTCTCTCGGAGTCTGAGCAGACTCTAAAGCCAGACTAGATGCCTCCTTGAGTATCGTTGTGTTGGGCGTCTTAGGCATTCGGCTAAATTGGGCATCCAAGCTTAGTAGGTCGCTGATTGACATAGCCTCAAACAAACTGTTTGATTTAACGCCGCATTTGCTCAGCATCTTTTGCGTGACTGAGTTTAACTGTGTATTAGATTGTAAGTTGTAGGTGTCGCAGACCTCAATTGCCTGCTCTATGTTGCCCCCGGAGGCGGCATCCACAATGTATGTTAGCTCCGCTGTGGTCATTGCGTAGAGTTTTTCAGGATCCAAACATAGTTCTAATGATGGAATGAATAAGAGTTTAGTATTATGGAGGCCATCAAGCACTGCGAGGATTAAATCCGACTCAGATTGGAATGTGTAATGTGGTGCCAATTGAGAGGTCGATAAGTCAATCCAGGTAAGCCCGTTGGGAATGAGCTTTAGTATCAACTGGGATTTGTCAGACAAAGATTTTGTGTCTAACATTGATTGTTGGATCGTAATAGTCATATCGAAGCCTCTTTTTAGATTGCCGTGTTACCCACCGGTTGGGAACGACTCGAGAATATTGCTTGCGTTGTCGCCAACCGTTTTGAAGTTAGTAGCACTGTCGGTGAGCATTGTATTAATTTGCGCCATTACTTTGCCGAACGTTTCTGTGTCGCTAGTGGCGATCATCTGAGCGACAGCCACACCAGCGGCTGTTGTTCCGATTGTGTTGAAGTTGCGCAACGTGTCGGTTGCGTCTTGGATTGCAATCGCAGTCGATTGGGCAACCGATTGATACGCTTTTCCTGCACCGGAATGCGAAATTACGGTTCCGGTCATAGATGCTTGTTGCACTGCCTCTATTGAATTAAGAATTTGCGGGTTGACCTTAGTGATGTCATTCATTGTTAGCTCCTCTGCCGTTTAAACGGTGTCGAAAGAATTGAATTGTTGCGCGTCTCGCTACGTTGGCTCACCAGGTTTTGGCGCATTCTTTTTAGCGGTGTCCTTCTTGCCCGTGATGGTCTGTAGCTTAGCGAGCAGGGCTTTCAGACTTTTTTTGTCTGCGGCAGTTGCCGTAGCATCTTTTTCCATCATTGCAATTGCTTCCTCAGCCATCGTCGTTGCCTCTTTTACATAGTCGCCAGCGGTTTTATCGGTGTCTGGTTCTAATGGCATAAATGGCGGTGGTGATGGTGCCGGAGGAGGAGCCACTGTCGGTGGCATACTCGGTGCGGCCTGCAGCATCTTTGCGCAACTTGCTGTGACTGATGCTGATGTCGACATTTGCGAATTCTGTTGAGCGGTCACGGCGTTATGCATGGACATACCTAGGGTCTCGGCCGATACCATCTCGAGTAGGCCGATTGATTGCGACGCGGAGGTACCCAACAATAAAGTATTCACTTGAGAAACCGAGTCGGTAGTTTGACTATTTACTGAGCTTTCATCGATCATTTTAATGTTCCTATTAATGTTGGTGTTCTAGTTAGTGGTAATGCCGGACCATGGTTAAGCCAGTTTTGCTGCACCTGTTGCTATAATTAGCGCACAGCACTGAGTGACGTTACTATTCTGTATAACCTGCGAGTTTCCTTCTGCGGATACTGCGTTGCCCATCAGCTTTGCAATACTATTTGCCATTGCTATATAGGTCAGGCCCATCGACAAAGGTGCTGCGTAACCAACGTTAAGTAAGTTAGATTGATACATTTTATTTCCTAAAAACTATGCTTAAACACGTCAAATTTGACGAAAATTCTTGGTTCCATACATTCGGGCCTTCTACCAACCGCTGTTGCATGAAACCAAGAATAGCTAGTTACGCAAATATTTCACGAGTAGCAACTCCCGTTGACGCTGTATCGATTGAATAGAGCGTTGAGATACCTTGCGTGGTGGCTGCTTGCGCAGTAACGGCTGCCTGTTGTTGCCCGCTTGTTGCATTGTGGGCAGCATTAGACAGGGCCTGGCTGGTAGCGATCATAAAATTACCCATCGCGGTGGCCGGGGCATCCCCTAACACTTTGGTATTAACTTGCGTTATGGAGTCCGTGATTTGGCTGTTCACAGCTGTTGGAAAAGACATAGTTCATTCCTCATACTTATAGTTAAATTAACAGTGCGTTGTTAAAAAACGCGGTTTACTACTAGGCTTAGCGGTTCAGGCGCTACGCCTTTTAGGACGACAAAATAGCGGCTGTTGCTTTGCCAGTAGATGCGGTATCCAGAGAGTACAAAAGTGCTACTCCCATTGTCGTTGCAGCTTGCGCTGCAATATTGGTTTGTTGTTGCGCCACGGTGGCGTTATGTGCCGCATTCGAAAGCGCCTGAGCCGTTGCCTGGAATAAATTCCCCATGGCAATTGCCGGCGCATCACCCAATACTTGTACGTTTGCTTGGGTGACAGAATCGGTAATTTGACTATTTACGGCAGTTGGAAAGGCCATAGTGATCTCCTAGTTAGTTATTTCTGTCGACGCTATTTGAGTTAATGCTAAACGCTTTAGCTATTGAGTATCGACGCTGTTGCTTTACCCGTTGCCGCGGTATCCAGCGCGTATAGCGTTGCGACCCCCATCGTAGTGGAAGCTTGCGCAGTCACGTTAGTTTGCTGCTGGGCAGTCGTTGCATTGTGAGCTGAGTTCGAAAGTGCCTGAGCGGTTGCTTGGAATAAATTGCCCATAGCAGTCGCCGGAGCGTCGCCAAGAACTTTTACATTCGCTTGCGTAACAGAATCGGTTATTTGGCTATTAACAGCAGTTGGAAAGGCCATAATTGTGTCCTCTTAGTAGTAATCGTTAAGGGTTAAAGGCCAGCGGGGCGTGCGCCGCTGTTTAAGATCGCAGAGGTCGCTTTACCCGTCGCGGCTGTGTCTAGCGAATACAGTGTTGCAACGCCCATAGTTGTTGCTGCTTGCGCGGCAACTGAAGTTTGCTGTTGTGCGGTTGTGGCGTTGTGGGCTGCGTTACCGAGTGCTTGAGATGTTGCTTGGAACAAATTCCCCATTGCAATTGCCGGTGCGTCACCGAGTACTTTTACGTTTGCCTGAGTGACTGAATCGGTAATTTGATCGTTTACGGATGTTGGAAATGCCATGATTATTCTCCTGTTCTATTGAGAGTTAACTCAATGCACTAAAATCAAAAAGAGATCACAAGAGAGCACTGAGCAAATAAAATGAGTTGTCCTTGAAACCTAGCGTGGTTGGACAACTCGAAATAAATGGTAGTGCTCAAATCAGAAACGACGTTAGGAAAAAACGACCAATAACATGGAGAAAATGACGAATCGCTATAGTCACTTTAGACAATTTTACGGCGTTAGGAATGGCGGTAAGCGGTTTTGACAAACAAAGAGAGTCATGAGTTTTATAACGTTTTGAGAAGTTAGAACGCAACTAAGAATACGCTTTTGTATGTCTTGATATGCTGGGATTATCTCTTCAGGACGTTGGTGCTTGGTGGTGGAAAGATAAAATTATTCTGTGCTGCTTTGCTGAGCGATAAGCTGTAAGTGGTTTGCAGTTTGAAGCGATACGGGCTATTGCTGCGATTCAGGCTTTGAAGCGAAATGCTCGGTTTAATTGTGCGTAAACAAAACCAGACAGGTGAATGGACAGCGCCACAGCCGTGGGCGGCAATCAACTTATATTCACTAATGTCAGTACCGCGCGTTCGCCGCTATTTTACTTGCAAGGTACCGAACTTGGCGATGATGTCGTGGTAACTATTGAGGTTTTCGAGACGGGTACTGAAACGCCAATTGGTTATGAGTCTTTGTCATCAACCGTTGATGTCGACCCTTCTGGCGTATATCTGGGCACTGGTGACTTTACTATGACTACCTTCGGTGCTAATCGTGCGGTGCAAGTTCGTTCTGCTGTGCTCCGTGATACTGAAGATAGCGTTCACCTCGAAGGCCAGTTCCTCAGAGACCAAGCGGTTCGCGGTGGTCAGAATTTAACGGTGCCAATGCTGGTCGCGGACTCTAATGTGATTGCGCTGCCGGCCGGTGCTAGCGGCGACCTAAGCATCGTCGGTGGACAGCTATCGGGCATAATTGAAGCTGACCCGCTAACCGCTGGTGTGACGACAATCTCGATTGCTAACCAGCCGAATGCGAGCTTTAGTCTGCCTAATAATCGAAGTGGAGAAATCACTGCCACCGTAAGAGCGCCGAGCGTGGCCTTGATCTCTAAGGATCCACTACCCCAGGGTAGTGCGAGCCTTACTTTTGACAAGGTGACCAGCGCTTCAGTGGGTACTATTTATGTGCAAGGCTTGAGCGTCAATGGTGCGACACAGTTGCGCGTTAGCGCACCAGGCTATAGCGACGGCACTGCTGATGTCGCGGTTGTGCCCTCCGGCTTTCAACTGACTGGTAGCTTCAGCAATATGTCTGTCGGCGATTCACGTAATTTGTCGGTACGTAGCGGCCGCTTGTTCAATAACGGTGCTTTTTCGGGAGTGCAAGCGGTTCGAGGCGGTCAATCGTTTGCTATCGACGTCACTTCTTCGGACGCCAGCGTTGGCGCTATAACCAGCCCCGTTATGATATCCAATGGTGAGTCCAGTGGTACCGCTAAGTTCTCAGCTGTGGCGCCAGGCACAACCACGATACAAGTATTGCAGCCCGTCGGGTTTAGTCCCCCAGTAGGCACTTCGGATGCGGATATCACGGTGCAATAATCGAGTACGTGAGCCAAATAAAGAGCCCTCGTACCGCGATTACTTGCAGTGAGTTTGCACTGAAATTGATCACGGGGCGATGGAGAGGTCAATGTTAGTATATTTCTATTAAGCTCGAGAGGCTTATAGCCGGCTTCAATTATGGGAGTTTTTCGACACAACTGTTGGTGCACATTAGCCGTCGCTTAAAGACAATTGCCTGATAATATTTCTTAGCTGCAGCCCCTGTGATGCTTCGTAAGTATTGGGAATAAACGAGGGCGCTGGTAAAACAAGTTGATCTTCATGTGCATTCCCTTCCCGCAACCTAGAACGCTATTTTGGTGTATATTGACTTGGCTTTTTGTGGTCTTTGATCCGCGGGATTGTATATTTGTTCCACGATATTTCATCGTTCTTAATTAGGCTTGTATCGTAGTCAACCTTGTAGAAAGCTGCCCAATATTGACGTGGGTGAAACCAGTTGAGCATACTAAAGCCTAATCCATTTTTCAGAGCCATTTTTTTCACGGAGTCAGGTGTGAACTGTACGCATCCAGGGTATATCCACCCAGACTCTGTGCTGTCCACTTCATCGATAAGAAACGTTGCAAATAGAACTCCGTCGTCCCTTAGGTGGTAGGCAACTTCACTTAACCATCTATCAAAAAGATCAGTGCCCGTGTGACTGAATATTGACTGCGCAAATGCGTAGTCCAAGCCGAGCGGTTGTTTAAATTCTTTCAAACAGTCTGTATATGAAAATATCGGGGCTTTGGTTCTGATTAAATCTTGACCGATTTCGCTTTTAATGCCGTCTTCTACAAGCCATTTATTTGGTTCAACACCGTAATAGTTGCCACGGTTTAAATACGGTATTAACAGACGACCGGTTCGTAAGGATCCGCAACCGATATCCAGCACTTTATGGTGCTGCCGAAGCCCTAAACACGTAAGCAAATTGAATACCATTGCAGATATAAGATCGTAGTCCCCAGGCGGCCCAACGTACGCACGATAATGGGCGTCACCTGGTTTTAAATCTAAACCTAAATTATCTTTTATTTGTTTTTTGAAGGGATTGCTAAACATCAATTATTTAATGGAAAGTAGTTTTCCAAAAGACTGCCACGATCAGCCTGATATTGCTAATAATTCTACAAAAAATCATGAGTTGTTCTGAGCTTCCTTTATTGCAAGTCTAATTGCCGCTCTTCATGGCTTTTTGTTTAGCTAAGGCAATACGTATATCCTCTTCTGTGCCGCCAAGCAGCGCAACGACTCGTGATTCATGGAGATCGATTTGTTCTTCAGTTTCGTAGGGTCTGTTTGCGTGTCGTGCTTCGTGCACTAAGAGTCCAGCGACTCTTATTTTATTGATCCGTTGAATATAGTCGATATCCAGTGCTATGTGCCTGTAATGGTATACGCCTGCAAGTTTGACATTGTCTCTGACGCTGCGTAAATCTTTGGCTAGATAGGTTCTGTCCAAGTGGCGTGCGACGGCGGCATATTCGGGTATTTCTAAGCCCTTCAGTAAGTCTAATGCGGCAATTATTTTTGGGTGATCTTGCGCTTTTCCGACTATGTCGTAGGCGTCAGAAAATTTGGCAAAGTCTGTGGCAACAGGATCTACAGGGGGCACGGGTGTACTTTGAATACCACCGCTTTGAGTGCCACTGTCGCCACAGGCGCTCAGAAATATTGATATGACTAGCGCGGATAAAAGTTGTTTGAACATCGTGCTCATTTTCCTTGTGTTTGAATTAGCCTGTTTAGGCTGTTAAATAATCCTGTAGGTCCATTTCGACTATATTAAAGCAAAATTTCCAAATCAAAATTAAGCGAACCTTGCGCGGGAGACACAGGTTAGTCAGCATCATGACTTCTGATTACGTCACCTAAAGGCTGGGTTCTTGGAAATGGCGTCGCTTGGTGTAATTTATTGTTCCTTTTGGGAATTGAAGACGCAACACTTCAAGGCGACTATAATAGCCGAGAAATTTAGCCTAGCGTGCTGGTTTTTAATTATATGGCAGGTGTTGAGTGACGAGAGGAGGGGCACTTAGCAACTGTTTGAATTCTTCAGCTTTACCGAGCATGGCTGGCATATTTCACTTAACGTCGCTAATTTTTTAACCAGCCGCTCAATGCAGGGACTGTTAATCGTTGTGCACCGCTCTGCCACAAATGCCGTGCGAGAGTGCAACAGGAATCGAGCCAATAATGCTATCTGCACTTAAACGATCATTACAAAGTAAACCATCTTCTCAAGAGATTCAGGCCAATATTCTGGCTGGATTAACCGTTGGCGTTATCGCGCTTCCGCTGTCAATGGCGCTGGCGATAGCCAGTGGCGTGCCGCCGCAACATGGCCTGTATACCGCTATTGTGGCGGGTATTGTTATTGCGTTAACCGGCGGATCTAAAGTCAATATATCGGGGCCGACCGCCGCGTTTGTAGTTATTTTGCTGCCAATTGTTCAAGAGTTTGGTCTTGGCGGTTTATTGATTAGCGGCTTTATGGCCGGGATAATTCTGATCATGATGGGGGTCGGGCGACTCGGTAAGTTTATCGAAATTGTTCCGTACCCGGTCACCGTTGGCTTTACCGCTGGAATTGGTGTAGTCATTGCTACGTTTCAGATAAAGGATTTTCTAGGTTTGGGCATTGAATCACTAGATGGTCATTACGTAGATAAGCTGATGGCGATTGTTTATGCGCTACCGTCGGTCGAGTGGAAAGAGACGTTAATTGGTGTTTTAACCTTAGCTGTATTGTTGGTATGGCCGAAATTTCGATCAAAAGTCCCTGCTCACCTTATTGCGCTGCTCGTTGGTAGTATTTTGGCGTGGTTACTTACCCTGTATGTGCCAGGTTTTTCTGTTGCAACCATCGGCAGTTATTTTTCATACGACATAGACGGGCTTTCTGGAAGTGGAATTCCGCCGATATTGCCGGCTTTTGCATGGCCGTGGAATCTGCCGGGAGCGGACGGCACGCCTATCGGTTTAAGTTTTGAGCTTATTCGACAACTGCTTCCTGCCGCGATAACGATTGCGATCTTGGGTTCATTGGAGTCTTTGTTATGTGCCGTTGTTGCGGATGGTATGTCAGGCAAAAAACACAACTCAAATGATGAGTTGATTGGACAGGGTATTGGGAACCTGATTTCACCGCTGTTTGGGGGCTTGCCTGCCACTGCCGCTATTGCTCGCACAGCCGCGAATATTAAGTCGGGCGGAAGCATGCCGCTCGCATCCGTGGTTCATAGTGTGTTCATTGTGGCTAGTATTTTGCTTCTTGCGCCATTGTTGTCGTACATTCCAATGGCTTCGATGGCGGCACTACTACTGCTAGTTGCGTGGAATATGAGCGATGCTAAACATTTTGTTCGCACGCTGAAAGTTGCGCCAAGAGATGATGTTCTTGTTTTGGTCTTGTGTTTTCTACTCACGGTTTTGTTTGACATGACCGTCGCGGTCGCCGTAGGCATAGGCTTGGCTGGTATGTTGTTTATTCGAAAGAGTATTGGTCTGACTCAGGCCTCGATGATTGAAGGAGATCATGCGGACTATGATTTGCCTGACAGCACAGTGGTCTATGATATTAATGGCCCGCTATTTTTTGGTTCTGCACAAAAAGCGCTTAGAGCAATTACCGCGGTTCGCCCCGAAATTCGCGTCGTCATACTCGATATGTCCGAGGTAACATTACTTGATATGAGTGCCATCGTTGCGATGGAGTCGATTGCGCACGAGTTGCAGGGTCGAAGCGTTGGTATGGTGATTGCGAATCTACAGCCACGCATGATATTGAAGCTCGAGCGTGCTGGAATTCAAACTCAATCAGGCAGTATTGCTTTTTCTGCAACACTTGATGACAGTTTTGACGCAGCAAAGGGAATGCTTCAGTAATGTGCCTGACGAATATAAAGATCTAGCCGCGAGAGGTAGGTATGCGTCGCAGAGAATACTAAAATAAACCTGCGACTTGATGAGTCCTATTCTAAGTTATTTCAGATGTGTAGCGTTGGTTTGGTGTTAGCCGTATTGACTCATAATAACCTTGTGTTGTTCAATTTTTGGACACCGTTTTTTTTGCTAAAACAGGCTAGGCCTTTAAAGTGCTTGGATCTCAGTGGAATCCAATCGCAACCATTTATTCCGCCCATTGGAGCTAGTTCGACCTGTAGTTCATCGGAATGAAACTCCTTTATTTGGCTGATCCGTTTTTTATAGACATCTTCATCTACCTTATCAAGCCCGATATAAAGGTCTGAACGAAAGAGGTACGGTATTGCATCAACAAACTCAGAAAGAGATTGTGCGGTTTTCCAGTCTTTAGGATTCTCCGGCAAATTCATTATGATGCGCTTAACATTTTTTCCAGGGTAACTCGAAAGTTTCAAATCGTAATCTTGAGATTCGGCGAGCGAAATTAAATGTACCCCATCGCCCATTAGCACCTGTGCAACAGGCCGCTCTGTGTAGACAATCCAGGTTCCAAATCCCATGCACGATAATTGCAAGCACCCTATTAGAGTAATATCCCGCTTTAGTTCAGGTTTGGCTAAATCGAAAACAATGAATGTCAACACCGGGCCTAATACTAGGTCGACACCGACGATCAGCTTTAAGCCTTCAAGTCCACCGGCATAGATCATACCATTGGGGTACCATTGTAGTAGAACGATGGTGAGCAAGATGGCTGCCAATAATAAGCTAATCGATAAATGAATAAAGAATGCGTTAAGCCGTGGTTTAATTGTCATATCGCGTTTAAAAGTTTAGCTAGGTTTTTGAAGTTTTTTTGTATTCATTGTCTGTAAGCATTTAAGCATATAGAAATGGCTGAACCAACCTGCAATATCAAGATGAGAGTAAAATGCTGATTCACAATTCAAAGACTACACAATCACTGAGACTCGTTATTTGCGTTTCTATTGTCGCTTATATTCTACTTTGGTTATTAGATACAAGACATTTCTATCTCATATTAAAACAGCTTCAATTGATTGTTTTGAGTATGGTTGTTGCCACTTTGTTTTTGGATACGAAAAAAATCAGACCAAACTCAGCGCTATGCATTTGGTCGATTATATTCGTGGTAATTGCAACGCTATCAACTAACGCATCTCTAAACTACTTGGTTTCGTCGATAAAAATTTGGTTAGATTTTTTTCTAATTGCTTTCGGGGTATTGTTGTGGCTTGTGTTTTCAAAACAGTTATCTAAATCAACTGAATTGATTCTGCTTGTCATTGTATTGGTGTTTCTAATCGGGTCCTGCCCTACGACATTATTGGAGTTATATGATCAGATGCCAGTCGAGCCATTAGGCTCTTGGCCCGAGGGCTTTGAATTAACTCATAGCTTCGATTTGAGTTTGTACGAACATCTTCGGGTTTATAGTTTTCACGCTTTCATTGCTGCTGCATCTGCATATTCATTATGGCGAATCGAGGCAAAGAGTAAGGGTAAAAAATATTTTTACTTGTGCTGTTTCGCGGTGTGTTTACTAGCGTTACTGCTGGCGTACGGTAGAGGGTCTATTTTGGCTTTTTTAGTTTTTGTTGCATGCGATACGTATTTAGCTTATGGGGTTTCACGGGCAATAAAGGTTCTAGGCCTAAATATTTTACTTATTGGGTTAATCTATGCATTGTTCATGTTCACGCCATTTTCAGTAGTTTCTGAATACCTTTTTTCATCATTTCTACCTGGCGGAGATGGGGAAGTCTTACAGATAGCTAATTCTGTTTCTAGCGGTAGGTTAACTATGTGGGTTGAAGGAATTAATTTGGCAAAGGAAAGCCCTGTATTCGGCCACGGAGCGAGCAGTGCAGTATGGCTCTTTGCGGATACCCCGTATTCATTTGCCTCTCAGCCCCACAATGTTTTCGTTCAAATTACAATGGATTATGGATTTGTGGGAGCTTGTGTTTTGATTTGGATTGTTTGCTCGTTGTATATTCCGATTGTCATTAACGTAATAAAAGAGTCCCATTCTGTTGGGTATGGTGGGGCGCTATTAGCTATTCTTGCGGGTTATGCCGCGTATTCTTTAACTGATGGTGTTTTTTATCATCCTTACCCCTTACTGCATTTTACTATCATCAGTGTTCTCTTGTTCTCTCTTGAGAATCGGGGTTATTGTAAAGATATTCCATCTTAGTCTGTCTCTGCATTTAATAGCTCTTGTTTCCAGTAGGCTCGCAGTTTGTTTCGGAGATTGACAATGTTCAATGAGAGCTTTTGCAAGCCATAGGTTTCAGCTAAAGTTGGCGCAATCTCGCTTATATTTCTGCCGAAATTAAGAGTTTTGATGTCGTAGCCCAGGTGCGCGAGAATCGTTGGCGCCACATCAAGGGAGGTCGCAATACGGGGAGGGATTAACTGTTGCTTGTCGAGTGGTAGGCGGCTATTGAATACAGCAAACATATTTTCTCGCTGTTGCCTCGGAATTGACTTTCCTTCACTTTTCAATTCTCCTGGATATAGGTGGTCTGATATAAGGAAGATAACGGTGTCTTTTGTTGATTCGGCTTGAATAATCTCGGATATCAATCCACTAATTAGATGGTCGGCGCAGTGAGCAGCATCTAACAGCTTATCCCCAAGGTCTAAATATGTTAGATTCACACATTTTGGAGATGGGTATCCAGGTGTATGTGTGTCGACCGTTAGAACGACGAGCCCTTGGGGGCTCCGTTGGTTTCGCTGTTTGATAATATTGAGAGTTGTATCGAACAATGTGTCGTCATAGACTCCCCAAGTGGTGGTTGGCTTAGGGGATTGTTGTTGAGACTGGATCTCTTTTTCCCCAAAAAAACGGTCAAACCCTTGTTGGCGAAATAGTCGTTCTTTTGATTCCCACCCGAATTCCGAGCCTCCAATGAATGCGAGCTGGTAGCCATCTGAGTGTAAGATGTCACCGATACATGTTTCGCCCCTCAGGGTTGATGATGCTTTTCGGGCCGCTATTTTCTGTGCGCTGAGTTTTGTTTTTGATGCTTCCGTGAAATCGACAGTCATGGATAGCCCACAGGTTGCCGCAGTCAGGCCGGAGTCGGTCCAATTGCTCAAGGTTAAATCTTTGATTCCTTGGTGGCGGAGACCTCTGTCTTGAATGAGCCGATTAGTGCTACTCATTAATCCTGGAAACCATTTTTCGTCAAAGAATGTTGCTTCCAGGCTCTCGGCGAAAATTATCACGAAATCAAACTTCTTTTCCGGGCTAATGCTGCCTATAGGAGGCGCAATGATTTGAAGTTTCGTTTCATGTTCCGATATTTGGTACTGGCGTTCTAAACTTCTTGTTTTCGCAATGGCTGCTAGGTCTTGAGTTAAAGGATTGAGCGCTAATAAGATGAGCAATGTGCTGGGTGCTATCAGTGTTATGAAAGTTCGAAAGACAGAGGATGTATTTATCGATGTTTTTATAATTCGCCGCTCGAGAAATGCTAATCCAAGTAGCGAAAACAATAATGCCGCTAGCGTTAAGATTGCGATGGGCCAAAATCGAATTAGGGTGCCCCAATCAAGCAAGTATTTCAGGTGGGCGATGACGGTATTATTAAACCCGTCTCTACCGAGCCAATTGGCAATATTGAAGGCGATTAGGAATACTAGCTGAAGCCCTAGAAGTGTAGTGGATAGACGTACGACCAATCTATTCTCAATAATTGCAGTAGTGGCATAGGTGATAAGAAGTAGAGGGATAAGAATGGTGAGAGACATTTTAAATGGGGTTTGTAGGGCGGTCTATTCAGTAATCAAGGTCAAAAAAAACGAGGCCGAAGCCTCGTTTTCTCCTAACCAAAATGTCGCTATGACAATGTTAGTTACGGCAAGATGCTGGGCGCAGATTGGCATCAATTGAGCCGCCGCAAATCCAAGATCGGATTGTTGGCACTGCTGCAGTAAGCGCTGTGTAACTACCAACAGAACTTGAAGGTGAAAGCGTGATGTCACCAGTTACGCCGGTGATGTTTTGAGACGTGGCTGTAATTATACCGGTTGTGGCAGCAACACGTACTTGAGAAACATACTCAGATTGAGTTGTTGGGCAACCCCAACCTGCTGATGTTGATGCTACTGAGCCTTCTGACTGTGTGTATTCGCTAACGGCGGTACGGCAAGCAGACGCAGCAAGAATAACTTCAGAAATTTTTGCTCGTCGCGTGTAGTCTTGGTAAGCCGGTAAAGCAACAGCAGCCAAAATACCGATAATCGCTACAACAATCATCAATTCGATTAGGGTGAAACCCTTAGCGTTTGAACGCTTCATTTGAATATTTTTCATCTTAATAATTCCTCTATTTAAGGATAGTCCAACAATAACGAGTAAGTGCCTGAGTCAGCAGCCTGCTCTCTTAACTTGGGTTGTTTGTCGCCCCAGTGATGATATTTATACCAAATAATTAACCTGCTGTAAGAAAAACCTTCAATTTATATGATAAAAATTGTTACGCGCATAAGTTGTTGATTTAAAATAGAAAAAATGTCAATAAAAATGTCGAAATATTGCCTTTATGCTCTGACAATTATTGTCAGCCGATCTCATACTTGGTTAATTTGTAACGAAATGACCGAAATGTCATGCCGAGCAACTTTGCGGCTTCGGTTTTGTTTCCATCGGTGCTGGCGAGAGCGGATTTCAACGCACGAATTTCTTCCCGCATTAAATATTCCTCTATCGACTCATTGCTTGGCATGTAGGTTCTGAGTTCCGCTGCACGTACTCGCTTAGCTAGCAAAGAAATTGTCCATGCGAGAAACATGAGCAGAATTCCATACCCAGCCATCTGTCCGAGTTTGGCTGTTACCGCTATATCCGACACGAATATGCTGTAAATATGTTCATAAAACAGCAGGATGATTGCGCCAGACGCGAGCCCTAAAGCATGTTTGCGGCGTAGTACCACGCTGCCGGTGGTTACCACCATAAAATACAGCATGGCAAAGCTGCTAGAAATGCTACCTGTGGCATGCACTAAAAAGGTGGTTATGATCAAGTCTATGGCGAATTGCGCGACTAATATCTGATTTAGTGCGAATCGGCGGGTCAAGGTCAACATTGTGAAGCACAACGCTGAAAATAATAGGGCCAATGTACTGCCGAGGAACATTGAAGGGTAAGTCAGTTCATCGATCGCGGATACGCCAGGGAAGAGTTTTGGCAGTGAATATAAGAATAAGAAGAATAGAGCTAAGCCATAACGCATCACATTTAGTGTGAATACGGCTTTCCAAATGTCTTTCCTGAAACTCTTATGAAATCCTTCGTCTACTGGTTCCGCTGCAGTCATCTCCGCTGGGGATTCTTTGACTTTAGTTTTTTCCGCGAGTTTACGTGCGAGATTTGGGTTGGCTATTGCGATTAAATCTGTCGGTTTGGTGGTCATGTTTTATCGTGTAAATTAAGGCGCGATACGCGATTTAGAGGGATGGCGTTGAATCACATATGCTTCTGAAAACACTATACTTTTCCCCCATTTAAAGAGTGTGAGCAACTCCCCATACTTGAATATAGTCTACACCCTTTTTTTTCAAAATTTTAGCAATTTCTCCAACGGTGGCTCCGGTTGTTACTACATCATCAATGATCGCTACGTTCTGCGCTTCAATTTTTCGGTTTAACTTAAAGCAACCATTTAAGTTTTGACTGCGTGCTTTAAGCGATAGTTCCGCTTGGTTTTTAGTCTTAACTGCCTTCTCTAATAGTGTGTAGTCGACCGGTATATCTAGTATTTTTCCCACCTGCTTTGCCAATAAACTAGCTTGGTTGTAGCCCCTTTCTCGTATGCGACTTAGATGTAGGGGGACCGGTACGATTAGTTCTGGCAACACAGAGACTGATGTCTGGAGCTCGTTTGCAAGCAGAGTACCGAGATCACGGGCAAGCTCGGGATGATTACGGTATTTGAGTGCAATGATTTGATCGCTGATTGGGGATTCATAACTAAATGGGCAATAACATAGATCGTAGTCGGGCGGCGACGCGATGCAGCGACCGCAGTGGTCAGTGTGTCCGCTAAAACGTTGGCCGCAACGACGGCAAGTAGCGCTTTGAAACGGCAGTTTGGAGTAGCAGTTGTCGCAGCAAGCTATATTCGGTGTATGTGTCACGCGATCGCAGGCTAAGCATCGCTTGGGGAATAGCCAGTTGAGGCCGTTGCTTATTTGATTGTAAAGTGTAAAATCCATTTTGGTTTACAGCTCCTTTTATTCGATTAACTTCTAACGTCAATGTTCGGCGATCCGTGCCGATCTTCATCATATGCCAAACTCCAAAACGACACAACGCACGCTGACGGTCGAGCCAGGCGGCCTGCGCTGGCCTCTTCATCTGGTTGAAGCTTTGTTTGATCTACCATTCAACGATCTTATGTTCCAAGCTCAATCGGTACATAGGGCGAGCTTTAATCCAAATGAAATACAATTGAGCAGCTTGCTCAGTATCAAAACTGGTGCTTGCCCAGAAGACTGTAAATATTGCCCGCAAAGTGCACGTTACAAAACCGGTCTGGATGCGGAGCGTTTAATGCGCGTCGATAATATAGTAGCTGCCGCACAACGCGCTCGAGACAATGGAGCGAGTCGGTTTTGCATGGGCGCTGCGTGGCGCAGTCCGAAAGATCAAGATTTAACGGTAGTGGAAGAAGCCGTGCGCCAAGTAAAAGAGTTAGGTTTGGAAACCTGCGCGACGTTGGGGATGCTAACGGCGGAGCAAGCGAGCAGCTTGCAGCGTGCCGGATTGGATTATTACAATCATAATTTGGATACGTCAGAAGAATACTACAAGGAAATTATTACCACTCGGACTTATCAGGATCGATTGGATACCCTTGAGCATGTTCGAGATGCCGGCATGAATGTATGTAGCGGTGGCATTATCGGCATGGGGGAGACGCGACGTGACCGAGCGGCATTAATCGCTAACTTGGCGAACTTGCCGGTGCCGCCACAGAGTGTGCCGATCAATAACTTGATTCGTGTCTCGGGTACGCCGCTGGACGATGCTGAGCCGGTCGACGATTTTGAATTTATTCGAACTATTGCCGTGGCACGTATCACAATGCCGGCCTCGTACGTGCGCTTGTCGGCTGGTCGGGAGGCAATGAATGACCAAATGCAGGCAATGTGCTTTTTGGCCGGTGCGAATTCGGTGTTTTATGGCGAAGAATTGCTGACCACCAGTAATGCCTCAGTCGACCACGATCGTGCGTTAATGCAGAAACTTGGTTTGCAGGCGCAAGGTTTGAGAGCCGAAGATTCCGCTGAGCACGGGCTGGTAGAAGCTTCAGGTTCGCACGCCGAATCGCATTGAGCTATGCAGCATACCTGGCGCGCCGATTTGGCGGCTCAACATCACAGCCGCAGAGCTAGCAATCATTGGCGTGAACGCATTGATGTGGGATCAGCGCAATCTACTAAAGTGATTGTTGGTGGGCGGTCAGTCCTGAATTTTTCGAGCAATGATTATTTAGGCTTGGCTAGCCATCCGCAGCTCGGCCGAGCTGCGGCGGATGCCGTGGCGCAATGGGGGGCGGGCAGTGGTGCTTCGCATCTCGTGTGTGGGCACCTTGATCTGCACTCAACTTTAGAACGAGAAATTGCCGAATTTGTTGGTGCTGAGCGAGCGTTGCTGTTCAGTAATGGCTATATGGCTAATCTTGGAATCTGCGCTGCCTTCGCCGAAAAGCGCGATGCTATTGTGCAAGATAAGTTAAATCATGCTTCATTAATAGACGGTGGGCGTTTGAGTCTGGCTCATAGTTACCGGTATCGTCATTTGTCGGTGTCGCATGCCGCCGCTATTTTGCAGCGGAGTGAGGCCGCTCGGCATCTCATTGTGAGCGATGGCGTGTTTAGCATGGATGGCGATGTCGCACCGCTGACGAATCTTAGTGCGCTGGCTGATGCCTATAATGGTTTGTTGATCGTTGATGATGCGCATGGATTCGGCGTATTGGGCGATCAGGGTCGAGGCACCTTGAATGAGCAAGGGTTACGACCGCGCGGAAATGTATTGCTGATGGCGACTCTGGGTAAGGCGCTGGGCAGTTTTGGCGCCTTTGTTGCGGGCGATGCATTGCTTATTGATCATTTGTTACAGACTGCGCGTAGCTATATATATACCACTGCACTGCCGCCTTCGGCAGTTTCGGCTTCATTGGCTGGGTTGCACCTTATAAAGGAAGCAGGAAGCGATCTGCAAATTAGGTTGCGTAAAAACATCGACTACTTGCGGGCTGCGGCGGCGGAACTGGGTCTTAATTTTGAATCGTCTAACACGGCCATCCAGCCGATAATTATCGGTGCGCCACAGCGTGCACTCGAGGTTAGTGAGCGACTGCGCCGTGACGGAGTTTGGGTAGTGGCGATTCGCCCTCCCACCGTTCCAGTAGGCTCATCTAGGTTGCGGGTCACGCTGTCGGCCAATCATACCTTTAATGACATCGATGTGTTGCTGCAGTCTTTAATGGTTGCATTGGGAGAGGCTCAGTGACAAAGGTGAATAATATCGTTTTGGTGCCTGGCTGGGGAATTAACTCGTGTGTTTGGCTGGGGTTGCTTGAGTTGATCGGGTCGTTACGGCCAGACCTTAATGTTCAGCTTATTGATTTCCCTGGGTATGCGCAGCATGCCGACTCTGTTTGTCCTAGCGATCTCAATGATTTGGCAACGTTTTGTCTTGAGCAAGCACCTCAGGATGCAGTTTGGGTAGGCTGGTCATTAGGCGGTATGGTTGCCATGCAGGCGGCGTTGACTAGCGGAACGAGTCGTGTGCGTGGCTTGCAGTTGATAGCGACGAGCGCAAAATTCGTGGCTTCGCCGGATTGGCAATTCGGAGTCGATGTGTCTGTATTCGAACGCTTTTGTAACGAGTTGAGTAATGATTATCGGCAAGCGCTTAAGCGATTCCTATTGTTGCAGGCTGGAAATCGACATGAAGCGCGGGGCGTAGTTAAAGAATTGCACCAACGAATTATCGCAACGACTAGTCCGACTAAAGCCTCCTTGCAAGCAGGTTTGTCATGCTTGGCCGGTGCTGATTTGCGCGGTGTTGTTGATCAAATTGATGTGCCGACTCAGGTTGTCATAGGCAAGTTGGATCGCGTCGCGAACCCCGCAGGCGGTGAAGCGTTGGCGCGATCTTTAGGCGGCGAGTTGGTGGCCTTGCATTGTGGTCATGCTCCCTTTATTACCCATGCAGAAGACGTGGTTGCATCGTTGCTGCGGTTGCTGGCTGACGTTGAGCGAGCTGAATGCAATGATTGAGCGAAAGTTAATTCAGCGGCAATTTAGTGATGCCGCACACCAATACGATCTGAAGTCGAGCATGCAGCGAGACATTGTGGACTCACAATTGGCCGCCATCAACGGTAAGCCCAGCTCGGTCGTCGACTTAGGGTGTGGTACTGGCTATGCGATCGATAAATTGACGCAACTCGGAATTGAGCGAATTGTTGGCGTTGACCTAGCGCCGAGTATGCTAGAAGTGGCACGTCAACGGAATGCCAATGCCAGCTATCTATGTGCTGATTTAGAAGCCGTTCCGCTAGCCGATTGCAGTGTTGATCTAGTGTTGTCGGCATCGGCGTTTCAGTGGTGTGATCTAGCCCGTGCGGCGGCAGAGGCGATTCGTGTTTTGCGCCCGAAAGGTCAGATTGTGTTGAGCACTTTTTCGCACGGAACTCTAGCGCACTGGCGGGACATGTGGGGCTTTAACGATGAGCGTAGGTTCGTTGAGCGTGATGGCTTAATTCGAGCCGTAGAGCAATGCGGGGCAACTGTCTCAGCGGTCAGTAATGTGATTTTTCGTCAGTCATTCGGCAGCTTCAATGATGCGGTATCGAGTATTCGCGATATTGGTGCTGGTGAACGACCTCAAACGGGTTTAATGGGGGCCAAGCGATATCGGCAAGTTCGCGATAAGGTCAACGATATTATCGCGCAGCGAGGGCATATTACTTTGGTCTATCATGTTACAACGATCAACGCCGAAAAGTGCGCTAGCGCATCAAATTGTCGGTCTGGAATGACTCACTCACAGCAATCGCAGCAGAAATCGTATGTCTAATGGCTATTTTATAACCGGCACTGATACTGGTGTTGGTAAAACAGTGTCGGCCGCAGCGTTAATTCGTTTGCTTGTCGCGCAAGGTAAGCGAGTGGCTGGTTTAAAGCCGATTGCGAGCGGTTATGAGATGACCCCAGAGGGGTTGCAGAATGAAGATGTGCAAGCCTTGATGGCTGCGTCGAATGTTGTATTAGATGAGCGCCGAGTTAACCGTTATGGGTTTGAACCAGCGATTGCGCCACATATTGCCGCGTCAATGAACCAGGTGCGCATTGACGCGGATGCTATCTATCGGGATTTATGTTTTGCGCAAAAGTTGGCGGATTTGGTGGTTGTGGAGGGCGTTGGCGGTTGGTTGGTGCCTTTATCGCAGCCGTTTGCAGGGCGAGAGCCGCTGAGTATCGAAAGCTTGGCGCAACGATTGGCGCTGCCGGTGGTGCTGGTCGTGGGCTTGCGTCTTGGCTGCCTGAATCATGCTTTGTTAACGGCCGCGGCAATTCGTGGTTCAGGTCTGCCGCTAGCTGGCTGGGTAGCAAATCATATTGACCCGGATTTTTCTTGCTGCGCAGAAAATCTCCAGACCTTGGAGGCAATGATTGGGGCTCCAAAGCTATTTGAGCTGCCTTATGAACCGCAATCACCGTATACTGTACGGGCGACAAAATGCGACCCTAGTTGGTTGTCACCGGATTGCGCTTGATAAACTTTTATTAAGATTAGCGGTTGAATTTGTTGATGCGGTGTTGTGCCTGTGATACCTTTCCTCCGCCCCGATTTGGGCGCTTTCCACGATTTCTGTCGGGACACTCTTGATGCAAAATTACGGTGATTCACACTGGTGAAAGCGGTAATAAGTCAAAGTGATAAAATCCAACAGCAAGGTGAAGTGATTTACGGAGCAAGGGCGAGGGTAGGTTGAGTACTGATTTATCCAAGTTACCATACCTGAGTTGACATATTTTATTGTTGGCTAAGTGATTGATTCTGTAGAACTTTATCTACCAAAACGAAATTTTAATTGGAGTACCTCTAATTATGGTGTTATCTCAACACACTAGACTGATCGCTAAATTGTCTGCGTTTGGTTCTTTACTGATCGCCACGTTGTTCAGCGGCCTTGCGTTAGCTGAAATGCGCTTGAACTTTCAAGACCCGGTTACCGAAGTCGCGAGAGATATTTATGGCTTACATATGTTGATTTTCTACCTGTGTGTGGTCATCTTCATTGTTGTGTTCAGCGTCATGTTTTACTCGATCTTTAAGCATCGTAAAAGCAAGAATTACCAACCCGCGCAGTTCAGTCATAGCACCTCTGTAGAGATTGTATGGACTATCATACCGTTCCTAATTTTGGTGGCGATGGCCGTTCCTGCGACCAAGGTTTTGATCAAAATGGAAGACACCACGAAGTCTGACTTGACGATCAAAATAACCGGTTATCAGTGGAAATGGGGTTATGACTACTTAGATAGTGGCATCAGTTTTTACAGTACTCTGTCGACTCCACGCGAGCAAATTAACCAGTTTGACGAAGATTCAGCTCAGCCTCTAGGCGAAAATTACTTGCTGGAAACCGACAATATGGTTGTAGTTCCATCGGGCCGTAAAGTACGTGCCTTAATTACAGCCAATGACGTGATTCATGCGTGGTGGATTCCGGCGTTCGGCACTAAGAAAGATGCGATCCCAGGCTATATTAATGAGCTTTGGTTTAATGTTGACGAAGGTAAAGAAGGTATTTATCGAGGTCAATGTGCTGAGTTGTGTGGTAAAGACCATGCGTACATGCCAATTGTTGTCAAAGTAGTTACTGGCGACGAATTTGATGCTTGGGTTGCTGCAGGCGGCAGTTTTGATGCATCAAACATCGCCGACGCTGAAGAAGCAAAAGAGCAAAGCATTCCAGAGGCGGCAGCTGAAGCTGTGGTCGACGCTATCGTTGCAAGTGCTGAGGCGGTTGAAGCCGTCGCTGCAAAAACTTGGACTCAAGATGAGTTGATGGCTAAGGGCAAAGAAGTATCCGCTACCTGTAATGCGTGCCACGGTGTCGATGGTAAAGGCATGCCTGGCGTGTTTCCAGCAATCGCCGCTAGCCCAATTGCTACCGGTCCGATAGAGGATCATCTAAGTATTGTGATGTACGGTAAAGCCGGAACCCCTATGGCGGCGTTTGCAGGCCAATTGAGCGATGAAGAAATCGCAGCCGTTATCACATATCAACGTAATTCCTTTGGCAACGATTCTGGCGACGTAGTATTGCCAGCCGATGTCAAAGCGAAACGTAATTAAGTATTAGAGTAGGAGAATAACCATGTCACATGCAGCAGCGGCGCACGATCACGACCATGATCATCACATGCCAACTGGTTTTAAGCGTTGGTTCATGTCTACCAACCATAAAGATATCGGTACTCTATACCTTATCTTCTCACTGACCATGTTGTTTCTGGGCGGTGCAATGGCTTTGGTCATTCGTGCTGAGTTATGGCAACCCGGTTTACAGTATGTAGACCCGCATTTTTTCAACCAAATGACCACAGTGCATGCACTGATTATGGTGTTTGGTGCGGTTATGCCGGGTTTCGTTGGTTTTGCTAACTGGATGCTACCGTTGATGGTTGGCGCGCCAGATATGGCATTGCCTCGTATGAATAACTGGAGCTTCTGGATTCTACCATTTGCATTCAGTATTTTATTGATGAGCTTTTTCGTACCCGGCGGAGCACCGGCGTCCGGCTGGACGCTATATGCACCACTGACCATTCAAGGTGGAATGAGTGTCGACATGGGTATTGTGGCGATTCACATGATGGGTATCTCATCGATTATGGGTGCCATTAACGTGATCGTTACTGTGCTGAACATGCGTGCGCCTGGAATGACCTTGATGAAAATGCCAATGTTCGTATGGACTTGGTTGATCACTGCGTTTCTGTTGATTGCAGTTATGCCGGTTTTTGCTGGTGCGGTTACCATGTTGTTGACCGATCGTCACTTCGGTACTGCGTTCTTTAATCCTGCTGGCGGCGGCGACCCTGTGCTGTATCAACACATTTTCTGGTTCTTCGGTCATCCAGAGGTGTACATTATGATTCTGCCAGCATTTGGCATTATCTCGCACATTATTCCTACGTTTGCGCGTAAGCCATTATTTGGTTACAGCTCAATGGTATTTGCTACCGCTGCGATTGCATTCTTATCGTTTATCGTTTGGGCTCATCACATGTTTACGGTGGGCATGCCTTTGCAAGGCGAGCTGTTCTTTATGTACGCCACAATGCTTATTTCGGTGCCGACCGGTGTAAAAGTATTTAACTGGGTAACCACAATGTGGCGCGGTTCAATGACGTTTGAAACGCCAATGCTGTATGCGATTGGTGTGGTGTTCTTGTTTACCCTAGGTGGCCTTTCTGGCTTGATGCTAGCGATCACACCGGCTGACTTTCAGTATCACGATACGTATTTCGTAGTGGCTCACTTCCATTACGTACTATTTTCTGGTGCGGTGATGGCTATGATGGGCGGAACGTTCTTCTGGCTGCCTAAATGGACCGGCCATATGTACAACGAGACCTTAGGTAAGTTCCACTTCTGGTTAACCGCGATATTCTTTAATGTTACGTTCTTCCCGCAGCACTTCTTAGGCCTAGCCGGCATGCCGCGTCGTTACGCTGATTATCCAATTCAGTTCACTGAGTTTAATCAAGTGTCATCTATCGGAGCCTTTGGTCTTGGGTTGTCACAATTATTGTTCGTTTACATCATTGTTTCGACCGTTCGTGGTGGTAAAAAAGCCACTGCTGAAGTTTGGGATAACCCTGAGGGTCTAGAGTGGACAGTTCCAAGTCCGGCTCCGTTCCATACGTTTGATACCCCACCGACAATAAAGTAAGCGTGGGTTAGATTGTTCGAATAGACGAGGCCTTAGATGGCCTCGTCAGTTTTAGTGAAGTTCACTTATCCCGGCTAGCAACATTTCTACAAAGCCATAACATCCGCTTAAAAAATGTCTGAAAACGAAATAAGCAATGAGAAGAAAAAGAGTAACGCTCGGGTAGCGTTCTTTATCGCGCTGATTCCATTCGCATTGTTTATTGCTTCTTTTTTTATTATGCGTTAATTGTGAATGATGAATAGACTAGCAAAATTCCAAGGCGGCCGCTCTCAACGGGGTAACATCGTCGTAAAACTGGTTGTTATTGCGGTGTTAATGTTTGGTTTCGGTTACGCCTTGGTTCCGTTGTACGAAGCTTTTTGCAGAGTGACTGGCTTCGGTGGTAAGACTGATATTATCGAAGAAGCGGCAGCCAATGCCGCCACGGTGAGCGACCGAGAAGTGGCAGTTACGTTTACGTCGCATAGTCATACGTCTTTGCCTTGGGAATTTAAGCCGATAACCAAAGGTTTAGATGTAAAGATAGGTGAAGTTCAAGAAGCCGTTTTTTATGTGAAAAACTACTCAGATAAACCTATTACCGGTATGGCAACATTTAATGTTACGCCACCGCGTGCGGGGTTTCATTTTAAGAAGACTGAGTGTTTCTGCTTTAGCAAGCAGGTAATGCAGCCCGGCGAAGAACAGGAAATGAAGGTGCGTTTTATGCTGGATACTGATATGCCAGAAGACGTACAAGAACTAACGTTGTCCTACACGTTTTTCGATAATTCGAAATACGCTGGACAATAATTATCACGAATCCGTTATAAAACGGCTAAAATAGACTAGTTAAAGGTTTATTCAAGAGGAAAACCAGATGTCTTCACATTCTCAAGATCAATATTTCGTACCAGACTCGAGTGTCTACCCGTTCGCGGCGTCTATTGCGCTGTTCTTTATTGCTATGGGTGGCGCTAGCTTCTTAAATGGTTATGCATTTGGACCTAAAATGATGACGGTTGGCTTTATTGGTATGGCCTGTCTGTTGTTTATCTGGTTTCGCAAAGTCATTATTGAGAGTCCTGATTACAATATGGATGTTGATAAGTCGTTTCGCATCGGGATGGCTTGGTTTATTTTCTCCGAAGTGATGTTTTTCGCGGCTTTCTTTGGCGCACTTTACTATCTTCGTACACTGGCGATTCCTTGGTTGGCTGAAACCGAATTGCTATGGCCTGGTTTTGAGGCATCATGGCCTTCGACTGGGCCAATGGGGGCAGCGTTGTTGACCGGCGCCGGTGCCACACCAGATGCTACCGCCATCGCAGAAGGTACTGAGTTCGCGATCATCGACCCTTGGCATCTGCCTTTGTTGAATACATTATTGTTACTTGCTTCAAGCGTGACCTTGACTATTGCTCATCACGCATTGCGTGCTAATAAGCGTGGTCAGCTAATCTTTTGGTTAGGGTTGACTGTGTTCCTCGGCGCATTGTTCTTGTTCTATCAAGCCGAAGAGTATATCGAAGCCTATCAACACTTAGGCTTAACACTGGGAACCGGTGTTTATGGATCTACGTTCTTCTTGCTAACCGGGTTTCACGGATTCCATGTTTGCTTGGGCGCGTTTATTCTGTTTGTGGTTCTGATTCGTTGCATCAAGGGTCACTTTACCGCTGAACGCCACTTCGTATTCGAGGCCGGTGCATGGTATTGGCACTTTGTTGACACTGTCTGGGTCGGACTATTTATCTTCGTATATATTCTATAGTACGAATTTAAGTCACGATTTAGAAAAAAGGGCGTCCATCAGGCGCCCTTTTTTAGTGGTTATAACAGCGGCGTTCGAATTGAGCTCTATCGCACTGAGGGTAATTGAGTTAAATGCATAGGCTAATCAGGATAATCCATAGCCTTTTAATCATCGACAAGCTGGTGTTGATTTGTGTCTGCACGACTCGAGAGGTTTAAGCCGTAGCGTTGAAATAGTGTTTTATGGATTAGATTGGTCAATGCGTTCTTGTTGTTCTTGATTGAACTTTTCAGGATTGACAGAGTTGCTCGGTTTAATCCAGCCTAATTTCAAAGACAGCAGAATAAAAACAAATAGAATGACCCAAATGCCGATGCGCCACGTAAGCGATTTTACTAACTGGTCGCCTTTATCATTTTCATTTGGGGTCTTGATTAAATGAAATAGTCCGACGCCAAGGCTAGCGATCATGGCTAATAGAAGAACGATAATGACAATTTTGCTCATAGTGAAGGGCTGGCCTATAAGGCATGTGCTAAGGTGCGCAAAGTTTAGCGTATTTAGGTCAAAGTGTTGCGAATGAAGCCCAATAAATCTCAATCTGTACCTTGGAAATTGCCAATTATGTTGATTTTGGCAGTCGTGCTGATACTTGCTATGTTGCGCTTGGGTATCTGGCAGTTGGATCGTGCTGAGCAGAAACGAGACATGCTTTCGTCGTTAATTAGTAAAAGTCAGCGTGTCGCCGTGCCTCTCGCATCCGTTAATAGAAATGATGCAAATCTTCGATATACCTCAGTGACCGCCAGCGGACGGTTTCTGCCGGAAAAAACCGTGTTGGTCGATCGTCAGGTGGTTGCAGGCCAGGTTGGGTATACGGTGGTAACGCCATTTGAAGTTGAAGGTATGAGCGATGCTGTTTTAGTGGCGCGCGGTTGGGTCTCGGCGGGTCAAAGTAGGGCAGTGTTGCCGACCGTCGAAACACCGGTTGAGACTTTGACGCTTACTGGCCGACTCAATTTTCCGGCCGCCCAACCGCCTTTATGGGATGACAAGTATCCGGTGTCGGATGGTTTGGTTTGGCAGTATTTACCGCTGACTGAGGTGGCACAGGAAATGACCTTATCGCTATTCCCTTTAGTGTTAGAATTGGCGCCCGATACCGTGGGCCCAGCAGCATTACGTATAGATTGGCCCGCCATAGATGATCAATGGGTTGCCAAGCACCAAGGCTATGCGTTTCAATGGTTTGCCATGGCATTCGCGTTTTTTATTGCTTGTGTGGTGTTACTATTGCGCCGTCGCAATGCGACCGATAACGATGACTCGTAACGTTAGAACAGAACTATGACCGAATTAAATAATACGACTCCTGCCCCGAAAGCTTCAGGCAACAAAGCGCAATTCTGGAATCGCGTACAAATGGTGTTGATTCTTGTTGTTTTTGCTGCCCCAGTTGTCGCCGCCTATTTCTATAAACCGACACACTTTAATAATTACGGCGATATCTATCAGCCTGTCAGGCCAGTTAGTAATTTAATGATGCACGGCACGGACGGTGTTGTTGAGATGGATAGTCTGCGTCGGCAATGGGTATTTTTAATTGTCGCCCAAGATGCATGTAGTGCTGAGTGTGAAGCAAATATTCTCAAAATGCGTCAACTTCGATTTATGCAGAATAATGATATGACGCGTATCCGCACGGTGTTTTTACATAGTGGATTAACCGATGAGCTGGCAGTGGACTTGGCGGCAAAATACAGCCCCATAGAAGCCTACTCTTCAGAGCCTGCAGCGTTTCAGGAGTGGGTTAAAGTTCTCAAGCTTGATGACGCGCCGAAAGAAGCTGAAAAAGACCGATTTTACGTCATCGACCCAGCGGGTAACCTGATGATGAGTTATCCGGCTTCAGCTGATCCGAATATTATGAAAAAAGATGTTAAACGCTTGTTAAAAGCATCGCAGATTGGCTAATTGTCATGACAAACTCGAAGCACGATACTGTATCAAATGGGGCTAACGAAAGTCTAAGTGGTGCGATTCAGCAATACTATGACTTGACCAAACCGCGGGTTGTGATGCTGATAGTGTTTACCGCATTTGTCGGTATGTTGCTAGCGGTCGATGGCATGCCGGACTGGGTTACTGTGGCATTAGCATCTTTGGGTATTGGTCTCGCTGCGTCCTCTGGCGCCGCGATGAATCAGATTATCGACATGCGGGCTGACGCGATTATGGCCCGTACCCAGAATCGTCCACTTTTAACCGGTGGGCTGCAAGTGTGGCAGGCGGTGATTTTCGCTGGCTTACTTTGCGTGCTCGGTATGCTGGTGCTCGTTGTTTGGGTTAATGTCTTAACAGCGGTTCTAACGTTCATATCTATGGTCGGCTATGGGGTAATTTATACTGTCTTCCTTAAACCGGCGACACCGCAGAATATTGTGATCGGCGGTGCGGCTGGAGCGGCACCACCGTTGCTCGGTTGGGTCGCGATGACTAACGCCATCACGCCGGAGGGATGCTTATTATTTTTGGTAATCTTCGCTTGGACGCCGCCGCACTTTTGGGCCTTAGCACTGTATCGGCGAGAAGAATATGCCGCGGCAGGCGTGCCGATGTTGCCGGTCACGCACGGCGAAGAGTTTACCCGCTTACAGATTTTGCTTTATACCTACATTTTGGTGGCAGTAACCTTACTTCCATTCACCATTCATATGTTTGGGGCAATCTATCTAATTGCAGCACTGTATCTGAACGCTCGTTTTATGTTTTATGTATACAAGCTGTACCGCAACTACAGTGATGAGCTTTCGCGCAAGACCTTCTTCTATTCGATAAATTATCTTATGTACCTGTTTGGTGCCATGCTGATTGACCACTATTTATGGGATCGAATACGGTTGTTTTTGATGTCATATGGCTGATTAAATTCAGCAAAATATTTTCCCTGATCGGTTTAACCGGTTCGGTGTTATTGGCGAGCTTACTATTGGTTTGCTGGAGTTTTGAAACGGGCTTTGTTAATTACGTCAGTGCTCAGGAGGAGCGACGACTAAGTCTGATGGCGTTAAATTTTGCTGAGCACTTTGCGGAGAATGGTGGTCATTGGTCCTCCACCATTTTGCTCTAAAGTCAGTAGTTATCAGTTGGTAGATAAGATTTTATAGCTACTAGCAAGGAAACGCTGAACCGGCTTATTTTGTGAATAATACGCGAGAGGCTCGTCGTACCCATTGTCCTAGCGCCTTGATAGCCATGCCAAATTTTCCGGCAATTTCTTCCGGGTTAATGTCTGTATCTACAATTAACTCTGGAGCTAGACGTCGCTTTATCTTGGTGATCGCCGATTTGTCGACTTGGGAAAATTTACTAAAAAGCCATTGGTTAGGAAGATTCCACTGACGGCCCTTGCAGAAACAAGCGACTAAATCGACTAAGATTGGGTCGCCGTCCTGATTGACCAAGGTATTGGTCGGGTTGCGCAGATCATTGTGAGCGACGCCAGCAGCATGCACATTGTCGATTGCTGCGTTGAGCTTGTCGAAAAAGATCGGCCAATCCGGTGTGAATCGATTGAGGTGAGTCACCTGTTCTGCGTCGTGATAGGTCATTAAAAATGAACGCGATGATGGCGTATGTAATAGCGTTGGAACGCAAGCCACAGCGTCTAAGCGACGTAGTGCTTTACACTCTCGCCAATTCAAAATGGGGCCAATCAATAGTGCAAACCATTTATCCGCACCGCCTTGATCTTTCAGTACTGCGCGGTGTCCGTCGATTTCGATCAACATTACATCTGGGCGTGACCCACCACCGGCGCGAAACGACTGTATCGAATGCGCTCGGAGCTGTTCAAGGGAGTAGTTTGACCAATGAAATGACATCAAAGTATGGTAACATCCCGCACTTCGATAAGTCACACTTTCAGTCTTCTATCTGTATCAGACTGCTCCAGAACAGGGCCCCATCTATGCTTGAACTAGACCTTTCAGCGACCACCGCATTAACACCATTAGACGGCCGATATGGCGATAAAGTCGCGGCATTACGGCCCATATTTAGTGAGTTTGGTCTAATAAAATATCGTTCGTTAGTAGAAGTGAAATGGCTGCAAGCACTTGCTGCGGAACAGCATATTGCGGAAGTTCCAAAATTTTCGGATGCCGCAGTCCGGCAACTTGACCAAATCATTGAAACGTTTTCAGTCGCTGATGCCGAAGCCGTAAAGCAGATTGAAGCAACCACCAACCACGATGTGAAAGCGGTTGAATATTTTCTCAAGCAGCGTTGTGAGTCGATTGACGAAGTACACAAAGTCAGTGAGTTTTTTCACTTTGCATGTACTTCCGAAGATATTAATAATTTGTCGTATGCGCTAATGCTCAACGAGGCGCGTGAGCAAGTTGTTGTCCCAACCTTCAAGCAGGTAATTGCCGCTATCGAAGCGTTGGCGAATGATCATGCTGAACTATCTATGTTGGCACGTACGCACGGTCAGCCGGCGTCCCCAACCACGCTCGGTAAAGAGATGCGTAATGTTGTTGCGCGCCTTGAGCGGCAGCTAGCACAGATCAAACAAGTCGAAATTCTCGGTAAGATTAACGGCGCTACAGGTAACTATAATGCTCATGTAGTGGCTTACCCAGAAGTTGATTGGCAAGCATTTTCACAAGGTTTTGTGGAGTCATTAGGTCTCTCTTGGAATCCGCTAACTACGCAAATTGAACCGCATGATTACATGGCGGAATTGTTCCATGCTGTGGTCCGGTTTAACACCATATTGTTGGATTTTGATCGCGATATATGGAGTTATATTTCGATAGGCTATTTCAAACAACGAGTCATTGCTGGTGAGGTCGGGTCATCAACTATGCCGCACAAAGTTAACCCAATCGATTTCGAGAATTCTGAGGGTAATCTTGGCTTAGCTAACGCCGTATTCGAGCACTTAGCGCTTAAGTTGCCGGTTAGTCGCTGGCAACGTGACCTAACCGATTCAACCGTTTTGCGTAACATCGGCGTGGGTTTCGGGTACACCATGCTAGCCTGTGCCGCATCCCTCAAAGGCATTAGTAAGTTAGACGTAAATGCGCAGGCATTAGCCGACGATCTTGACGATAACTGGGCGGTACTTGGCGAAGCCATTCAGACCGTGATGCGTCGTTACGACATTCCTGAGCCTTATGAAAAACTGAAAGCGTTGACGCGTGGTAAAGATGGTATCGATCAATCGACACTAGTCGCATTTATCGAGGCATTGGATGTTCCTCCTGCCGTCAAAGCAGAACTCAAAACATTAACGCCAGCTTCATATGTGGGCTTGGCGGCTAATCTGGCGCGTAGCTAAATGACTGAATTAGTTCGTCTTTCTAAACTTATGTCGCAACGTGGCCTGTGTTCACGTCGCGAGGCTGATAAGCTGATTGAGCAGGGTTTAGTGCGTGTTAACGGCGAAACCGTGAATACGCTGGGTATTAAGTTTCCTGAGAGTGTCGACATTCAGCTGACTCAGCGTGCGCAAGAAATGCAAGACGAGCGCGTGACGATTATGATCAACAAGCCTGTTGGCTATGTGTCTGGTCAAGCGGAGGATGATTATATTCCCGCGGTTCGTTTAATCACCGAAGAAACGCATTCACCAACCGACCAAACCGGTAAGCGTTTGAAGCCGAGTCATTTTCGAGGTCTGGCGCCTGCAGGTCGTTTAGATATTGATTCACAAGGGCTGTTGGTATTAACGCAAGATGGGCGTATCGCTAAGCAGCTTATCGGCCAAGATACTAAGCTTGAAAAAGAATATTTAGTGCGAGTTAGCGGTGACATTAGTGACGAACAAATTGAGCGTTTGACCTTCGGATTGGAGTTAGATGGAAAGCCGTTGAAGCGCGCCAAAGTGCGTCAATTAAATCCTGAGCAGGTTCAAATAATACTGATGGAAGGAAAAAAACGTCAGATTAGGAGAATGTGTGAATTGGTTGGATTGCACGTTACTGGATTGAAACGTGTCCGAGTTGGCGAGCTTCGTTTGGGTAAGTTGGAAGAGGGAATGTGGCGGTTTGTAAGGCCTGAGGAGTTTTTGCATGGAGCCAATAAGCACTCTGGACAAAAGGTGAGTCGAAAGCCTAGGCGTTAGATTTAAGTGATCACAATCATTAACAAATTGTTAATTATTTCTGAAATGTAATAATGTTGTATAGATTTGACCACTTCTGATTCGTCAGAAAAAAGCGCACGCAGTAATTTCGTTCCGTAGCTCGGGGCAAAATGTTGAGTATCTGTGTGACCCTACAACGCTAAATCTCAGGATAAAAATATCATGAAAATGAAAAAAAGTGCTCTTGCGAGCACGCTTTATGGTGCGTCATTAGCCCTACTAACAATGACCTCCAACGCTGTTGTCATGCAAGATGATGCAGCGCAAATAGCAACAACACAATCCACAACCCTTTCTTCCAACTTTGCTCAACGCTTTATCGTTACCTACGACGACAGCAGCGCCAACGCACAACTCCTTACCGCTAATTCAGCATCTACCATGGCCGTCGCGGCAACACGCGCGTCGGGCGTAGGTATGCAGTACTTGCGGAAAACTGCGACTGGTTCGCATGTCTTCAAGCTTGATAAAAAGCTAACTCAACAGCAGGCTCAAGCCGCGATGCTAAAGCTGTCAGCGCAAGCTGGGATTGCTAATGTCGAAGTTGATGAATTGATGCAGCCGATGGCTACCCCGAGCGATCCAAGCTACAACAACCAATGGCATTACTACGAAGCCACTGGTGGTTTGAATCTGCCCGATGCATGGGATACGTCAACGGGTAGCGGTGTGGTAGTTGCTGTACTCGACACAGGCTATACGGCGCATGCGGATTTGCTGCCAAATTTGTTACCTGGCTACGACATGATCAGTGATGCAGGTATTGCTAATGATGGCAATGGTCGTGACTCTGATGCGCGCGATACCGGTGATGCAACGTCCGCCAACGAATGCGGTGATGGTGGCGGTGCTCGTAGTAGTAGCTGGCATGGTTCGCACGTGGCGGGCACCGTGGCAGCGGCCACCAACAATGGTATCGGGGTCGCTGGTGTGGCTTACGATGCCAAGGTGGTACCGGTTAGAGTTCTGGGTAAGTGCGGTGGCTATACTTCGGACATTGCCGATGGCATCATTTGGGCCGCAGGTGGTTCGGTGTCAGGCATACCGAGCAACCCGAATCCAGCTGACGTTATTAACATGAGTCTCGGTGGCAGTGGGTCATGTGGCTCCACTACGCAGGATGCGATAAACCAAGCGGTTAGTTTAGGTGCAACCGTGGTTGTGGCTGCGGGTAACTCCAATACCAATGCGTCCGGTGCTAATCCGGCTAACTGTAACAACGTCGTTACCGTTGCTTCGATCGGTCGATCAGGTTCGCGCGCGTACTACTCAAACTACGGTAGCGTAGTCGATGTTGCGGCTCCTGGTGGAGATCAAAGCACTGGTACCTCAGACGGCGTGTTGTCGACGGTGAATACCGGGTCAGGTGCACCAGCTGGCGACGGCTATGCGTATTTCCAAGGCACCAGCATGGCGGCACCTCATGTCGCTGGCGCTGCGGCCTTGTTGTATGCGGTGGACTCAGGTATTACACCGGCTGAAGTCGAGAGTATTTTGAAGTCGACTGCGCGCAGTTTTCCGGGTTCGTGCTCAAGTTGTGGTAGCGGTATTGTTGATGCTACCGCTGCTGTTGCCGCCGCGTCTGGTACGCCTCCGCCAACAGGTGGTAGTGTGCTAGAAAAAGGCGTGGCTAAAACTGGATTGTCTGGTTCCGCTGCCAACGAGAGACGTTACACGATTGAAGTGCCTGCTGGCGCTACCGATCTAACCATTACTATGTCTGGTGGATCTGGCGATGCTGACTTGTATACTCGCTTTGGTTCCGCTCCTACAACAACGACTTATGATTGTCGTCCATACCTGAGTGGTAACAATGAGTCGTGTTCTGTGGCTTCACCAAGTGCTGGTACCTATCATGTAATGATTCGAGGCTACTCAGCTTATTCGGGCGTATCGATTGTTGCTGATTACACTGCCGGAGGCGGTGGTGGTGGTCAAGCTGACAGCATTGATGAGTCCGGTGTCGCAGGCGCTCGAAACAGTTGGCAGGCATACACATTGGACGTGCCGGCTGGACAGTCGCAACTCTCGGTGCAAATCAGTGGTGGTAGTGGTGACGCAGACCTTTACGTGCGTTACGGTGCTAATCCCACTACGTCTGCTTACGACTGCCGCCCATACCGCAACGGCAACAACGAAACGTGTACTATCAGCAACCCTCAAGCGGGTACTTGGTATATTCGTATTCGTGGATACTCGGCTTACTCTGGAGTACGTCTACAGGCGTCTTCTCAATAATCGGGTGCTGGCTCTATTGATTTAGAGCTAGAAAATCCAATAGGCGGCCAGTCGAGTTTTCGACTGGCCGTTTTTTATTACTGCGCCAATTTACTAATCCCCATTGCGGGCTTACCAGTCACATGGCAATCTTCGCCTATGACTCTACGTAACCAAAAAAATCAGTCGCGTTTACTGCTCAATGCCGATGTCGGTGAGGGTCTAGATACTGATGCCGAACTATTTCTATATCTTGATCAAGCGAATATTGCCTGTGGTGGTCATGCCGGTAGTGCTGAATCGATGCGTCAAGCGGTTGAGGCATGCATCGAAAATATGGTGATTATCGGGGCGCATCCGAGTTACCCTGATATTGAGAATTTTGGTCGCGTGTCTATCGACATAACTCATGATAAGTTGGTGGAATCTATTGTCGCGCAAATTACCGGCCTCGAAGCAATATGTGATCACGCTGGTGCTAAGTTGAGCTACGTTAAGTTTCATGGCGCCTTGTATAACGATATTGCGCGTGATGTCGGTTTGTTTGAAAAGATGGTGCAATTAGTCGCCGCGTACCCGTTACCATTGGCTTTGATGGTATCGGCCACCATGCTAAGCGCGGAGCATCGAGAGACGGCCAAGCGATTTGACCTTACACTGATAGCCGAAGCATTTGCCGACCGACTTTACACGGCGGACGGCGCTCTCACACCTCGAACTGAATCACATGCGGTGCATCAAGACTCGGCGCTGATTTTGGCACAGGCGCAAAGTTTAGTCAGCCGCGGTGCGGTGCTGCTGGCTAACGGTCAGCCACTCAATATTTGCGCGAACAGCGTGTGTCTGCATGGTGACAACCCTGCCTCTGTACGGGCGGTGCGCCAGCTTAGCGCTATACTTAAATGACTGACTCAGTGCTTGTCTCGGAAGTATCGGAAGACAGCTTATTGGTTTCTTGGCGTTTAGCTGCCGGTGAATTGCCGAG
The DNA here is from genome assembly GCF_003315245.1 of Arenicella xantha. Classification (NCBI taxonomy): domain Bacteria; kingdom Pseudomonadati; phylum Pseudomonadota; class Gammaproteobacteria; order Arenicellales; family Arenicellaceae; genus Arenicella; species Arenicella xantha. The sequence continues at coordinate 524,515 of NZ_QNRT01000001.1, read as the reverse complement.
CCCGAGGCTTGCTCAATTGATCGGCGGGTTAGGCCAGTATTTAGCATCGACGTATGCCGCTCAGATCTTGAATGTTATACCCGCTTACAACACCTTATTGGTGCAGCGGAAGGTGCTTGGTATCACTGCCGCCGAGTTGACGGATGCGATTCAGCAATGGCTTATTGAATACTCCCCGCATGCGCGCGCCGTGCCACACTGTCATCAGATTGCGGTTTGGTATGACATCAGTGTCGCACCAGATTTGGTAGCGCTGTGCGCGCTGCACCGATTAACCGAGAGCCAGCTGGTCGAGCTACATACCGAGCCGGAATACACTGTATTTGCAGTGGGTTTTCAGCCTGGGTTTGCCTACCTAGGCTACGTAGACGAACGTTTGCAAACACCTCGGCATGCCTCCTTTCGTGCTGAAGTGGCAGCGGGCAGTGTAGCCATCGCAGACCGGCAAACAGCGATCTATCCAAGTGCGTCACCAGGCGGCTGGCAAGTGATTGGCCGAACTCCAACCCCGCCGAATCATGGTCAATTTAGCGCTGGTGATACGGTTCGGTTTATCGCAATAGACCGCGCTGAATACCTAAAGCTTGGTGGTTTGGTTTGAGCTCGCCGCTGATCAGGTTAAAGCGACTCGGTGGTCAGTTATCGATTCAAGACTTTGGTCGCCGTCATTCTATGCAGAATGGTGTTACCGAAGCTGGCGCCGCTGATATCCAAGCTTTTTGCTGGGCTAATAAATTGCTTGATAAGGCAGTGGGCTCGGCAATGTTTGAAATCACCTTAGGCAATCTTGAATTAGAATTTTTGGCTGATTGTCAGGTCGCTATTACCGGCGCTGACTTGAGTGCGACTATTGATGGGGCACCGGTTTTGCCATGGCGTACCTACACTATAAATGCTGGCGGGCGATTGTTATTTGGTTTTCCTAAATCAGGTTTACGGGCATATCTAGCGGTTAATGCTGAATTGGACTTACCGAGTCATTACCAGAGTCATAGTAGCGTGGCGCACGAAAATTTAGTGGGCGCACTTAACTATGTTGTGGGGAAGGTATTTAATGCCGAACAGATTAATCAAGCTACCATGGCGCGTGGCGTCGCTCGTCGCTTTATTCCTGATTATCAGCAGCCTCTCACCGTGGAAGTTATGCTGGGCTATCAATCAGAGGATTTTTCGCAGCAGGCACTCGAGCAATTATTTTTTGCTGACTATACGATTCGACCCGACAGTAATCGCATGGCGTATCGGTTGGAAGGTCCAACGATTAGTCACACTATTCAACAACTCTACTCGGAGGGCATTGCGTATGGTGCTATCCAAATCCCGCCAGATGGCCAGCCGGTGGTTTTACTGAATGACCGTCAAACGATGGGGGGCTACCCTAAAGTGGGTTGCATAACACGACTCTCAGGTTCATCTTTAGCGCAAAGAATGCCCGGCACGTCGGTGAAGTTTGAGCCAGTCACGATTAAGCAGTCGGGTTTGCAATGGACGCGGTTTCTGAGATTTTTTGATGGCCCAGAATAGCCGCATAACGCGGCTTGTAGTCATAAGGTTTTTGCGCAACTGATCCGCGTTGGCCTATCGACCCCCGGGGTCGTATTCCCTAGTTATCGAGAGAATTGCAGGACATGCCCTTTAAACGGATGATCTAAGTAAGTGGTTTGTGTCGGTTTAATATGATCTGAGTGGTAGCCGAAGTCATGCATGAGGTTGCTGAGCTTGTTTTTTCGACCCCGACCTGGATCGACCAAAATAACTTCACAACTTGGTTTTGCATGTGCGTTAATGAAGCCTGCGAGCAATTTAATATGTTGGTCTTCGTACAACAAATCGCTGCCGATAATGAGGTCAAACAGTCCGAGTGTGTCGTTATGATTTGCCCAATCAGATTGCTCATAGGTAATGGCACTGTCCTCATTGAGCTGTGTGTTTCTCAACAAAAATTTACCGACCTCAGGATGGTAGTCGGTGGCGGTGATGTCGGCATTGAGCTTATTTAGCAATAGGCTGCTGAGTGCCATTCCACAGCCTATCTCTAATATTCGTTTGGCTCTGGTGTCGACGCTTGATAAGTGGTGTGCAAGCACTAAACTAGACGGCCAAATCACGCCAAAAATAGGCCACATGGCTGAAGATATTCCCAACTCTTCAGCGATGCCTTCGGGGTCATCAAACTGCTGATTGTCGCGCAAAGTGCAAAGATGAATGTCGGTGTCGCCAAACTCAATCGTTTGGTAGCAATAGCGAAGCTTCGTCATTGAGCAACCTCAGTTGGTGCTGAGTCAGCTATCGAGCGATAAATGACAAAACGGTGAATGTCTACCTAGACTACTCCCTTTAAGCTAAAGCACAAGTTCTATAAGAAACTGGGCGTGAGCCGCTCAGTGTCGATAATTTTGCGTAATTGTAAAATGCAAATGGACCATCGTTGATGCCATCAAGTGCTCTCGAGAGTTAGCAGTTATTGCCGCTATGGAGAGAAGCTACTGGGTTAGTGATAGCACTTCATTAAGCGATGAAATAATGTGTGTGGGGCGTTCTGGAATGTCATCAAAAGCCCGCTCTCGCCGTTGCTGCGAGGGGTCATAGAATACGCCACTCATTCCGGCTCGAATGGCGCCAGCGACATCATTTAAAGCATGGTCGCCGATTTGCCAAGCTTGATGGGGCGCGACATTGGCTCGTGTAAGTGCGAGATCGAACACTGGTTTATGTGGTTTGTGGGCGCGGGCTTGAGCACTGACTATGACGTGGTCAACTTTATGATAGAGATCAAGCTTATTAATCTTACCTAGTTGCACGCGCTCCATCCCATTGGTGATGATTCCGGTAATGTAGCCTTGAGATTGCAAGTCCTGCAGCGTTTGCAAAGCATCATGGTGAAACACCACATTATTCGCACTGAGCTCTAAAAAACGGTCGAACATGGCTTGTGCCAACGTGTGTTGTTCAGTTGCGGGCACGGCATTGATCGCTGCGATACTGGTAGCGAAACACGCGACGAATTGACTTTCCGGAGCTTCATCTCGTTCGAACATTGTCGCCCAAAGATTCGCGGCATTGGCGCGTAGCGATTCGAAAAACGCGGCTTGGTTTTCAATGCCGAGACTGGTTTCGAAATCGAAGTACATTCGCGCAAACAGTTTGGGAACAGGAATTTTATTTTCGATCAGTGTTTCGTCGAGGTCGAAAAAGATCGCTTTAGGTTTGACTGAATTCACAACAATAATTACGGCGTTTGGGTTAATTCGAGCACTCATGCGCAATTACATCGTGAAACGTAAGCGCTGCGACATTAAATTATGCCGCAGGTGAGTTGATGATAATGTTTATTTGCTGGCTGGCGGATTACGTAAAGTTACGTTACCGGTGGCTTCTTCCCAAGCGCGGCGTAACACGAATTTTCGGTCTAAACCTATTGGAATACCGGCGAATTTAATGGCCGTGTAACCGGCGTCGGCAGTGAGGGCTTGATCAGCCACCATGTCGTCTAATGATGTGTCATTGTTGGCTGCGAGTTCCCCGAGCATCGCTAGTTGACTCATGAAGCGTTGATACCCAAGTAAGCCAAGACGGTCGGTGGTGTCACCGTGACCGGGAATGACACGTTCAAAATTTTCAGGTAGCACATTTTCAATGGTCGTTGGCCAAGCTTGTACCGAGCCGCCAGCTTCCAGATCAATGTTGGGATAGTGTTTATTAAAGAATAAGTCGCCCATCACCATGGTGTTTTCCTGCTCTAGAAGCACTACTAAATCGCCGTCGGTATGGCCACGACCGGGATGGATGACGCTGATGGTTTTGTTACCAAGATCAAATTGCTTACGGTCTGAGAAGGTGTCATTGGGGAGCAATAGGGCGGCATCTCCATCCCAGAAATCGGCGTCTAAGGCTTTTAGGTGTGACAAGGTGCGTTCTGTTGAAACCACCGCAGTTCCGGGTTCGAAGCCGGGGTTGCCGTGGGTATGGTCAAGGTGGTAATGGGTGTTAATAAGCAACGCGACTTCGCGGCCGGTCAGTTCTTCGGCTTGTTTGCGAATCAACTTTCCTTGCATCGGAAAAGTCATGCTGTCGATGACTACAGTGCCTTGATCGGTTTTGAGCACGGTGGTGTTGCCACCAATGCCTCGAATGACATAGAGGTCTTCGCTGAGTTGCTCGACTTCAAAGCTACGTACATTCCAGATGACATAACAGACAAAGACGGCAATAAGCAATACGATTAAGCCTGCGGCTCGTTTTAGGAATGTCATCGAAGATTACCTCGGTCTACTTGAACTCTATGATCTCGACACTATAAACGAACCTGAAAATGTAACAAGAGACGCGACCGAACAAATCTACACTCGCGTATTTGTCCCCAGTTGAATAGCTTATTGCTAGCCGAACTTAATGGCATGAAATTCGCACTATGTTAACGGCTTATTGAGCTTGAACTGAGTTGCGCCCCAGTAATTCGTGTTCAATTTCTCGGCAATTTAGGCTTTGCCCCGTTCAGTCCTGCTGATCTGGCTATGATATGATCGGCATCTACTGTGGGGCTTGAGCAACACTTTATGATTGACAACATTCGTTTTAAAAAATTAGAACAAAATACTAGAGAAAATTATGTCTGAAACCAGAATTGAACTCGTGCAATTAGCCAATGGCGATATTGCGCTGCGGCATTCGGACAATCCGGATCAGCCGTTGGTCACGATTAATATTTCGGACCAAGTGCAAGACCTAATGCCAATGGATCGTTTGGATATCGCCCAGTCGATGGTTGAAGCGGGCATTGAACGATATCGTGATATTCAGATCGAGCGCGTTGAGCAGCAAGAACTCGCTGTGGCCTCGGGGATGCTTCATTAGTTATGTGGTACGCCATTATTGCCGATGACGTGGCCGACAGCTTGCCACTGAGAAAAATCCATCGTCCAGCGCACTTGGCACGTTTGACTGCCTTGAATGACGCGGGCAGACTATTGATTGCCGGTCCGCATCCAGCGATTGATGCTATCGATCCAGGTGAAGCTGGGTTTTCCGGTAGCCTAGTCGTGGCCGACTTTGATTCGCTTGAATCAGCGATCACTTGGGCTGAACAAGATCCATATAAACTCAATGGCGTTTACGCTAACGTGCTGGTCAAGCCTTACCTTAAAGTACTGCCATAGCCCCGTGATTTCGACCTTGCCGCTTGAGCTGAAGTTCGTCTAAACAAGTCACTCAAGCAAGCGGCTGACAGATTGCCGCGCTACTAGGTCAGGCCGTTTTATCCATGGATGGTTGCGTGGTTTTATTCTCTTGAAACTGCAGCTCCGATAGTCGTTTATACAGCGGCGAACTGTCTAATAATTCGTTGTGTGTGCCGAGTGCGGCGATATTTCCGTCTTGCATTACGGCGATTTGATCGGCATTTCGAATTGTTGCAAGTCGGTGTGCGATGATAATAGTCGTGCGACCTTGCATAAGATTGTCGAGCGCTTGCTGCACGCGGAATTCGCTTTCAGCGTCGAGCGCTGAGGTGGCCTCGTCCAATAATAGAATTCTTGGGTTTTTGAGAATCGCTCGGGCAATCGCAACACGTTGTTTTTGGCCTCCAGAAAGGCGCACGCCTTGCTCACCGAGGTCGCTTTGATAACCCTCTGGTAATCGTTCAATAAAGTCGTGCGCATTTGCTGCTTTGGCGGCTTCTATGACTTCGGCTTCGCTAGCATTTGGGTTGCCGTATCGAATGTTGTGCAACACGCTACCGCTGAACAACGTTGGAGTCTGTGCCACCACCGCCAGTTGCTCACGAAGGTCTTGTGGAGTAAAGCTTCTCAGGTCCTGGCCGCCAAGCAAAATCTTACCTGCACTCGGGTCGTAAAAACGCTGCAATAGTTCAAATAAGGTTGATTTACCGGCCCCGGAAGGTCCAACTAGCGCTAGCGAACGGCCAGCGGGTATATCAAGAGTGAGTTCGCTGAGAGCGGCCTCATCGGGGCGCGAAGGGTAACAGAAACTGACCTGGTCAAAGTGAATAGCGGCTTCCAGCGGGGCGGCGGGCTGAGGTTTGCCCGGGGCCACAATGAGGCTTTTGATACTCAGCAACTCAAATAGCCGTTCGGCGGCGCCAACCGCTCGTTGTACGTCACCAATTACTTCGGAAATTGTCGCGACTGAGCCGGCCACGATAATTGCGTAGAACACAAAGGCTCCGAGTTCACCAGCAGACATTGCACCACTGATTACATCGTTACCGCCGACCCAGAGCATGGCGGCAATAGCGCTAAAAATAAGCGATATCACCACAGCTATCAGCAGTGCTCGTTGACGAATCCGTCGCTTTGCTGCGGCAAATGCGCCTTCGACGTGTGCGTTAAAGGCGCGCTTTTCGTTATCTTCTTGCGTGTAGCTTTGCACGGTTTTGATTTGTTGGATTATTTCACCAGCGTAGCTGCCAACGCCAGCGATTGACTCTTGGCTTTGCCGCGAGAGGTTACGTACGCGTCTGCCGAACAACATGATAGGCAACAGCACCACAGGCACGCCGGCCAATACAAACGCGCTTAGCTTTAAATTGGTGACGAGTAGCAGAATCATGCCACCGATAAAGGTTAACAACGATCGCAACGCCATGGAGGCGGATGACCCGATTACGGTTTCAAGGAGCGTGGTGTCGGTGGTGAGTCGCGACATGATTTCGCCGCTCCGATTTTCTTCAAAGTAACTCGGATGCAGGGTCAGGAGGTGGTCAAAGACCGCTTGACGAATGTCTGCAGAGACGCGCTCGCCTAACCATGAAACCAAGTAAAATCGAATGTAGGTGCCAATCGACATCAACACGGCGACTCCGATGATGAAAATAGCGGCCCCATTTAATTTGTCAGGCGAGCCAGCTACAAAGCCATCATCAATCAGAAGCTTGACACCTTGGCCCATCGCCAGTGTGACGCCGGCGGTGAACATGAGGGCTAGCCCAGCGCCGACCAGCGTTGCCTTGTAGTGTGAAAGAAATACCGCGAGTTTGCTTAGGACGGTGTAAGTATTGTTCTTCATAGATGAGTGGCTCACGGGTCAGGCTAGGGCTGAATCGGTAGGTTTATAATTACATGGCTTATCTCATACATGGTTACAATTACGTTTTATTCAATTGCTATTGTTTGCGCCACACCTTGAGTGATAATGTTGTCATGAAAAAGTATTTGTTGAACCATTCTTTAATTGGCTTAGCCGTTGGGTTAATGCTGCTGGCTTTATCTGCTTGTTCGGATGCGCCGGTGCTTGATGTTGAGTCTGATCCAGTGTTAACCGAACGTGTGACAATCAGTTTTTCGGACGGCCCGAATAAGGGTGAATACGTTTATCTGGCAAGCGACCTACCGAATGCTGGTGTGTCGCTCAGTTATAGTCAGCCGAACTCGGTAAGCTTTTTTGCTGCATCAGATTTAGTTTCGAATATTGATAACCATACGATCGGGTCATTACGACGATTCACCAAAGGTGAATTAGTTGTTGGTGACAACCTCGCATCTAGTTGGCTTACTAAGCCAACTGCGTTAAAGCAAAATTCAGTGCTAGATTGTGGGCGCCTCGAAATCCGCGATACCGAGAACCTGCGAGATTACCGCGTTGTGTATGGCACGTTTATTAATTGTGGCCCGACTACCATTTCGGAATTAACCGAGTGGCAAGTGGATGAAGTGAGTAATACTCGTTTTCGTCAAGTAGTCGGGCAGTTTTCCGACCGTGTGCGACTGCAGGTTGCTATGGATTCGGCACGCTTTCAAAATATTGAGTCGGCGATATTGGTCGAGTTTTCATTAATTCAGCGCGAACCAATAGCCGCCGCCGCATCAAATTAGCCAGCGTTTTCGACGCTTACCCTTATAAATATCGTTAAATTAGGAGACATTGATATGACGCCAGATATGGCTATACCGGATATGGCAATAATAGGACCAGTAGTTGCCTTGGTCGCGTGGTCGATGATTATGTGGGTATGGATGTACGTAACACGTATTCCAGCGATTCTTGCAGTGAACATGGAATTAGATTCACATGCTCCGCGTGGTCAGCAAATGGCAACCTTACCCGCCAAGGTTCGTTGGAAGGCCGACAACTATAATCATTTAATGGAGCAGCCGACATTGTTCTACGCGCTGGCTATTTCGTTGGCGGTTATCGGTGAAGGCAGCGGAATTAATCTGTATTTTGCCTGGGGCTATGTGGCGCTGCGTATTTTGCATAGCCTAATTCAGTCGTTGACCAACAAGGTCGAGGTCCGTTTTGCTATTTTCATGCTCTCTAACGTGCCGTTGTTGGTACTTACGTATAACGCCGGAATGGTTTTCCTAACCTGAATTGTTCAATCTAGATCAAGCCTACTCGACGTTATGGTTGAAAGGCTTGAATTGAACGGTTTTCCGAGCGTTGCTCGCTTAATCATTGTTTAAGGCTGTCAGCAAGGGGATCTACACCAGTGTTATTTTATTTCAGGGTTTTGTTGTGAGCGGTGCTAAACAGCTAGCTGTTATTGCCTTGTTGTTGTGTGTGCTCAGTGTGTCAGCTGTTTATTATTTTGGTCGATCGTTGTGGTACCCGGTTGTGATTAAAATTCAAGGCAAGCAAACCGTGAGTCAGGTGCTGGAGAAGTATTCTGCTACTACCGACAGCGAGATGCGACCGTTGTTTAGCCAGGCGGGTATTCAATACCCACCAACTAAGTTGGCGTTAATCACCTTCAAGGACGAGCGGTTAATGCACCTATGGGCCGCGAATGATGATGTTCAGTATCAACTGATTGTGTCGTATCCCGTGCTTGCGGCCAGTGGTAAGCTGGGCCCAAAACTTCGCGAAGGTGATCGACAGGTTCCTGAAGGCATGTACCGAATTAGCGGTTTAAATCCGAACAGCAGCTATCATTTATCGATGAAGCTAGATTATCCTAATCAGTTCGATTTAAAGCATGCAAAAATAGAAGGTAGAACCGAGCCTGGTAGCAATATTTTCATTCATGGACGAGCGCGTTCAATTGGGTGTTTGGCGATGGGAGATGAGGTGATTGAGCGCTTATTCACGTTGGTGAATGCGGTCGGTCTAACCAATACCCAAGTGATTATTGCGCCTAGCAATCCGGCACGTGGTCAGCTGGTTAGCCCCGCGGATGCGCCCACTTGGGTTCCTGAGTTGTATCGTGATATTGAGCTGCATTATGCGCAGCTGACTGAGGGTTTCGATCGAGCTTAGAGGGTACTCGTGCAATAATATGTATCGCGTTACACTGATCAAGACTTCCGTGTCTTGATCGCAGGTAAACGTCTTATCAAAGGCTAAAATTAAGCGGTTAATTAGCCACCAAACAAATCACCTAGTTTAGGCATTTCGGGCATGTCTTTGGGTTCAGCGGTGATTTCTGACTTTGCTCCGTTCATACCGAACTCAACTAACTGCGACTCATACCGGCTTTCCTTGCCGTTAGTAGTTGTGGTGCCATCAACCTTGACGGTTCCAAACGGTACTTTGGTCGACAACCATGAGGTGTTGTCACTTTCGACATTAATTTTTTTGAACATAACCTTCATGCTCACACTGCCTTGGCCGCGAATTTTCTGAGCACTAAAGTCGCCGGCAGGGACAGTGACCGATTCATTGCCAAGTGATTCGAAATCAAATTCAATTTCGGTGTTGAATGCTTTCATCACGCCGGCCATCATGCCGTCAGTATCGCCCATACGCATTGGCGCTTCGTTACCGCTTTGAACAATGGTTTCTACACCAAAGCCACGAAGGTTGTTGAGTACGTTGGCTGGATCGGCTTTGAGCGTGGATTCTGGAATGAGAGTCTTAATTATTGCGCGGTCGCCTTGGGGTTTACGCTTGCCCTTTTTTGAAATTTTGTAAGAATCCATGGCTACCTCAATCCAATAATATGCTTTGCCATCACGCACTTCACGCTCTAGCATAGAGGTTCTAATGCTGGAACCAGTTTGTCGGCCTTTAGCATCGGTCTCTGTGTCCTCGCGTAATTGCCAGCTGCCGGATGGGGTTGATGCCAGTAGATTAAAATCGACTTGCGCGTTAGCGGGTTTGAACGAGACTAGCGCGATTGCAACGAGTGTTGATAAAACAATCATCAGGTTTTTCATATGGGGCTCCAAAAAAATTAATATAGTTATGCGTGCGGTTACGAAGTTAGCGTTGCACATCACGAAATATTAGTGCAAAAATGTGACAATCCTCTCACGCCGCATTAGGCTACACTTATCGTTTGTTTCATGCGGGCTGAATGGTCAGCCGCTTACTTAGCCATTTACTCAGCACTATAGTATTTTATTGGAACATAGAAACCCGATTCGGCGCAAACAGTTCGCTGATGAAGCCTTTGAACTGCGAGACTAAACGTAACCTTTATTATTCATGCCTAGACTTTCATCTATCGAGATACGTAAACAGTATCTACATTTCTCAGCGGCGCATTTCACCATCTTTTCAGCCACTGAGCGTGAGCGATTGCACGGACACAATTGGCGTCTAGGCGTAGAAATAACGGGTGAAATCGATGCCAATGGCCTGTGTTTTGATTACGCGATATATAAGAAGATCCTCAAGGACTTATGCCATCAATATGATGAATACACCTTGATTGCCGATCATTCGCCGTATCTGCAGATAAGTGAAGACGAAGAATTCTACTTTGTCACGCATAACCACCGAACCCAACCGTTGTTAAAAACAGATACGCTGTTATTGCCGGTTAAGAACATTACGATTGAAGAGCTGGCCAACTATTTTCTCAAGCTTTTAACTGACGACCGTGAGCGCTTAGAAGAGTTGAAGATTTACCGCTTTGAGGTGCGAGTCTCGTCTGGACCGGATCAATGGGGCATTGCTCGTTGGGACCGTTTGGCGGAGGCCAATGATGTCTGAGTTCGCTATTTCGGATTCACTACTGCAGGAACGACGCGAACGAGTTTTTCTGGTATTAGCGGGTTTTTTTCTGTGTGCGATGACCTTGCTGAATGTCATCGGCATTACGCGTTTTGTGCAAGTGGGGCCGATGCAGCTGGCGGTTGGTGTACTTGCTTACCCGCTGACATTCCTTTGCACTGACTTGATTTCTGAGCTTTATGGTCGCGCTCGTGCCAATTTCATGGTTACAGTCGGCTTGGTCCTGAATATATTTATTCTTGCGGTGATGTGGCTAGGTAACGCTTTGCCGGCGGTCGATGTTGCGGTGCAAGCGCCTTGGCAGACATTGCCGCTGGCGGATGATGTTGGCTTACCAAACGGCACTAGCGTGCGCGGCGACGTTGAGTTGTTTGCGCTTATCTATGCGACCACGGCTGGTGCTGTTCTGGCCTCAATGGTGGCGTATATACTGGCGCAATATGTCGATGTCTTTCTGTTTCATTGGATCAAACAAAAAACCAAAGGCAAACATCTTTGGTTGCGCAACAATGGCAGTACCATTGTCAGTCAAGGCGTTGATTCGGTCACCGTGATCTTAGTTACGTTTGGCGCTGCCATTGTTGCTGGTGACATGGCGTGGCAGGCGGTGCTTGGCCTGATGCTAAGCAATTATCTATTTAAGTTGTGTTCAGCCTTAGCGGATACTCCGATAATCTATGGATTAGTCCACGTTCTAAGGCCCTATTTGGGCTTAAATAAGCAGCCCTCAGGAGAAATATGATGAACCAGGTTCTAGTTATTAGCGGTGCGAGCAAAGGCATTGGTTGGGCGACCGCCAAGCGCTATCTTCAAGCAGGGTTTCGTGTCATCAACCTGTCTCGCTCGCCCTGCGAGTTGCCGGAGGTCAGTAATTTATCGGTAGACTTGTTGGACCCAAATTGGGAGCAGCAGCATACTGACGCGCTGCTAGACTTGGTTGGCGAGCCTGAAAAACTGGTGTTAGTGCACAATGCGGCGATGATGACTAAGGAGACGGTTCAAACGTTAGAGAGTGAGACCTTACGACGCGTGATGGAGCTAAATGTAGTGGCGCCAGCGGCCTTGAATCGCCTGTTAATACCTCGGATGAAAACGGGTTCATCTATTATTTATATTAGCTCTACCTTGGGTCGGAAAGCGGTCGCGAATACACATGCTTACGTTGTGTCGAAACACGCGGCAATTGGCCAGATGCGTGCAACCTGTCAAGATCTTGCTGGGACTCTAATTCATACGGCTGCGGTTTGCCCAGGTTTTACCGAAACCGAGATGTTGAAAGAGCATTTAGGGGCACATCCAGAGGTATACCAACAAATCACCGCGGGTATCGCACACAAGCGTTTGGCCCAACCCGAGGAGATTGCTGAAACAATTTGGTTTGCAAGCCAAAATCCCGTGCTCAATGGTGCCATTATTGATGCAAATCTAGGGCAAATAGAAGTGTGAGTAAGCTCGATCCAGCGCTTGAGGCTTGGCGTGCAAGAGGAAGCTTCTATTCAGTTAAGCCGTTAGCATTACACGTTTTTGCACTCGACCTTGGTGACTCTGGTGCCAGTTCTGATGATACGCTGCTGCTATTGCATGGCTTTCCTGAGTCATCTTTTTCATTTAATAAGGTTGTTGATGGTCTCCGCAATACGTTTGCGCGGATCGTGCTACTCGATATGCCCGGATATGGCTTTAGCGATAAGCCAGGTGCGGAATACAGTTACTCACTGGTGCCTCAAGCTGACTCGGTATTGCAAGTTTGGCAGCAATTGGGTGTGCGCGGAGGTCATGTACTGAGTCACGACATGGGTACTAGCGTGCTGACTGAGTTGGTGGCGCGGCATGTGAACCGCCAGTTGCCAGCGAGCTTTAGTGATGGCCTAAAGAGTATTACTTTTACCAATGGCAGCATGGTACTGAAATTGGCGAAACTCCGATTGATGCAAAAACTCTTGTTGAATAAAGCGGTCGGTCCGCTTGTGAGTTCGCAGGCAAGGTATGCAGTATTTCGTCAGACTGTGTTGAGTGGGCATGGTGTCGGCATTGGTTCCCCCGGTGGCTTGAGCGAACAAGATATTCAATTATTGTGGCAAGGTTGCACGCTGCAAAACGGTCACCAAAAAAATCATCACTTGATACGTTATCTTAATGATCGTAAACGTTTTGAGTCGACACGTTGGCTACCAGCATTGAAGTTGCTTGATGGCGACGTACCGATACATATATGTTGGGGCGATGCAGACCAGGTAGCCAGAGTTGAAATGGCGCATTACCTACAGGCGCAGATCTGCCCATCGGCAAGTTTGTCAATCATGCCGAGTGCCGGACATTTCTGCCAGCTCGGGAGTCCGGCGCTGTGGCTTGACACGGTTAGTCAGTTCTTTGGTGATTTATCATCATTCCGCGTTTAGAATTGTGCTTCTAAGGTGTTTGTCGGACTCACAGCAACACCGTATAATCGAATTCTTGTGTGTCAAAAGGCACTCGAATTCTAACCTCAATGCTGAGACAGCTGACCTGACGAGTTATCATTGTTCGACGTGAAAAACACACCTGCCCACCTCGATATTCTCGATTCCCATTCACTTGCTACGGCAAGTTTAGAGAATCTGTACCGTATCTTCACGGTTCCGGAAGCACCTAACAGTACGTTGGGCGCTATTGATAAAGAAATTTCGGATAATCTGATGGGCTTTCTTACTGATCGTATTGTTGCTCGGGAGCGCTCGTTAAAAGCAATTGAAGCTGATTTTTCTGGTAGTCAAATTCCTGAAGTGCCACAGTTTGTTTCTGACTACACTGATTTTGTGCTAGAGAAGCTGGTTGCGCAATCGGTGCATACGGCCGCGCCAGGCTTTATTGGTCACATGGCGACACCACTGCCTTACTTTATGTTGCCGTTGTCGCGCATCATGGTGGCGTTAAATCAAAATCTAGTCAAAATTGAAACCTCTAAAGCGTTCACACCACTAGAAAGGCAAGTGCTGGGAATGCTGCATGGCATGGTGTACGAGCAGAGTGATGAGTTCTACGCTGAGAATTTACACAATAGTGAACGAGCATTAGGTTCGTTTTGTTCGGGCGGAACTACTGCAAATATCACCGCGCTATGGGTTGCTAGAAATCGAATGTTTCGCCCGACAGAAGGTTTTCAGGGGCTCGCAAAAGAGGGTATTGCCGCGGCGATGGCGCATGCCAATTATGACCGACTCGCAATCGTTGTGTCAGAACGCGGGCACTACTCGTTAAGTAAAGCCGCTGATGTGCTCGGCATAGGTCGGAACAACGTTATTTCAGTGCCAACCGATGCCTCGTCGAAAATCAGTCTTGACGCGTTGCGTGCTACGTGTGCTGAGCTAACAGCTAACGGCACTGGAATTGTATCTATTGTGGGTATTGCTGGTGCCACTGAAACCGGTCAAGTCGACCCGTTGACCGAGATGGCGGCAGTAGCCCAAGAGTTTGGCACCCATTTTCATGTCGATGCGGCGTGGGGCGGGCCGACCTTGTTGTCGAACACCTATAAACATATTTTAAAGGGCATTGAGTTGGCTGACTCGGTGACCATTGATGCGCACAAGCAATTGTATGTGCCGATGGGCGCGGGCATGGTGGTGTTTAAAAACCCGAGTGCACTTGGAGCGGTTGAGCACCATGCTGAGTATATTTTACGCGCAGGGTCAAAAGATCTAGGGCAATATTCAATTGAAGGCAGTCGTCCTGGAATGGCGATGTTAGTTCACGCTGCATTTCATATTATTGGGCGCAAAGGCTACGAAATAATTATTGATCAGAATGTGCAGAAGGCTAAAACTTTTGCTCGTATGATTGCCGCGCATCCTGATTTCGAACTGATTACCGACCCAGAACTGAACATACTTAATTATCGATACGTGCCGGCGGCGGTACAAGCCAAGTTGGCGGCTGTTGATACCGAGGCGCAAAAGGTGATTAATGACGTACTGGATCGCGCCAATCGACGTATGCAAAAACAGCAGCGTGCCGCGGGTAAAACTTTTGTATCACGTACACGTTTTTCGCAGCATCGTTACGGCGGCCAGCCGGTGTCGGTGTTCAGAGTGGTGATGGCGAATCCAATGACGACACTCGAAACACTGCAAATCATCTTGGATGAGCAAGTCGAATTGGCCGGTCGTGAGGGCACTAAAGCAATTTTGGCAGAAATACCGCTCGAGTCTTAAGCGTTAGTAAGTGACGTAGTAGTGGCAATCTAAAGTTGTCGTTGTAGTGGTAGAGCGGTCGTGTTTTTAATTTCAGTAACCGCCATGTGTGAGTGAATTTCGCCGATATTGGGCACCTCGACCAGTAGTTGATTACGCACAAATATTTCATAGTGGCGAATGTCTTTCACCACAACTTTTAGCATGTAATCCCACGCTCCAGTCATGGTGTAGCACTCTACTACTTCGTCTAACTTGGCGACCGCGGATTCAAACATCTCCATATTTTGTCGACCAGCTTGGCTCAAATTAATTGTCGTAAACGCAACTAAATCCATCCCCACTGCCTCACGATTAATAATCGCGACTTTTTTCTCAATAATGCCTTCTTGCTCTAAGCGGTTAATGCGCCGCCAACAAGGTGATTGACTCATATTCAGCTGTTCAGCGATGTCGGCAGAGCTGCGATCAGCGTTGTTTTGCAGTATTTCTAGAATCTTAATGTCTTGAAGGCTTAATTCGGTCATATTTATTCGTTAATTTGGCTATCTGGGTCTAATTTAGACTGCTCGGCTTGCAAAGTCGACTCGCAAAGCATAATTTTTGCACTCACTCATCGATATAATTCGCCAATAATAAAATTAAGGTCGAGGATCGACGTACCGATACCCCGATCGAGCTCTAATTCATAGCTGACCTGAAGTCGCAGGACGTCCGGTTAGAATTGACGTGCTAATCAGAGATCGCAGCGCTAATGACTACGCGATTTCGCCATTTAAAAGGAGACTCATGTGAGTACCATTGCCCCATTGCACCTAAGGGTGCCAGAACCTGGTTGCCGTCCAGGGGATGAGCCTGACTTTTCTGATTTTGTTATTCCCAAAGCTGGCGCAGTCGCTAAGCCAGATGTCGATGTCGATCCAAACACAATCCGAGACATGGCATTTTCAATTATTCGTGTGCTCAACGAAGACGGCGAAGCGGTCGGTCCATGGGCTGGCACCTTGTCGAGCGACGAGTTGATTGACGGGCTACGCCATATGTTGACTCTGCGTATTTTTGATGAGCGAATGATGACTGCGCAGCGTCAAGGGAAAACCAGTTTCTATATTCAGCATTTAGGTGAAGAGGCGGTTAGTTGTGCTTTTCGAATGGCCTTAGAAAAGGGCGATATGAATTTCCCAACTTACCGTCAAGCTGGCTTGTTAATAGCCGGCGGGTATCCGATGGTCGAGATGATGAATCAGATCTACTCGAATGCGATGGACCCCTTACACGGGCGTCAGTTGCCAATCATGTACTCGTCAAAAGAACATGGTTTTTTCAGTATCTCCGGCAACTTAGGAACTCAGTTTATGCAGTCTGTAGGATGGGCGATGGCATCGGCTATATCGGGTGATACGCGAATCGCTACTGGCTGGATAGGTGACGGGTCTACGGCGGAAAGTGATTTTCATGCAGCATTGGTTTTTGCTTCTACTTATCATGCTCCAGTGGTGCTGAATATTGTTAATAACCAATGGGCGATTTCGACCTTTCAAGGTATCGCTCGCGGTGATGTTGGCACGTTTGCAGCGCGTGGTCATGGGTTTGGTATTCCGGCGGTTCGCGTCGATGGCAATGACTATTTGGCGGTGCATGCTGTGGCTAAATGGGCCTCAGAACGTGCGCGTGCTGGTCATGGTCCAACGCTGATCGAGCATGTTACCTACCGCGCCGGTGGGCATTCGTCGTCAGATGATCCGTCAGCCTATCGAGCTAAAGAAGAAAGCGCTGCGTGGCCGTTAGGTGACCCAATAGAACGATTGAAAACGCACTTAATTCGAGTCGGCGCTTGGTCTGACGAGCAACATGCTGACGCTGAACAGGAAATTCGCGCCTCGGTAGTGGCCGCCCAAAAAGAAGCAGAAGCGAACGGTACCCTAGGGTCTGGAAAGCTACCCTCACCACGCGATATGTTTGAAGGTGTATACGAAACCATGCCACCGCACTTAGTGCGTCAACGTCAGGAAGCGGGGTACTAGATCATGACACGTATGACAATGATTGAAGCGATTCGCGATGCCCACGATGTGGCAATGGAGCGCGATGAACGAGTCGTCGTCTTCGGTGAAGACGTTGGCTATTTTGGTGGCGTATTCCGCTGTACGGCGGGCTTACAGAAAAAGTACGGAAGAACGCGTTGTTTTGACGCGCCAATTAGTGAGCTTGGCATCGTTGGCGCGGCGGTTGGCATGGCGTCTTACGGTTTACATCCGGTAGTCGAAATTCAATTTGCTGACTATGTTTACCCTGCGATTGACCAAATTGCGTCAGAAGCGGCTCGACTTCGATACCGTTCGGCTGGTGACTTTACTTGTCCATTGGTTATTCGCATGCCTACTGGCGGTGGAATATTTGGGGGTCAAACTCACAGTCAGTCACCCGAAGCGTTCTTTACTCATGTTAGTGGTCTGAAGACGGTGATGCCGTCGAACCCGCAAGACGCAAAAGGCTTGCTATTGGCCGCGATTGAAGATCCTGATCCGGTAATTTTTCTGGAACCGAAGCGTTTATATAATGGTCCGTTTGATGGTCATCATGACCAACCAATTGTGCCTTGGAAGAAACATGATTTAGGCGAAGTCGATGACGGGTATTACGTGACTCCGCTCGGTAAAGCTGCGGTACGCCGCGCTGGTGAAGCGGTTACGATTTTAGCTTATGGCACCATGGTTTATGTTGCCGAAGCCGCCGCCGATGAAGCCGGTATTGATGCTGAGATTATCGACCTAAGAACGTTATTGCCTCTGGACCTAGATACGATCACCGAGTCGGTACAAAAGACCGGTCGCTGTTTAGTAGTGCACGAAGCAACTAAAACTGGGGGCTTCGGAGCCGAGCTGATGGCACAGGTGCAAGAGCATTGTTTTTACCACCTTGAGTCACCGGTCATTCGAGTAACCGGTTGGGATACGCCATACCCACATGCGCAAGAGTGGGATTATTTTCCTGGGCCAGCGCGTGTCGTTGCCGCCCTGCACCAGTTGATGGAGGATTAAGCGATGGGAATATACACAATAAGATTGCCTGACGTTGGTGAAGGTATTGCCGAAGCGGAATTAGTTGAATGGCATGTCAAAGTTGGCGATGTCGTCAATGAAGATGACGTAGTGGCGGCGGTGATGACCGACAAAGCGGCGGTTGAAGTGCCGAGCTCTGTATCGGGTACTGTGACCTGGCTTGGTGGTGAGGTCGGCGACATGATCGCGATAGGGGAGAAGCTTATCCAGCTTGAAGTTGCCGGTGAAGGCAACGATCAAGTTATGGAATCAGCGACTCCGACAAGTGCTTCTACGGAAGTTTCCAGTAGCGATGGAGCGGACCACAAAGTCGCTTTACAGGCCTCAGTGCAAGTTCAAGCGGAAGAAGTCCCCTCAAGGACTAAAGATATACCGGACGAGGCGCGGGTTACTGATGCCAAAAAAGGCGCATCAAAGCGTCCGCCGGCATCGGCTAAAGCCACTGCGAATAAGCCCTTGGCGGCGCCGTCGGTACGTGCGCGTGCTAAAGAAGAAGGGATTGATCTACGTTCGGTTCTGGGCACTGGCCCGGCCGGTCGGATAAGCCATCACGATTTAACTAATTATATCGATGAGGGCGGTGCAAGCCCGGTGTCAGTCGGTGCGCATGTTAAGAATACTAGCGTTAAGGAAGTGAAAGTTATTGGCATGCGACGCAAAATCGCAGAAAAGATGTCGCTTTCGAAATCACGTATTCCGCATATCACTATTGTCGAAGAAATCGACATGACTGAGCTAGAAGAGCTACGCGCAGCGCTCAATAAAAAACATGCTGGTAGTCGCCCAAAATTAACGATATTGCCGTTTTTGATGCGCGCCATCGTGGAAGCGGTAAGAGATCAACCTGAGCTCAATGCGCGGTTTGATGACGAAGCTGGTGTGGTGCATCAATACGGAGCGGTCAATATTGGTATCGCAACACAAACCGATAATGGGCTTAATGTGACAGTAGTGCAGCACGCCGAAGCCGCGAATCTATGGAAAAATGCGGAGCGAGTTTCTGACTTAGCGGATGCCGCCCGCGCGGGAACCATTCGTCTGGAAGATTTAACGGGAGGCACCATCACGATTACCTCGCTGGGCGCCATGGGCGCAATCGCAACCACACCGATTATTAATCATCCGGAAGTGGCGATTGTTGGCGTGAATAAAATGCAAATCCGTCCGATGTGGGACGGGCAGCAGTTCCAACCGTGCAAAATGATGAACATTTCGTGCTCCTTTGACCACCGCGTGGTGGATGGTTGGGATGCTGCTGTGTTTGTACAAAAACTAAAGACCTTGTTGGAATCGCCAGCAATGTTGTTTGTGGAGAGCTAGATGTCGGATATTAAAACTAAGTTGTTGATTATTGGCGCTGGCCCCGGTGGTTATGTCTGTGCAATTCGAGCGGGTCAACTGGGTATTGATACGGTGATCGTTGATACTCAGGCGCCCGGCGGAACCTGTTTGAATGTCGGCTGTATTCCGTCCAAAGCACTGATCCATGCGTCCGACGAGTTCTACAAAATGCTACACGCCAACCAAGGGCCTTTGGGTATTTCGCTGCAATCTCCTAAGATCGATCTTGCGCAAACGGTGAGCTGGAAAAACGGTATTGTCACGCGACTGAACCAAGGCGTAGCAGGTTTGATGAAAAAAGCCGGCGTGAAGCGTATTCAAGGGCAAGCTAAGTTTGTTGATGGCAAAACAATCAATGTAGTCAGTACGGATGAAGACCACACAATACGCGCTGAAAATATTGTCATTGCAACCGGCTCCGCGCCGATCGAGATACCGTCGTTGCCGTTTGGAGGCGACATAATGTCATCGACCGAAGCTTTAGCGCTAGAGTCTGTGCCAACGTCATTGGCGGTGGTTGGCGGTGGCTATATTGGGTTAGAAATTGGCACCGCTTTTGCTAAGCTGGGCGCTAAAGTGACGATCGTAGAAGCGACCCAGAAGATTCTGCCGCAGTACGATGACGCGTTAACCAAGCCGGTCTTAGAGCATATCAAGTCACTTGGTATCGACGTGCAGGTCGGCACCAAAGCGCAGAACTTCAAAGATGGTCAACTACATACCGATAAAGGCGTGATTCAGGCTGAGAAGGTACTGGTTACGGTGGGGCGTCGTCCGCGGACTGAGTCGGTTGGTATTGATGAATTGAGTTTGTCTATGAACGGGCCGTTTATTGAGATCAATGATGCTTGTCAAACCTCGATGCGTGGCATTTATGCGATTGGCGACGTGACCGGTGAACCAATGTTGGCGCACCGAGCCATGGCGCAAGGTGAACTAGTTGCCGAACGAGTCGCGGGCCATAAAGTGGTTTGGGACAAGCGCTGTATTCCTGCCGTGTGTTTTACCGACCCTGAGATTGTCAGCTGTGGCCTGCTGCCAGATGAGTTGCAAGATGCCAAGGTTGCCGAATTCCCATTCGCGGCCAATGGCCGGGCGATGACAACCGAGCGCGAAGATGGATTTGTACGCGTGGTTGCTCGTGCGTCCGATGATGCGGTGCTAGGGATCCAAGCCGTTGGTGTTGGGGTGGCTGAAATGTCCGCAGCGTTTTCGCTTGCGATTGAAATGGGCGCGACACTACAAGATATCGGCGCGACTATTCACGCTCATCCCACACAATCCGAGGGCTTTCAAGAAGCCGCATTGCGGGCACTTGGCAAAGCACTCCACATATAGCTAAGGCTAGATAAACCAAATATATTATTTAGAGGATATGCAGAATGAATGCGAATCAATCCCCATCATTTGATAATCACGAGCACGTTGCCACTATCGATGATGCCGCGAGTGGCTTACGCGCCATTATTGCGGTGCACAATACTAAGCTCGGCCCAGCCGTTGGTGGCTGTCGTATGTTTCCATATGCGAACGAGGAGCAGGCATTGGAAGATGTGTTGCGGCTTAGTCGCGGCATGACCTATAAGTCGGCCTTAGCTGGATTGCCTATGGGCGGTGGTAAGGCGGTTATTATCGGTGACCCAGCCACACAAAAGTCGCCAGCGCTATTTCATAAAATGGGCGAGTTCATTGAATCGTTAAACGGCATGTATGTCACCGCTGAAGATTCGGGTACTTGTGTTGATGACTTGCGACAGATTGCCACAGAAACTAAGCATGTGTTGGGCGTCAACGATGCACAAGAATTTGGTGGCGACCCGTCACCATTAACTGCTTATGGAATTTTTTGTGGTATTCAATCTGCGGTTAGATATCAGCTTAAGCGAGACTCATTAAATGGCACGACCGTGGCAGTGCAAGGTGCTGGATCGGTTGGTCGTTATTTGATCAAATTGCTACGCGAAGCCGGTGCTGAGTGTTTAGCGTGCGATATTAATCCACAAAACGTAGCTCGTGCTGAGGAGCTTGGTGCCACCATTGTTGGTGTGAATGATATTATTTCAGCTGACGTTGATGTGTTCGCTCCGTGTGCCATGGGCGCGATTTTGAATGATGATTCGATACCGCAATTGAAAGCAACGATTGTGGCCGGTGGCGCTAATAACCAGCTTGCTAAGGGGTATCATGCGCAAATGTTGCGGGATCAAGGTGTTTTGTATGCTCCTGATTTCGTGATTAATGCTGGTGGTATTATTGAGATTTACCGTCAATATAAAGACCTGCCGATGGAACAGTGTCGCAGTAAAATTGAAGGGATCGGTGACACACTCACAAGTATTTTTGAGCAAAGTGACTCTGACAACATGACCACCGCCGATGTGGCTGAGAAAATTGCAGAGCGTCGATTCAAGCCAAATGCCAAAGTGAATAATGCTGCTTAAACGCTGAGTTCATAAGGTGTAGCCTTTGCTGAGCAAGGGCCATAGAAACGGGGTTGCCGGCAAGGCTACCCCGTTTTTAATTTGTTGGCTGTACGTGATCGTCGGCATACGCTAAGATTCACGCCTGACGCGCTTGAGGGAGCTCGAGTGATCTGATAATTCAAGTTAGGAAGAAATTACCACATGATAGTAGTGCCGGTCGAAAAGAGGATCGATTGGAAGCGACCGCCCGTGGTACTGATAGGTTTGGTGCTGATCAATATTTTGGTTTTCGCTTTCTATCAAAGTAGTGACATGGAGCGTGCTGAGGAAGCGGTGGTTCTATATCACGAACTTAACCTTCAGCAATTGGAGCTTTCCGCATTTCGCTCATATATGCGCAAACGCGACCCCGCCTATCAGCTAGATCAAGAGGATGAAACCGTTATCTGGCAGATGGCAAGTGACCCTGGGTTTGCCGAATTTCTTGATGAGCACTATAAACGCTATATACCGCTTAAAGATCGCGGCAAGTGGGAACGGTTTCGTGCTGAGGTTAATAAAATTGCGGGCACCATTAGCTCACGGATCTTAGGTCTCAATCCGAATGACATCGGCATTGTTACTCTTTTCTCACATCAGTTTTTACACGGTAGTGTCGACCACCTAATTGGCAATATGGTGTTCTTATTACTCACTGGATTTGCCGTAGAAGCCGCGCTAGGTAGTAAGCGATTTTTATTGTTTTACCTAATCTCCGGGGTCGGTGCCGGTTTGTTATTTTCTGTTGTGGAAATGGCTTCAGGCGGACACAGCGCCAGTTTAATTGGTGCGTCAGGATCTATTTCTGGTGTCATGGCAATGTACGTGGTGCTGTTTGGCATGCGTAAAATTGAATTCTTCTACTGGCTGTTTATATTCACAGGGTATTTCCGTGCAGCGGCCATCATTATGTTGCCGGCGTATATCGTCAAAGAACTCATCATGCAGTTTTCGGGTGATGCCAGCAATGTGGCTTATCTGGCGCACGTTGGTGGTTTTATAGCAGGCGCAGCGTTGGTTTACGCAACACGCTCGGTGCAACACGATGCCATCGATGACCGCTACTTAGACAATGCTGAGGAAGCGGTCGACCCTTATTTAGCCGGCCTTCAGAGTGTTTATAATGAATTAGGCCGGTGCGAGTTTAAGCGAGCGTACGCGTTACTCCGGCCACTCAAACAAAAACGCCCACATGATCCCGAGCTAATCGATATTGAGTTCAATATCGTCAAGGCATTGAACGGCGCAAAGGCGCATGAGTATCTATTGCGACGACTCGGCCAGAACGGTAATAGTCACCGTATAGTGGCGGCGCAGCTGCAGCGTTGGAACCGAATGTCACTCAAAGACAAGTCGCACCTTAGTTTTGAACAAAAGGCCGATTTACTGATAGCTGCACTGGAACTTGGGCGCGAAGATATATCTGAAGTGATCTACCAAGAACTTTCACAAGATGAAGAAAGGTCGCTCGAACTAGCAACTCTATCGAGACGTATGGCTTCGTGTTTTCAGGCTTTAGGGCAGCACAACAAGAGTGAGCAGTTTGACCGTCAGGCTCGCGACCTAATGAGTCCTCAATATGGTTCGCAAGGTGGTGCTGCGTGACTCATTGTGTCTACCATCCAACTCAACAGGCAATACGCAGTTGCGATCATTGCGATCAAAGTTACTGTACGGCCTGCAGCGACGAATCGCCGCTTCGAACTAGTCATGTGGCCGACTATTCGTGTTTCGTCTGTGGAGGGAGCTTATTTACTCTCCAAGCCGCTGCCGACGTTGAGCCGTTTTGGCGACGGTTAGGTGCAATCTACCAATACCCCTTAAGCAAGGCCTCGGTCGCAGTAATACTAATCACGGCGTTGTTGTCGGCGTTGTTTAGTAATTTCGGCTTATTAGGTCTATTTCCCAGCATTGCGATGTCGCTTTACTGTTTTGCTTGTCTGCGAGAAACCGCCACTGGTGATATGCGTGCGCCATCTGTTGAAGCTTCATTTGAAGGGTCGCTGACGCCTGTTTTCAGCGTGCTTGGTGTGATGTTTGTTGCGACGCTGGCTACGGTGAAAATATTTGCCACATTCGGCACGGGGTTTGGCATTTTAGCGACGTTCTTTTTTACGGTAACGTTGCCAGCGGCGATTTTAGTGCTCGCCATTGAGGAGAAATTTTTACCGGCAATTGATCCGTCGCGTTTGCTTTCGGTCGTGCTAGCCACGGGCAGTTCCTATTTTGTGATGCTGCTTTTTTTGGTGATGATGTTATCGTCAGTGGGCATTTTGTCATCGTGGGTCTGGAGTGAAGAGCCTGGCAAGTTCGAGTTTTTCGTGCAGTCAGTCATATCTAATTACTACAATATCGTCGCCTTTCACATTATGGGTTATTTGGTCTTCCAGAATCGTTACCGGCTCGGCTTTAACAATATGGCGGTTGTGACAAACGATGAGTTGCGGTCTGATACCGACTGGCTGAATGCTAAACTAGAAGTATTGGTGAAGGCTGGCGAATACTCAGCCGCAATTACCGTTGCTAAGCAGCAAGTGGCCAATGGTAGGGCTTTGGAATGGCAATGGGCGCGATGCTTTAAACTAATGTGCACGGGCACTTCGTTTAAAGAGCTAAAAGCGTTTGCGCCTAAATATTTTGATCGCCTGTTCTCGCTAGAGCAGTACGAAACCATTGCCGATAGTTACGTGGAGCTTAAAAAACGTATCCGCGATTATCGTATTGACGATAATGAACGTTGTATTGCTATTGCTCGGGCGCTGTTCGAGGTGGGGCGTTATGTCTATGTGGTAGAAATGCTGCAACAATTTCATACGCGTACCGCGCCAAACGAGTTAATCAATGAATCACTCACACTTCTAGCTAAAAGTTACCGCAAGATCCCCGGTAAGGAAAAAAACGCTCAGTTGTTCCAGAAAATTTTTGAAATGCGTAATAGCGCAACCTAAACTTGCTAGACACTTTGTTCAACCTATATCATCTATCTAGGTTTTAAATAAAAAACATCTTAATGATCACACTTTGACTCGAGGAATTTATGCGTCACTTATTATTAGCTTTACTCGCTTGTTTGTTTATAGCGTCATGTGGAAATCAACCGGCCACAGATTCTTCGGTTGCTGAGACAGCAGAGGCCGCCGCACCAACTGCCGCAGAACCAGTTGCAGAGCAGAAATCCGAAACCGAAAAATTGAACGAATGGTTTGAGGTAAAGTACGAAGAGGAACTGATGATGAGCCCTATCGGTCTGACGTTCCAGGGACGCAAAGAACGCTATGGTGAGATCGACGACGTTAGCGAGGCCGCACAATTAGAACAAATTGAATGGAAGGGCAAGACCGTCGAAGAAATGAAGTCTACGTTTGATTACGCAAAACTTACCGACGATGGCAAGCTCTCTTACGACTTGTGGGCGCACCAATATCAAATGGCTCTTGATGGTAAGCCGTTTATGCGTCGTGGCTATGTATTTGAACAAATGAATGGCTCACACTCGTTTTTCCCAACCTTGATGATGAGTTTTCATAAGGTTGAGAGCGAACAGGATATGAAAGATTACGTGTCTCGTTTGTCCGGTATCGGCGTGGTAATAAACGAGTTGATTGAACAAGCGAAGTTGGCGGCTAGTGAAGGCGTTCGTTCGCCTCGTTTTGCGTATGAAATTGTGGCCAAAGAAGCGCAAGCAATCATTACTGGAGCGCCATTTGATGACAGCACTGATGACTCGTCGCTATTGGCTGACGCCAAGTCTAAGGTCGCCGCGTTGGTTGAGGCTGAGACGATTACGCAGGAGCAAGCTGATAGTTTAGTTGTAGCAGCTAGCAAAGCGATGAAGGATGACTTCGGAACCGCCTATCAAAATTTGATTACGTTTTTGAATGACGACATTAGTAACACCAGCGAACAAGCTCAAGGAGTACATGCCTTACCGGATGGCGCAGCTTACTACGAGTATCGCTTGAAGAGTATTACCACCACCGATATGACGGCAGACGAGATCCATGAACTTGGTCTGGCTGAAGTAAAGCGCATTCGCGCTCAGATGGAAGAGATCAAAGAAAAAGATGGTTTCACTGGCACGCTGCAAGAGTACTTTGCTTATATTCGTGACAGTAAAGATGACGAGAAATTCTACTATCCGAATACCGATGAAGGTCGCCAAGCTTATATCGATGACGCCACAGCGGCGCTCGATATTATCAAGCAAGAATTACCGAATTACTTCGGTGTTCTACCTAAAGCCGACATGGTGGTTAAGCGAGTAGAGGCCTTCCGCGAGCAAGATGGTGCACCACAACACTACTACCCAGGCACTCCCGATGGTTCTCGCCCCGGTGTTTATTACGCGCATCTTTCAGATATGAAGGCGATGCCAAAGAATGAACTTGAAGTGATTGCGTATCACGAAGGCTTACCGGGTCATCATATGCAAATCTCAATTGCGCAAGAGCTTGAAGGAATTCCTACGTTCCGAACTCAGGCTGGTAGTACGGCATATATTGAGGGTTGGGCGCTATACAGTGAAGCTTTGGCGAAAGAAATGCCAAACACATTTACTACCTTGGGCTCTGATTTTGGACGTTTAGGCAGTGAGATTTGGCGTGCTATCCGTTTGGTTGTGGATACTGGAATGCACCATAAGAAATGGACTCAGCAACAAGCTGTGGATTTTTTCTCTGCTAACTCGCCAGCTCCGTTAGAAACAATTGAAACCGAAGTTCGCCGCTATTTAGTCATTCCAGGCCAAGCCACCGCCTACAAGATCGGCATGATTGATATCCAGCGACTGCGCAAAATGGCTCAAGATGAGCTTGGTGACAAATTTGATATTAAGGCGTTTCACGACACTATCTTAGGTGGTGGAGCCTTGCCATTGAGTATGTTGGAGCGTCAAGTTAAAAGCTGGATCGCAGCAACTAAAGCGAGCTAGGCGGCAATTTGTGGCGATAAATTTCACATGGCGCTCGCCCGATGAAATGATCGGCGAGCGTTATATGCGGCGCTGGCATTTGCGTCGTAAACCGGGTCGCCACAATTTGTATTTGCATCGCTACGACGGTAGCGATGATGATCGGGCCCTGCATGACCATCCCTGGAAGTCGATTGGGATTGTATTGTGGGGCAGTCTATATGAAGTGACAGAGTCTGGTGAACGCCGGCTCTGGCCACTCTTTCCAAAATACCGAAAAGCCGAATACGCACATCGCTTGAAGCTGAAGAGTAAGGTCGCATTTACGCTATTTTTTACATTTCCCAAAGAGCGCGAGTGGGGCTTTTTGTGCCCAAATGGGTGGGTTCACTGGAGTCAATTTACCGACAGCTCGGGTCAGCAAACTGGTTCTGGTTGCCCAGACGATAGTTGAATCTCTACGGCAAAAATTAAGCTCTTCATCGTATTTCAATATGCTACTCGCCGTTATCTCGACGGGCGTTGGTCAGGTGCATCGGGTTTAATAATTTTTCCAGTTCGTCACGACTTAGGTCGGTATTTTCGACGGCTACATCGATGACAGGTCGATTCGAGGCATACGCTAATTTGGCGATCTTTGCCGCTTGTTCGTAGCCAATGATTGGATTGAGAGCAGTTGCTAGAATAGGATTGCTGGCTAAGGTTTCAGTGACATTGCCAGTATTCACGCTGAATCGGCGGATTCCGAGCTCGCCCAAATGCGTGGCTGAATTGCTTAGTAGCTCGATGCTTTGCAGTAAGTTGTAGGCAATCACGGGTAGCATTACATTGAGCTGAAAGTTACTCGACATAGCGCCTACGGTAATCGTTGCATCGTTGCCAATAACTTGTGCGCAGGCCATGCTTACCGCCTCGGGAATGACCGGATTGACCTTGCCGGGCATAATGCTGCTACCGGGTTGGAGTGCCTCGAGTTCGATTTCTGCAATGCCCGCTAGCGGACCGCTGTTCATCCATCTTAAGTCAGTGGCTATCTTGTTTAGAGACACTGCTAATACTCTCAGGTGCCCTGACAAGCCGACCGACAGATCTTGTGAGCTGAGCCCTCTAAAAAAATTATCGGAGACGGAGAATTCATGACCGCTAAAATCGCTTATTTTATTTGCGAAGCATTCGGCAAAACGTTCGTCTGTGTTGACCCCAGTGCCGACCGCCGTACCACCTTGCGGTAAGGCCGCCAGACTCAGGGTGAAATCCTCTAGATTGATTAACGCTGAGCGAATTTG
The DNA here is from genome assembly GCF_003315245.1 of Arenicella xantha. NCBI lineage: Bacteria > Pseudomonadati > Pseudomonadota > Gammaproteobacteria > Arenicellales > Arenicellaceae > Arenicella > Arenicella xantha. Next base: position 496,372 of record NZ_QNRT01000001.1, on the reverse strand, counting down.
TGATGACCAACCAGATAATTCTTGCCCAAAGGTGAGTGGCATCGCATCCATTAAGTGGGTTCGCCCAGTTTTGGCTACGTACATCAATTCATTCGTGCGGTGGTCGATCGCTTCAATCAACTGGTTGAATGCTGGGATTAGGTTTTCGGTTAGGTCCGTCAAGCTGGCGACTTGAATGGTGGTTGGAATAACGTCGTTGCTGCTTTGCCCTAAGTTGACATGATCATTTGGATGCACTTCAACGCCAAAGTCGCGACGACATATCGTAGTAAGTACCTCGTTCATATTCATGTTGGTGCTGGTTCCAGAACCGGTCTGAAAAATATCCAGCGGAAACTGCGTTAGGTGTTTACCAGCGAGAATTTGGTCGGCAGCCTGGGCGATCGCGTCAGCTTTTGGCTGATCCAGTAAGCCAAGTTCAGCATTAACCGTCGCGGCGGTTTTCTTAACCAGTGCAAGTGATTGAATAAAGCTTTTGGAAAACTTCAGGTCACTAATATTGAAGTTATCAATTGCGCGCTGTGTCTGTGCTCCATAGAGCGCTGAGTTGGCTACGCGCACTTTTCCCATGCTGTCCTGCTCTATTCGATGCTTTGGTATTTGGCCCATTCTGTTTGCCCAGTGGTGGATGTTATGTTGCTCAACGTAGTCGTGTGCTAGGTGTTCATTGGTAGCATCACTTTTGCCTGTTCCTTTAGTTAGCATAATCAGTGCCAATCCGATAAGCTAATTTTGCTGGACACTTAGCTGTGAAGTCGGCTTAATGTCAGTTGGCCCTCGTTGAGTGTGGTGGATATCAGCCGCTTTGCAGGGTTATATGCACCACTTGCAGATTAGTTGAAACTGGCCACCAAGCGAGTATGATTTTGATAAGTAATGAGCTGGTTGTTTGTTAATGTAAAACAACCGCATAGTTAGCAACAGTTGATCAATTTTCGGGAGTAATTATGCCTACACCACCTCGGGGTTCCAAGCCAAGCTATACGACTATAATTGTTGCCATTGATGATGACGATCCGGAAGCTGTCTGCCGGCGTGCTGATCAGTTAGCGTTGCAGTTTGATGCAAGTGTACTACTGGTAAACGTGGTTGAGCCATTTGCGCCGATGGTAACGCCGGGCGTAATGGGCGGTGCAACGATGGTGACGCCGCTAGAGGCGGCTGAGTATGACAAGCTGCTAGAGCAACACCGGCGCAGATTAACCGACATAGCGGCTAATATGGCGGTCGAAAACGTAGAGAGTAAAGTGCTCGAATCTGCGGATCTGGGGTTGGCGATTCATACTGAGGCAAGCGAACAAGGAGCCGACTTGATTATCGTTGGTAGTCACGGTCGCCATGGTTTAGCCTTACTCTTTAATGGATCAACGGCGAGCGACATGCTAAAAGCTTCGCCCTGTGATGTGCTCGCCGTCGCGATTTAATATTCGATTACACTGCGGATACTTTCGCCAGCGTGCATTAAATCGAATGCTTTGTTGATATCGGTTAACGGCATTTTATGCGTGATGAGTGAATCGATATCAATTTTCCCGTCCATATACCAATCGACGATTTTGGGAACATCGGTTCGACCTCTAGCGCCACCAAAAGCTGTGCCGCGCCAAACTCGTCCAGTGACTAATTGAAACGGACGGGTTGAGATCTCTTGCCCGGCTCCAGCGACGCCAATAATAATGCTCTCGCCCCAGCCCTTGTGGCAGCATTCCAAGGCTTGTCGCATGGTATTAACGTTGCCGATGCACTCAAATGAGTAGTCGGCTCCGCCGTTAGTTAGATCTTGAATTGCCTCGATCAAATCTTCCGTATTACTTGGGTTGATAAAGTCGGTCATGCCAAACTCGCGTGCCATCCCAACTTTACTCTCGTTGAGGTCGACCCCAATTATTTTATTTGCCCCGACCATTCTGGCGCCTTGAATTACATTCAAACCAATACCACCAAGGCCAAATACAACAACGTTGGAGCCGGGTTCTACTTTCGCGTCAAACACGACGGCGCCGACACCCGTAGTGACACCGCAACCTATGTAACAAATCTTATCGAACGGCGCATCGCTACGAACTTTGGCTAGTGCTATTTCGGGTAAAACGGTGAAATTTGCAAAGGTTGAGCAACCCATATAGTGCAGCAGTGGTTTACCGTTTAATGAAAAGCGAGAGGTGCCATCAGGCATTAGACCTTGGCCTTGCGTGCTGCGAATAGCTTGGCACAGATTGGTTTTCGGATGCAGGCAGTAGTCGCACTCTCGACATTCTGGTGTGTACAGCGGGATTACATGGTCGCCAGGTTTTAGCGATGTAACACCGGCGCCAACTTCTCGCACGATCCCAGCGCCTTCATGGCCAAGAATCGCAGGAAATTCACCTTCAGGGTCGTCGCCTGAAAGCGTAAATGCATCCGTGTGACAAACGCCAGTTGCCATTACTTCAATCAAAACTTCGCCGGCTTGAGGCCCGTCCAATTGAACTGTTTCGATGGTTAATGGTTGGCCCGCAGCGTACGCAACAGCGGCTTTAACATCCATAACTTTCTCCTAGGTTTGGTAAGTCAGTTTCATTGCCGCAAAGTGTACACTTGAGTTGCTCGAAATGCTAAACGGAATATTGGGTGTAGCAAGCAAACATGCCACGGTGAGATGGGTTACATTTTTGAGTTCGACTTAGACTAAATATCGCGATTGTCGATAACTTGGAAGGCCGGTTGCTGCGGTGATTCATTTAACGCTACGCTGGCTACTCGTTGCGCGACCTTGTCAACCGATACAAATTGCCAAGGCATGAGCGTTGCAAGGGGGCGCATAAACCAGTCTAGGTGGAGCGCCTTTCCGCTGGCCAAGTATCGCGTACCGTAGATTGCACCGGGTTGTAATACCGTGGCTTGGTTGCCGGGCACGGCAGCAAACTGTTCGGCCGCCTCACGGGCTAACCGCTTGCCTTTAGCATAGCCAAATTGGTCGCTTTGCAATAGCGCGGGAAGTTTCGCACCAAGCAAAACAATACGTTTCACACCGGCTTGTTGGGCTTTATCAATTACCGTGGCGTTGGTGACACCGTTCATAAAAACTTGTTGCTCATAGGCTTGTTTAGAAAAGGTTGGCACCGGTGGCGAGCCCACTAAGCAAATCAATACATCCATTCGTTGCAGAAGTTGCTCATCCGGATCGCTGGCATCGCCTTTACACCAACGAATGCGTTCACTCCAAGACTCATCTTTTAAGTGCAACGGTTTATAGCCAGTGCGGCTGAGGCAAACCGTGCAGGCATCTTGGTCGGCGAGCTCTTTTGCTATATGGGTGCCAACAAAGCCGTTGCCGCCGTAAATCACAATTCTGGTTGGGCTGTCGGTTTCTATATCACAGTGTTCCACTTTAAACCCTTTACTTGGTAATTCTAAAACTAATACGTTTCAAGCATAGTCCCAAGCATGTTGATAAAATGTGTTGCAATAGGAATTAATATTATTTGGTGTTATAACGTCGCGATGAATATAAAAAATAAAGTAGCAGTAGTCACTGGCGCAGCTGGTGGAATCGGCTCGGCTCTGTGTCGGGCATTGTCAGCAGCCGGCGCCAAAGTAGTGGTGTCAGACCTTGATCTGGCATCAGCAAACGCGGTGGCGCAAGATATTGGTGCTCTGGCGGTCCAGTGCGATGTTAGTCAGCCACAATCAATTGATGCCTTGATCGAAAAAGTTGAAGACGAACTCGGTGATATCGACTTATTTGTATCTAACGCCGGCTTCGGTGTTGGTGAGCCTGATACGGCTGCATCGGCGGCGGATGCGGTTTGGCAGAAAAATTGGGATGTGCACGTTATGGCGCATGTTTGGGCGGCACGAAATCTGTTGCCAAAAATGATTGCCCGCGGCGATGGCTATCTAGTTAACACCGCGTCAGCGGCTGGCCTATTAAATCAGATTGGTGATGCGGCCTACAGTGCGACTAAGCACGCTGCGGTGTCGTTCGCTGAATCACTGGCGATTGCGCATAACGATCAAGGCATTAAAGTGTCGGTAATATGCCCGCAATACGTTAATACTAATATCTTGGCTATTTCCGATGAGCAGCGAAAGCAGGATATTGAAGGTGTTATCACGCCAGAGGACTGCGCCAATAGTGTATTGGCAGGCATTGAAGCTGAACAATTCATGATATTGCCACACGCTGAAGTCGCTGGCTATTATCAAAACCGCGCGAACGATCCGCAGCGTTGGGTCAGTGGAATGCGACGTTACCGAGCCGCCATGTTAGACGACAACGGTAAGGTCGATTTCAATAAAATATTTGGTGTCTAATAAAGACCAATCAGCTTGCAACGTAGGGCTAGTCTTCTAAATCGTCAGGCAACGTGTCGGCGATTCCAGGTTTGCCCTGTTTGATCTCGCTGATGCTGAGTCCGCGCAACTCGTGCGGAAATACCAGCCAGCTATCGGTCTCGTTGACGTAGTAATCGGGCATGATGTCGGTGGTGTTACGGGCCGGCTTATACCAAGGACAAGCAATTTTTATTTGCTCTGGCATATTGCGGCGTGTTTTCTTTTTGAGGCGCTCCAAAATAGCTAAGATGCTGCGCCCAGAATCAAACACGTCATCGACTAGTAGCACGCGGTCATCGGCGTTGATATTGTCAACGATGTAATCGAGACCGTGGACGCGCACGGTTTTTTCCTGCTGGCCAATATTGGTATATGACGACGTGCGAATGGCGATGTGGTCAGTCTGAATACCGGCAAAATCTAGATATTCTTGAATAGCGATACCCACCGGTGCGCCGCCACGCCACACGCCAATAATAAAATTTGGTTTGAAGTCGCCCTCATACACTTGCTTGGCCAATTTGAACGAGTCTCGTAAAAGATCTTCGGCGCTGATAAATACTTTTTCCATAATGATGTTTGTTGGGCCGCACAATGGGCGTTCGGTGATTGGTTTATAAAAAGGTAAATTTAAGGGCAAATATTACGGCAATAACGTATACCGCGGCAGGGCATTCAGCGCCACGACCGGCCAGTAATTTGATTAGTGCGTACGTTATGAATCCGAATCCAATGCCATCGGCGATTGAGTAACTTAAAGGCATGCTGATCGCTGCGACAATGGCTGGTGCCGTGTCGGTGATGTCATCCCACTCTAGATCAGCTAATGAGCGAATCATTAGGCAGGCCACGAATAGTAATGCCGCGCCGGTCGCGTAAGGCGGAATGCTTTGTGCCAATGGCGCAATAAACAAACAGGCCAGAAACAATATGCCGGTGACCACAGCGGTCAGACCCGTGCGTCCGCCAGCCTCAACGCCGGCGGCACTTTCGACGTAACTGGTGGTGGATGATGTCCCGAGTAATGCTCCGGCAGCGGTCGCCGAAGAGTCCGCTAATAAGGCTTTATTGAGTCGCGGGAGATTACCGTTGGCATCGAGTAAATTGGCACGCGTCGCGACGCCGACCAAGGTGCCAGCGGTATCGAACACGTCGATTAGCAACAAGGTGAGAATTACCGTTAACATCGATATATTAAATGCACCGGCGATATCTAATTCGAGTAGCGCGCTGGCAGACGGCGGTGCTGACACAATGCCTTTAAATTCAGCTAGCCCAGTGGCCCACGCAATCGCGGTGACGACTAAAATGCCGATCATTACTGCGCCGGTTATTCCGCGTGCAGTGAGTGCCGCAATTAACACAAAGCCGAGCATTAACAATAACGGGGCAGGAGTGGTGAGGTCACCAAACGAAACCAATGTGGCAGGGTTGTCGACCACAACCTGACCGCCGCTTAGCGCGATAATAGCTAAGAATAGCCCGATGCCAGCGGCCATCCCCAGTTTTAGCGATTTGGGGATTGAGTTAATTAACCATTCTCTAATGGGTAGCACACTAATAATGATAAACAACACACCAGAGATAAACACCGCGCCCAAAGCAACCTGCCAACTGTGTCCCATGCCGATACAGATACCATAAGCAAAAAACGCGTTTTGCCCCATCCCTGGTGCCAGTGCAATCGGATAGTTAGCGAAAACGCCCATCGCAATACTACCCAGCGCAGCAGCAACACAGGTGGCGACGAATACCGCGCCGAAATCCATGCCGGCTTCCGACAAAATAGCTGGGTTCACCACCGTAATATAAGCCATGGCTAAAAAGGTGGTGATGCCGGCAATGACTTCGCGCTGCACACTGCTGTGGTTTTTCTCGATGTTAAAGAAAGAATTTAGCCAATTGGTCATAGTCGTGAACCTGGGTTGGGACAAGCACGCATTTCGTGACTTTATCTGATTGAGGTGCTTTTAAAAGAAGCGAATTGAGAGCTAGTGAAGCGACTCTATCTTGGCAGTGGCCATGATATGTTCGGCGATTTGCAGGATGACTTGCTCGAATGAATCGGCTATTTCGCCGTGACCTGATTGTAACGCTCCGATCATCATAAGGTTGTCAGCCATTGCGAAGTTTTCAATTGATTGGCCGTGGGCATCCTTCTCGGGGTTGTCTGGGTCTGTTGGGTAGTGCTTAGCGACTCGTTCAGCATATACACCAGGTTTCTCGACGGCGCCGTAAAAAGGTTTAGCATCGTAGTAGGCGAATACTGGTTTGTTGAGTCCGCGCATGTAACCCATTTCAAATGCAGTGCCGACATCCATACTTGGGCCGCGAAACCGAACCATGTTGGCGGTCACAAAATGTGCTTTATCCATTAGGTTAACGTTAGCCTGATATATGGCGATTCCAGTTTTAAAATCGGGGGCGAAATCTTCGATCTCGTTATCCATCGGGTAAAGCCCAACCAGTTTAAACGGCCATTTGTGTTGTTGGTTTAGCATTTGGATAGCCTGCTTTTTATGTACGCCGGCGGCAATCGGGTCGGGCAAGAAGACTTCTGGCCCGGCTAAATACACATAATAGGTTGGTATATCACCTTCGGGCACTGTTTTGGCTCGGGCCGATTCAGTCTGAACAAGTGCTAACGCAGCCAAAAATAACGCGAAGACAAAGGTTTGGGTAAGTAATGAGCGGCGGCGGGCAGTAACAATATCTAGCACAGAAAACTCCAATCAGTTGGTCATCGGCAAGGCGTATAATGACCTTACCACGGTGGCGCGTATTTTAGAGCGCCGAGACCCAGTATTCTATAACAATGAGACCTTATATCCATGTCGTCTGATGAATTTATCAATTGGCTGAAGCGCGTACCAAAAGCCGAACTCCATCTTCACATCGATGGCAGCATGCAGCCCAAGCGTATGTTGTCGTTGGCTAAAAAGAACGGTATTTCGCTGCCATACGACTCCCTTGATGCGGTACAAGCGGCGTATGCGTTTGAGGACTTACAGAGTTTTCTTGATTTATACTATTTGGGCGCGTCGGTTCTATTGGAAGAAGACGACTTCTTTCACTTGATGATGGACTATTTATTAAAGTGCCGAGAGCAGAATATTGTGCACGCAGAAATCATGATTGAACCGCAAACTTACGCGCCGAATGGTGTGTCGTTTGCCACCATGATGTCGGGTTTTAAGCGCGCGATCAAGCAAGCCCACGACCAATGGGGGCAATCGGTTATTCTGATTCTAAGTTTCTTGCGTCACCTCAGTGAACAAGACGCGCTTGAGATGCTCGAACAAGCGACAGACTTTCGTGATGACTTAATGGCTATCGGTTTAGCGAGCTCGGAGCTTGGTAACCCACCACAGAAATTTAGTCAGCTGTATCAAGAAGCCGCTCGGCTAGGTTTCCGCTTGTCCGCACATGCAGGAGAAGAGGGCCCGGCTGACTTTATTTGGCAAGCGCTCAAAGGACTAGATGTTGAGCGCATTGATCACGGAGTTAGGTGCGTTGATGATCCAGAATTAGTCGATTTTTTGTGTGAGCGTCAAATACCGTTAACGGTGTGTCCGCTGTCGAATACTAAGCTTCGAGTGTTTGAAACTATGCATCAGCATACGGTGTTGAGTCTGTTAGACCGAGGTCTCTGCGTGACGATTAACTCCGATGACCCAGCCTATTTTGGTGGCTACTTGAACGAAAATTATATCGCTTTACATGAGCATCTTGGCATGAATCAAGCGCAAGCACTTCGCTTGGTAGAAAATAGTTTTAAAGCGAGTTTTCTGAGTCCGGAGCGTAAACAAGCGTTTATTAAGCAGGTGCATGCGACCGAATAGCCTGCTTAGCTGTGAAATTGATCAGCCTTGATTAACGTTTGGAAAATGTTGTCGCGTGTCTAATGACTTCGGTCTAGACTACGGATTAAATTAGACTCTCATCGAGCCAAACTTCTTAATTGGTCCAATCTCTATGAAACCTTCCAACGTTTTTTCTTGTAGTTTTTCTCTTATGGCACAACGCATTCTAATGGTGACCGGCTTCATGATGGCCGCTCTTCTGGCGATATCAAGCATTGGCGTTGGTGTGGCGCAGGCACAGGAGGACTCGGTTATCAGCAAAGAAGAGTTCGTTCAGAGTCAGTTGGCGCTGATGGAGCAAATGAAGAAAATGCAGGCTAATGATGAGGCCGGTGCGGCGTCGGAGCTAGAGCAGCAATTGTCGCCAGAAGCTTATGCTGAGTACCAACAGGAGTTAGAGGCGCGACAAAATGAGCAAGATCAGAAGGTTGCGGCTTGTTTGGGAGTTCCTGTTGCGGAAATTGCCAATTTATCTAAAAAAGTAGGCCCTGACTTTCAGATCACCTTAATCAAAAAGTGTTCTGAAAAGCTGCCTGCGAGTGTGAATTTGAGCCAGCTCAGTATGGACGAGAATAGTGGTTTGGAAGCGTATCGAATGTGTGCAGAAGGCATGGTAGCGAAAGAAATTGGCGTTACATCTGAGAAGTTGCGGTTATGCAGCCAAGTTGCTGATCAACCTTAAACCGCGTTTACTTGCGCGACGGTTTTCGCAGCTTTTTAACTCTCAGCTTTTTAACTCTCAGCTTTTAAATTGGGGCTTTTAAATTTAGCTCAATAATGTCGTAAACAATGCGCGCGGCGGTCTTGGCGGTGCGCTGGTCGATGTCGTACTTAGGATTTAACTCGGCGATATCGGCCATCAGCCAGCGAACTGAATGCTTGTCACACGCATCTGACACCATCGTTAATGATGCCAGTAGATCCGTCAATCTAACTCCATTGGCCGCCGGTGCACTAACGCCTGGAGCTACACTTGCGGGTAAGGCGTCAAGGCAAACGGTGACGTATAAATAATCGATCTCGGCAATAAATTGATTTATCAAGCTTTCGCTAGTGGAGCGATTAAAATCACTATCGAGCAGGTAGGGAACTTTTAGCTTATCAGCGGTATTAAACAAAGCGCGGGTATTGGCAGTTCGGCTAACGCCTAAGCAGGCATACTTGAACGGCAATTCGCGTGCAGCACAGTCTTGTGCGACCTGATAAAAAGGGGTTCCAGAGCTGCCTGCCCACGGAGCATCAACCGGCGGTTTGCGAAGATCAAAGTGTGCATCAAAGTTTAGAATGCCGATCCGTGACTTATGCTTTCCACAGTGATCAAGGTAATGCCGACAGCCTTGATAGCTGCCCCAAGCGATTTCATGACCGCCGCCGAGACCGAGCACAAACTGTTGGTTACATAATGCGTTATAAACGGCCGTCGCATAATCGGTTTGCGCGTCACTCAGTGCATCGACTTCAGTATTGTCGGCGACGGTGATATTGCCCGCATCATAGACCGGTGACGCACCGTGCCAAGCGATGTTGGCTAATGCGCTACGCAGTGCTTGTGGCCCAGCTTGAGCGCCGACTCGACCTTGATTATGTTGTACGCCAAGATCCGATGCGAAGCCAATCAGAGTGGTGCCGCCAGGGGCTACCGCATTGGAGTAGGCCTGCACTACTTGATGTAGTCGCAGCCCATCATCGCCATCTTCGGGGTCTGCACGACCACTCCATACCTCGTTAATGTCGTTGTTTGTCATTGTCGGCCTATTAGGTTTCGTTCGGTATTGTTAGTTGGCTTGAGGTCTAGTTGTGGCTAACTAGGTTACCATCTTGCCAGATCGCGGTGGGGCGATGAAAGTTAATACTGTATGACAACTCAGCTAGGTGTTGGATGTCCCATAACGCTAAATCGGCATCCATACCATCGTGTAAGCGCCCTTTGGTAGCTAAGCCGAGTGCTTTTGCTGCCTGTTTTGTGGTGCCCATGAGTGCTTCTTCAGGTGTTAGTCCAAATAGCACGCAAGATTGATTCATCGCGGTTAATAACGACGCGAGTGGCGCGGTGCCAGGGTTTAGGTCAGTTGCTACGGCCATTGCAACACCGTGTTGGCGGAATGCCTCGACCGGTGGTTTTTGTTGTTCATGCAGAAAATAGTAGGCGGCTGGCAATAGCACGGCTACGGTGTCTATTAGTTTGGGTACGTCCGCGAGAGCCAGGTATTCAACATGATCAACCGATAACGCCTTATGCTGAGCCGCCATTACGGCACCGCCAAGGTTACTCAATTGTTCCACATGACCCTTAATTGGCAGTTTGTGTGCATGAGCGGCAAGGAATACTTGTTCGCATTGGTCGCTTGAAAAACCAATACCTTCGCAGAAAACATCGACGGCATCGGCCAAGCCTAGCGCGGCGATTTCTGGCAGCATCGTGTTGCAAACGTAATCTATGTAATGTTGTTTGCCGTTAGCTTGCTTAGCGAATTCGACTGGCACCGCATGGGCACCTAAGAAGGTGGTTTTAACGGTAACGGGGTAGGCGTCACCGAGAGCTCTAGCAACCTTGAGCATTTTTATTTCATGCTCAGTTGACAAGCCGTAGCCAGATTTGATCTCGACTGTTGTAACCCCCTCTTGCAACAAGCGTTCAAGGCGTGGCGCCGATTGATCGAAAAGTTGTGCTTCGCTCACACCGCGTGTTGCTGCTACGGTCGACACAATGCCGCCACCTCGCGCGGCAATTGATTCATACGAATCACCTTGCAGTCGCCACTCAAATTCATTGGCTCGATTGCCGCCAAATACTAAATGCGTGTGGCAATCGATGAGTCCTGGTGTGAGCCATTTTCCATCCGCGTCGATGCGGTGATCAGCGGTTGCCGCGGTGAAGCCTTGTTTGGGGAGTAACTCGATTCGCCCATCACGCACACCGACGCTGGTATCTCGCGTTTCGCCGTAGGCGGTATTTTGATGATCAAATGTGGCTAGCTTGGCGTTGTGAATAAGCCAGTCGTAGTGATTGCTCATTGGCGTAGGGGCTCAGCTTTTAAGTGTTGATGTTGGTTTGCGTATTTTAAATTCAGTGTACTTGTATAGTGTTGTATATACAAGTACACTCGGCGACGATACTGGACTCACGTTGAACTATTATGAGCGAACCTCGCTACGCGGCTATTAAGCAACACCTGCTCGATCAAATAGAACGAGGCATATTGATGCCTGGTCATAAAGTGGCGTCTGAAAACAAACTGTCTGAGACCTTTTCGGTGAGTCGAATGACAGCGCGGCGCGCTTTGGATGAGCTGTCGGAGGCTGGCTTTTTGTTTCGTAGCCAGGGGCTAGGTACGTTTGTCGCTGACCATCGACCGATGAGTTCGATGGTGGAGATTCGTAATATTGCTGAGGAAATTCGGCAGCGCGGGCATGTTTGCACCGTCCAGGTGGTTGCCATGGTTGAGACCGAAGCAAATGCCGATCAAGCGCACTGGATGGGCGTGAAAGAAGCAAGCCCGTTATTTCGCAGCGTGTTGGTCTATTTCGAGAATGCTCAAGCGATTCAATTTGAAGATCGCTTGGTGAGTCCTAGATTGGTGCCCGAGTATCTCTTGCAGGATTTTTCAGCAACTACGCCGAATGAATATCTCTCTCAGGTCGCGCCGTTGACTGAAGCCGATCATATTGTGGAAGCGATCCTACCGAGCAATGTGACGGCATATTCGTTAGCTGATTTATTGCAAATTGAAGCGCAGGCGCCTTGTTTGAAGGTAACTAGACGTACTTATTCTAAGCGTGGGATCGTCAGCTTCGCCCATCTTATCCATCCTGGTGAACGTTATCGCCTAGGTGGACACCTGAATTTTTCCTAATCTGAACTCGGCCTAGTTTGAACTAATGCCGAATTGATCTATCTGAGCCGCGTGCTAACAGGTAACAACTGGAGACCAATGATGAACTCAATCAATCTAAACCGACACGATATAAAGCGCTCGATCAAAGCCGCTACTGGCACCACTTTGAGCGCAAAATCATGGTTAACTGAAGCGCCTCTGCGGATGCTAATGAATAATTTAGATGCCGAAGTGGCCGAACATCCGCAAGATTTAGTGGTGTACGGTGGCATCGGTCGAGCGGCTCGTAATTGGGCGTGTTACGACAAAATTGTCGAAGTATTGAAGCGCCTTGAGAGCAACGAGACCTTGTTAGTGCAAAGCGGTAAGCCCGTTGGCGTCTTCGAAACTCACGAAAATGCGCCACGCGTGATTATTGCTAACTCTAATTTGGTACCGCATTGGGCCAACTGGGAGCACTTTAATGAACTAGATAAGCAAGGTCTGATGATGTATGGGCAGATGACGGCTGGTTCTTGGATCTATATTGGGTCACAGGGCATCGTGCAGGGTACCTATGAGACCTTTGTGAGCGTTGCTAAACAACATTTTGCCGGCGATGCCAGCGGTCGTTGGGTGCTCACTGCCGGCCTCGGAGGTATGGGCGGCGCACAACCATTGGCTGCGACCATGGCGGGATTCTCTATGATCGACGTCGAAGTTGACGAAAGTCGCATTGATTTTCGCTTGAAGACGCGATATCTCGATAAAAAGGCCACCTCATTGGACGAAGCGCTCGCCATGATAGACGCCGCTAAGTCGAATGGTGAAGCGGTTTCAATTGGCTTACTTGGTAATGCTGCGGATATTTTTCCGGAGCTGGTTGCGCGTGGCGTTGTTCCCGATGTGGTGACCGATCAAACCAGTGCGCATGACCCCTTGAACGGATATTTACCTAAAGGCTGGTCAATGCAACAGGCTGCCGATGCACGCAAGCGCGACGAAGCGGCGGTAGTTGCGGCGGCTAAAGCGTCGATGGCAATTCAAGTGAAAGCCATGCTGGAGCTGCAAGCGCGCGGTGCGGCGACCCTTGATTATGGCAATAATATTCGGCAGATGGCTTTGGAGGAGGGGGTGGAGAATGCGTTCGATTTTCCGGGGTTTGTACCAGCTTACATTCGGCCATTGTTTTGCCAAGGAATTGGCCCGTTTCGATGGGTTGCTTTGAGTGGTGATCCGCAAGATATTTATAAAACTGATGCCAAAATAAAAGAACTGATTCCAGATGACCCGCATTTGCACAATTGGTTGGATATGGCTCGCGAACGCATTCAATTTCAAGGTTTACCGGCACGGATTTGTTGGGTCGGACTGAAAGATCGAGCACGCCTTGGGGCGGCCTTTAATGACATGGTGGCAAGCGGTGAACTATCTGCGCCGATCGTGATTGGTCGTGACCACCTTGATAGTGGATCGGTAGCCTCACCGAATCGTGAGACTGAAGCAATGTTGGATGGTTCCGATGCGGTATCAGATTGGCCGCTACTCAACGCCATGTTGAATACCGCTGGTGGCGCAACATGGGTTAGCTTGCATCACGGCGGCGGTGTTGGCATGGGCTTTAGTCAACATTCGGGCATGGTCGTGGTGTGTGATGGAACCGCAGAAGCTGGTCAGCGCGTGGCGCGTGTGCTGCGCAATGATCCTGGTACCGGAGTGATGCGCCATGCGGATGCTGGCTACCAGATAGCGGTCGACTGTGCCCATGAACAGGGCTTAGATTTACCCATGCTTGATCAATCAAACTAGCCGCGGAGCTACCAGTAATGAAAACTTTATGTATTACACCCGGTGAGCTAACACTAGCCGATTTACGCTTAGTTAACCGCGAGGCAGTTAAGGTTTCTTTAGACTCAAGTTGTTTGGAAGGAATTGACCGAGCAGCGCAAGTCGTAGCGAATGTGATTGCCGAAAACCGTACTGTTTATGGAATCAATACCGGCTTTGGCTTGTTGGCAAATACTAAAATTGCGGTGGATGAGTTAGAAACCTTGCAGCGAAGCATTGTGCTGTCGCATGCTGCGGGCATCGGTAAATTTATGCAAGAAAACACAGTGCGACTCTTGATGGTACTCAAGATCAACTCCTTAGCACGCGGTTTCTCAGGCATTCGCTTATCGGTAATTGAGGCATTGATTCAGCTGGTTAACAGCGAGGTGTATCCAGCTATTCCACAGAAAGGTTCTGTCGGTGCGTCAGGTGATTTGGCGCCGTTGGCGCATATGAGCGCGGTGCTATTGGGCGAAGGCGAAGCGATTTATCGGGGCGAGCGTATATCGGCCGTTGAGGCGCTGAGAATCGCCAAAATTGCGCCTATTACGCTGGCTCCCAAAGAAGGCTTGGCGCTGTTAAATGGCACGCAAGCGAGCACTGCATTTACTTTGCAAGGGTTGTTTCATGCTGAGAACTGTCTTAAATCTTCGGCCATCATTGGCGCGATGTCGGTTGAAGCGGCTAAGGGATCGCGTGTGCCGTTTGACCATCGAATTCATTTGGCGCGCGGTCACGCTGCACAAATTGATATGGCCACTGCCTATCGGGAGCTTTTGCAAGAGTCTGAAATTGGTGCCAGCCACTCCGGTTGCGACAAAGTGCAAGACCCGTACTCATTGCGATGCCAACCGCAAGTCATGGGAGCGTGTTTGCAGCAGATTCGTTTTTCCGCGGAAACGTTGTTGGTCGAAGCCAACGGTGTGTCAGATAACCCGCTGGTTTTTTCAGACAGTGATAGTATTCTGTCGGGCGGTAATTTTCATGCCGAACCGGTGGCGATGGCGGCCGATGTACTAGCGATTGTTCTCGCTGAAATTGGCTCTCTTTCTGAGCGTAGAATGGCGCTGCTTATCGATTCTAATCTTAGTGGTCTACCGCCGTTTCTAGTCGATAATGGTGGGGTAAATTCTGGGTTTATGATTGCACAAGTCACCAGTGCGGCACTGGCCAGTGAGAATAAGACGTTGGCGCATCCAGCCTCGATTGACTCGCTGCCAACTTCGGCCAACCAAGAAGATCACGTTTCGATGGCCACGTTTGCGGGTCGACGCTTGGCCGATATTTTCGAAAATGTCGCCGGAATCCTCGGTGTTGAATGGTTGGCCGCAACTCAAGGTATGGACTTTCGCGCGCCATTAACGAGTAGCCCACCACTTGAGCAGGCGAGGTCGATCTTGCGTGCGAAAGTGCCGTTTTATGATAAAGATCGTTACTTTGCTACCGACATTGAGCAAGCCGTAGAGCTGATTCATCAAGAGCGACTTGCGCCAGTGTTGGATGATTCGATACTCGGGTTTTAAGTTTTAAGGCCTGAGATGTAAAGCTTGGGAGTCAAGTTGCGAGGTTCAAGGTCGAAACCTCGCAACTTAGTCTGATGGCTACTACTGCAGCAACATGGCTGATTCCATGGTTAGGTCTTTGCGGCTAACTGTCTGAGCACATAATGTAAGATGCCACCGTTGCGGTAGTAGTCGATCTCTTTTGGTGTGTCTAAACGCACGCGTGCTTTGAACTGGGTTTGCTTTCCGTCGTTGGCCGTGGCGGTAATGTCTACCGTTTTAGCCTTGCCATTATCCAAGCCGGTAATATCAAATGTCTCTTGACCAGTGAGACCCAGTGATGCGGCGCTGTCGCCTGGTAGGTAATTGAGCGGGAGTACGCCCATGCCAACCAAATTGGAGCGGTGAATGCGTTCAAAACTCTCTGTGAGTACTGCTTTGACACCGAGTAAAATAGTTCCCTTGGCTGCCCAATCGCGAGACGAGCCAGTACCGTATTCTTTTCCGCCGAGCACCACTAAAGGTGTTTTGTCATCTTGATACTGCATTGAAGCGTCAAAGATCGGCATTACCTCACCGCTTGGAATATGCGTGGTCCAGCCGCCTTCGGTGCCTGGTGCCAGCTGGTTTTTTAACCGCACGTTGGCGAAGGTGCCGCGCATCATTACTTCATGGTTGCCGCGTCGCGAGCCGTAGGAATTAAAATCAGCCGGTTGCACGCCTTGCTCGGCAAGGTATTTCGCTGCTGGACTATCTGCTGCAATCGATCCTGCTGGTGAAATATGATCGGTGGTGATCGAATCACCTAATAGGGCTAGGCAGCGCGCACCATGAATATCTTTAACCTCTTCCACTTGCATGGTCATGCCGTCGAAATACGGCGGGTTCCGAATATAAGTCGATGCGTCTAACCAATCGTACTGGGCGCCCTGTGGCGCATCTACGGCATTCCATTGTGGGTTGCCGTTGAAGACACTTGCGTAACTATCGATGAACATTTGCGGGTTCACATTGTCGGTAATCACTTGTTGGATCTCATGGTTGCTTGGCCACACATCTTTTAGAAATACATCTCGCCCCTCATGGTCTTGACCCAGCGGTTCATTGTATAAATCGATATTCATGTTGCCGGCAATCGCATATGCCACGACTAGCGGTGGCGAGGCCAGATAGTTGGTTTTTACATCGGCATGAATGCGGCCTTCGAAATTACGGTTTCCTGACAGTACTGAAGCGACGACTAAGTCATTATCACGTACAGCGCTACCTATGGCTGGCGGCAGTGGACCCGAATTACCGATGCAGGTAGTGCAGCCGTAACCCACCACATTAAAGCCCAGAGACTCAAGGTCGTCTAATACATCCGCCTTGCGCAAGTAGTCGGTAACCACCTGAGAGCCCGGCGCTAATGATGTTTTGACCCATGGTTTGACGGTTAAGCCTTTGGCTACAGCATTGCGCGCCAATAGGCCAGCACCGAGCATGACTGCTGGGTTTGAGGTGTTAGTGCACGAAGTGATAGCCGCGATAACCACTGCTCCGTGCTGTAATTCAAAGGTGTTGTCGCCTTGTGTTACGCTCACTGATGTGGGCCGGCTTGGGTCAGCCATTGACGTCAAGGTATCGGCAAAAGCGGCTTTAGATTCGGACAATAACACGCGGTCTTGCGGGCGTTTAGGGCCTGCCAAGCTGGGTAATACTGTCGACATATCTAAACTCAATAGCCCTGAGTACACTGCTTCTGGCTGGTCAGCGTGGCGGAACATGCCTTGCGCTTTGGCGTATGCCTCGACTAAATTAATCTGTTCTTCATCGCGCCCCGATAGACGCAGGTATCGCAATACTTCGTCATCAATTGGAAAAATACCACTGGTAGCGCCGTATTCAGGGGCCATATTGGCGATAGTCGCACGATCCGCTAATGGCAGGTGATCTAAACCGTCACCAAAGAACTCAACAAATTTTCCGACCACGCCGTATTCGCGTAGCATTTGTACCACGGTTAAAACTAAGTCGGTCGCGGTGGCTCCTTCGGGTAATTTCCCGGTCAATTTAAAGCCAACGGTTTGCGGAATTAGCATTGAGATGGGCTGCCCCAACATCGCCGCTTCGGCTTCAATACCGCCTACGCCCCAGCCTAGTACCCCAATCCCATTGATCATTGTAGTGTGTGAATCGGTGCCCACTAAGGTGTCTGGGTACGCCATCAACTTGCCGTCTTTCTCCTTGGCAAACACTACTCGCGCTAGATACTCAAGATTGACTTGGTGCACGATGCCGGTTGACGGCGGCACCACGGCAAAATCATCAAACGCGCCTTGGCCCCATTTCAAGAACTGATAGCGTTCTTTATTACGTTGGAATTCGATTTTGGCGTTGAGGTCAAGCGCTTCATTGGTGCCGAAATAATCGATTTGCACTGAATGGTCGATAACCAGTTCGACCGGAGACAATGGGTTGATTTGTTCGGCATTGCCACCTAAAGCTACTACCGCTTCTCGCATTGCGGCCAAATCGACCACAGCCGGAACGCCGGTGAAATCTTGCAGCAGTACGCGTGCTGGTGTGAAGGCGATTTCGGTGCTGGGTTCGGCGCTGGCGTCCCAGCCTAGGAGTGCCTCGATATCGCTCTGGCTAATATCTCGACCGTCTTCGTGCCGGAGCAAATTTTCTAGCAGTATCTTTTGCGCAAACGGCAGTGTTTGCAAGTCGTACTTATCGGCCAGTTTCGGCAGGCTGTAAAAATGGTAATCGCGGCCGTTGGCAGTGAAGGTTGAAAGCGTATCAAATGAATTGGTCATAGGGTCCTCTAGCTAAGTATTAGTGCGGATGAGCATCAATATCTAGCTAGTATGGCATCTTCACGTGTGTGAAGCATAAAGGTGTTGCGCAATGGTAAGTGTCGCGCTCTAAAACTTTATGTTTGCAGCACTGGGAAGTCTAGAATATGACGAATCTCTTGCGGCCCATTGACTAAGTGACTTCGTATTCCCAGCGCTTGCGCGCTGTCGATATTGTGTTGGTTATCGTCAAAAAATAGCACTTGTTCAGGAACCAGTGATAGCTCGTTTAAGACCTGTTGAAAAATCGCGGGGTCGGGTTTTGACTTATGCAGTAAGTGTGATGAATATAGTTGCTCCATATAATGCTGTAGACCTAATTCTTGACTCAGTTGCGGCCAATGAATTTCGTTTGAATTAGACAGTACCGCGAGTCGATAGTGTGGTGCTAGCTGCTCGAGTAAGGTCGTGACGCCGGGCATTAGTCCGCGAGGCCAATCCTTAAACGCCGACAAAATATCTCGCCTGCTAGCGGTAATACCCAATTCACTTTTAAGCGCGGTGGCAAACTCCATCGGTGTACAAAGTCCACGTTCGAAATGGGTAGCGCTTGGTGAACTAAACCACTCTTTCACGCTAAAACTCGGCGACGCATGATGGAGCCAATCAGACGGCAGCGGCGATGGGCCTAGTTCTACTAGCACTCCGCCAAGGTCGAATAAAATTAGTTTTATCGGTTCTTTCATTTGGACTATTTTAAACAATCGCGTTAGGTTAAATTTTACTATCTCTCGACTTGGTTTAGCTTGTGGCAATGCTGTCAACATAGCTCACGATTGAGCGTGGTCACGAGGAGAGCTATAACACCTAGAATATTTTAGCAGTTTACCGTGCTTGCCAGTGGTGTGAGATGCAGTGCTGAAATAGATCGGGCGGTTGACATACACGAAGGCGGCATAATTGGCTAAGATAGGGCAAGATAAGGTCATTGCTTAGAAGCTGCCTCGACCAGAGCCAGCCCAATGTCCACAACTAGTCAAAAACCAAACAGGAATATGAACGTTATTAAGGTAGAAACTAAGCCATTCGAAGGGCAAAAACCTGGCACATCGGGTCTGCGTAAAAAGGTCTCTGAGTTCGCTCAGCCTGGGTATTTAGAGAATTTTGTACAAGCCATCTTCAATGTGTTGGGAAATTGCCAAGACAAGTCCTTAGTGATCGGTGGTGATGGACGTTACTTTAATCGAGCAGCTATTCAAACTATTTTACGCTTAGCGATAGGCAATGGGTTTACGCGTCTTATTGTGGGTCAAGGTGGCTTGTTATCAACCCCGGCAGCCTCGTGTTTAATTCGTCAATATCAAACCTTTGGCGGCATCATTCTGTCGGCGAGTCATAATCCTGCTGGCCCTGATGAGGATTTTGGGATTAAGTACAACGGCGAAAACGGTGGGCCAGCGACCGAAGCGGTTACCAATCAGATTTTTAGTCAGACTCAATCGTTAGATCATTATTTGAGCGCACAAATCGACGACATCGACCTCGATACCTTGGGTAAAACTCAAGTTGCCGGCGTGACGATCGAAATCATTGATCCGGTCGCAGATTACGCCAATCTGATGGAGTCCATCTTTGATTTCGCTAAGATATCGCGCCTGTTGCAGCGTGATGATTTTGCGATGTGTTTTGATGGTATGCATGCCATTACTGGGCCCTATGCTATCGAGATATTAGAGCGTCGCTTAGGTGCCGCGGCTGGCACGGTTATAAATGGGGTTCCGTCAGAAGATTTTGGCGGACACCATCCCGACCCAAACTTAGTGCATGCTAAAGAGCTAGTCGAAAAGGTTAATGCGGATCCGGCGCTGGTATTTGCTGCGGCATCTGACGGCGACGGTGATCGCAATATGGTACTGGGCAAGAATTTCTATATAAATCCATGCGATTCCTTAGCGGTGTTAGCGGCATATGCGGAGAAAATTCCTGGTTACCAACAAGGTTTATCAGGTGTGGCACGATCAATGCCAACCAGTCCGGCGGTGGACCGCGTCGCGACCGTTCGCGGAATTGAGTGCTTTGAAACGCCGACAGGTTGGAAGTTCTTTGGTAACTTGATGGATGCGGGTCGCATCGTCTTATGTGGTGAGGAAAGTTTTGGCACTGGATCAGACCACGTGCGTGAAAAAGACGGTCTGTGGGCGGTATTGTTCTGGCTGAATATATTGGCTGAATCCGGAAAAACGCCGCAACAAGTAGTGACCGAGCACTGGCAACGTTATGGCCGCGATTACTTCACACGTCATGACTTCGAAGGGGTTGATAGCGAGTCAGCGAGTAATTTGGTCTCACGCCTGCGACAGATGTTGCCTCAGCTGATTGGTCAAACTTATGTCGGGCTGACCGTCGCCTCGGCGGACGATTTTGCCTACACCGACCCGATTGATCAAAGTGTGAGTCAGTCACAGGGTATCCGAATTCAGTTTGCGGAAGGCGCGCGAATCGTTCTACGATTGTCTGGAACCGAAACCTCCGGCGCAACCCTGCGTCTTTACTGCGATCGATTTGAAGACGCTCCCGATCGCTTGCAGATGGACCCTCAGCAGGCACTTGCCGAGGTTTTACAGGCGGCGGACCAGATAGCTCAGATTCAGCAGTTCACTGGTCGAAGTGCTCCAGATGTCATTACCTAAGGTGCAACTTATCCGGTTTTGGCAGCGAGTGCTTTACCCGCTTTTGACTGGTTGTCGCGTTCTAGACGTTGAGAAATGAACTGGCCGATCGCGACCACCTGATCCAAATTAACGCCAGTGTGAATGCCCAGCCCGTTAAGTAGGTACAACACGTCTTCTGTGGCTACATTGCCTGACGCACCTTTTGCATAAGGGCAACCGCCAAGGCCAGCCACAGAGCTATCAAAGATGCTTATTCCCATTTGCAATGCGCTATGGATGTTAGCAATGGCTTGTCCGTAAGTGTCGTGGCAGTGCATGGCTAATTGGTGTGTTGGAATTGTTTGCATCACGGCCGTAAGCATCTGCTTAACTGAGTTTGGCGTGCCGACACCAATCGTGTCACCAAGCGATATTTCATAGCAACCCATGTCAAGCAATCGGTGCGCGACCTCGGCTACCGCGCTTGGTTCAATCGCGCCTTCATAAGGGCAGCCAACCACACAGGATACATAGCCGCGCACAGCGATGCCCTGAGCCGTTGCAGCTTCAACTAGTGGTGCAAAACGCGCTAAGCTTTCAGCGATGCTGCAATTGATATTTTTTTGTGAGAAGGATTCCGATGCAGCACCAAACACAGCGACTTCGTCGACGCCGGCTTCGACAGCCGCATTAAGACCGAATAAATTGGGCGTGAGTGCCGAATAGGTGACCCCTTCAAACCGCTCAATGCGTTTAAACACCTCGTCACTGTTGGCCATTTGAGGAACCCATTTGGCCGACACGAAACTACCGGTCTCGATGGTTTTAAGACCGGTCTGCGACAAACGATTGACTAGTTCGACCTTGTCTTCTACTGGAATGGTTCGCGCTTCGTTTTGTAGCCCATCGCGCGGGCCGACTTCGACCAACTTGACGGTTGACGGGTAGTTCATGTAGTTACTCCGCAAGCGCTTCGAAGCGCAGTAGTTCAGCACCACCATCGACCAAGTCGCCGACAACGCAATACAGTTCGCTTACTATGCCGTCGCTTGGCGCTTTGATCGTGTGTTGCATTTTCATCGCCTCCATTACTAGCAATACTGAACCAGCCGCGACGGTATCACCTTGATTCGCTTTAACTTCGACAATCGTGCCATTCATGGGTGCGTTAAAGTTGCCTGCGTTACTGGCTTCTTCCGCGACACCGGTATCATCAGATTCGACATGGAAAGAAATCGGTGTTGCGCCATCAAAGGCAATGAAATGGGTATCGTGTGCGGCCATTGCGACCGATGTTCGGTGGCCGTTGATGGTTGCTGTTAAAACATCATTATTCAGTATACCGACAGCGGCGAAGTCTTGATCGTTCACAGTAATCTGGTAGCGGCGGTCAACTCGATTACCCTGAACTTCCAAAGCGTAGTCGATGCGCTCACCATTCCAAATCAGCGTATCGTGGTAGGTGTTGGTTTGATTTAGTCGCCATGAGGAGACTTCATCCCATGGAGAGACTTCATCCCATGGAGACGCTAAACGATTGCTATTACCAGTAATTTTAGCCGCGCAGCTGTGCTGTTCTCGCCGTAGCTGCAGAAACAGACATGCCAACGGCACCAGCTCTGTCGACGGGCTGAATGCTTGTTCGAATAACGCTTCGTGGTGTTTGACTAAAAAGCCGGTATCTAAATCGGCTGCGATCAAGGCTGGATGCCCCGCCAAGCGATGCAGAAACGGGATGTTGGTGGTAACACCGCCAATCCGGTACGCATTCAGCGCGTCGCTTAATCGTGCGATGGCTTTATCACGGTCGGTATCCCAAACAATTAACTTGGCAATCATTGGGTCATAGTAGGGCGTCACCGCGTCACCTTGTACCACGCCAGTGTCGACACGGACATGTGCGTTACTCGACGGTAGCGAGACATAGTCTAGCTTGCCAGTTGCAGGCATAAAATCGTTGTCCGCGTCTTCGGCATAGATGCGGGCTTCAAAGGCGTGGCCGTTAATTTGCAATGCAGATTGTTCGCATGGCAGAGGGTTGCCTCCGGCTACGTGCAGTTGCCATTCGACTAAGTCTTGGCCGGTAATCATCTCGGTCACCGGGTGTTCAACTTGAAGGCGAGTATTCATTTCCATAAAGTAAAATGAACCATCGGTATCCAGCAGAAACTCTACCGTGCCAGCGCCAACGTAATCAATTGCTTGCGCCGCGCGCACTGCCGCATCCCCCATTTTCTCGCGCGTGCCAGCGGGTAAATTAGGTGCTGGCGCCTCCTCTAGAATCTTCTGGTGTCTACGCTGAATTGAGCAATCACGCTCGAATAAATAAACACCGTTGCCTTGCGTGTCACAGAACACTTGAACTTCAACGTGACGTGGTTGGGTCAGGTATTTCTCGACCAACATATCGTCGTTGCCGAAGCTGGCTTTAGCTTCGCGTTTAGCGTCGTCTAATGCGTCATCAAATTCGTTGGCATCCCAGACTTGGCGCATACCTTTGCCGCCACCACCGGCGACTGCTTTCAATAGCACGGGGTAACCCATGTCGTCGGCGGCGCGCTTTAATAAATCACGAGCTTGGTCTGCGCCATGGTAGCCCGGCACCAACGGTACACCGGCATCTTGCATAATAGTCTTGGCCGCTGATTTCGAGCCCATGGCACGAATAGCTGCTGCTGGTGGCCCAATAAACACTAAGCCGTTTGCCGCACATTGTTCAGCAAACTGGGCATTTTCAGATAAAAAGCCATAACCCGGATGCACTGCTTGGGCGCCGCATTGCAGCGCTGCGTTAATGATTACGTCGCCTCTTAGATATGAGTCAGCCGATGGCGCTGCGCCGATATGAATTGCTTCATCGGCCATCTTTACATGCAATGCTCGGTGGTCTGCATCGGAATAGACGGCCACCGTTTTGACGTTGAGTCGCTGCGCTGTTTGGATAATGCGGCAGGCAATTTCACCACGGTTTGCGATTAATATTTTGTCGAACATGGTTAGGCTTAGTCGGTCGTCAAGAATGGGTTATTTAGGAAGCCAGTTGGGCGAGCGTTTCTCAAGAAATGCTGTGAGCCCTTCTTGGCCTTCAGGTGAAACGCGAATGGCGGCGATTCGTGCACTGGTGTTATTCATTAGCGCATCGTCGATAGAACGATTGCTAACTTCGTCGATTAAACATTTCGATGCGGCTAGTGCGGCAGGGCTGTTGGCCAATAATGTTTCGACCAATTGCTCGACGTGCGCGTCGAGCTGATCGGCACTGACGGTGCTAGACACTAACCCCAACTGAGTTGCGGTGCTGGCGGAGAACCGTTCAGCGGTCAAGAAGTAACGTCGTGCTGCACGTTGCCCAATGGCCTGAATGACGTAGGGCGCAATAGTGGCTGGCAGTAGGCCGATCTTTACTTCACTTAAACAAAAACTAGCGTGCTCACTGGCGATCGCCATATCGCAACAACTCACTAAGCCGACCGCGCCACCGAATGCCGCACCTTGTACTTTTGCAATGGTCGGTTTTGATAGCGAATTTAAGCGGTGTAGCATCGTTGCCAGCGCCTTCGCGTCGGCCAGGTTTTCTGACTCTGTATAACTTGCCATGCGTTGCATCCACGCTAGGTCTGCGCCGGCTGAGAAGCTCTTTCCGGCAGCGGCCAGTATGACAACTCGAATCGTCGGGTCGGCGTCCAGCTGAACGAATAGCTCGGTTAGTTCGAGTATGATTTGATCGTCGAACGCATTGTGTTTCTCAGCGCGGTTTAAGGTGACTGTTGCCACGCCGCGTGCGTCGCTATCGAGTTGAATGTTTTGGCTCATAATTACATTCGGAACACGCCGAACTGCGTGTCTTCAATTGGTTTGTTTAGGGCGGCGGCAATAGCCAGTGCTAATACGTTGCGAGTTTCTGCCGGATCAATAACGCCGTCGTCCCATAGTCGAGCCGACGCGTAGTATGGGTGACCTTGTTGCTCATAAGTATCGAGTACTGGCTGTTTAAATGCGGCTTCTTGTGCGGCTGACCATGATTCACCAGCGCGTTCTTTCTGAGCACCTTTGACCTGCGCGAGAACCCCCGCTGCCTGCTCACCTCCCATCACCGAAATGCGGGCGTTGGGCCACATGAATAGAAAATTTGGGTCATAAGCGCGACCGCACATGCCGTAGTTGCCAGCGCCATAAGAATTACCAATCAATACAGTGAATTTGGGAACTTTGGCACACGAAACGGCGGTTACCATTTTGGCACCATGCTTAGCGATGCCACCGGCCTCGTATTGCTTGCCAACCATAAAGCCGGTGATGTTTTGTAGAAATACTAAGGGGATTTTTCGTTGTGCGCAGAGCTCAATAAAGTGCGCGCCTTTCTGTGCGGATTCGCTAAATAGAATGCCATTGTTGGCTACAATTCCAACTGGAAACCCATGTAGTCGTGCAAATCCGCATACTAAGGTTGTGCCAAACAGCGCTTTAAACTCATCAAAGTCCGAGTCATCCACAATACGCGCGATAATTTCGCGAACGTCAAACGGTTGTGTCAGGCTTTTAGGAATGATGCCGTAGATTTCTTTAGCGTCGTAGCGAGGTTCAACACTGGACTTAATATCAATGTCTTTCGGTTTGACCCGATTTAGTCGGCTGACGGACTGTCGAACCAGCTCAAGTGCATGATGGTCATTACGAGCATAATGGTCGGCAACCCCGGATTCACGACAATGTACTTCGGCACCGCCTAGTTCTTGTGCGGTGACCACCTCGCCAGTCGCTGCCTTCACTAGTGGCGGTCCGGCTAAAAAAATGGTGGCATGATCTTTGACAATAATTGATTCATCCGCCATGGCTGGCACATACGCGCCGCCAGCGGTACACGAGCCCATGACGGCCGCGATCTGCGGAATATTCTTCGCCGACATATTGGCTTGATTAAAAAATATTCGACCGAAATGTTCGCGGTCTGGAAACACCTCGTCTTGGCGCGGTAAGTTTGCGCCACCTGAGTCCACCAAATACACGCAGGGTAGGTGGTTCTGCGCCGCAATAGCTTGCGCACGGAGGTGCTTCTTGACTGTTAATGGGTAGTAAGTGCCCCCCTTAACCGTGGCGTCATTTGCCACGATCATGCACTCTTGACCAGCAACTCGACCGATGCCTGTGACAATGCCAGCCGCAGCGACTGTTTCGTTACCGTATACGGCGTGTGCGGCTAATTGTGACAGCTCCAAAAAAGGAGAGCCGGGGTCAAGTAGCGCGTCGATACGCTCGCGAGCCAACAGTTTGCCGCGCGATTTGTGACGTGCTTGATACGACTCACCGCCGCCAAGTTTAATGTCGTCAATCAAACCGTGCAGGTCGTCAACTTGGGCCTGCATATGCGCCGCGTTATCTAGGAATTCGGCCGAACGCGGGTTGATCTTGGATTCTAAAATGCTCATAGGCGCTTATCGTGTCTCGGCAAATAATTCACGGCCAATTAGCATACGCCTGACCTCTGAGGTACCCGCTCCAATCTCGTAGAGCTTCGCATCGCGCAACAAGCGTCCAGCCGGGTACTCGTTAATATAACCGTTGCCGCCTAGTGCCTGAATCGCCTGTAACGCCATTTGGGTAGCTTGCTCAGCGGTAAATAAAATTACTGCGGCGGCGTCTTTGCGGCTTTCGTGGTTGGCATCGCATGCACGGGCAACTGCATACAAGTACGAGCGACACGCGCTTAGCGAGGTATACATATCGGCAAGCTTGCCCTGCATTAGTTGAAATTCGCCGATGGCTTTATCGAATTGTTTGCGTTCGTGCACATAGGGAACAACCAAGTCCAAACAGGCTTGCATAATACCGACCGGCCCACCGGAGAGAACGGTGCGTTCATAGTCCAGACCTGACATCAGTACGCGCACTCCGCCACCTTCAAAGCCTAGGATATTCTCCTCTGGTACGGCGCAGTCTTGAAAGACTAATTCACATGTGTTCGAACCACGCATTCCGAGTTTGTCTAACTTCTGAGCTTGAGTAAACCCGGCAAAGCCGCGCTCTATAATGAAGGCGGTTATGCCTTTAGAGCCACCATTCACATCGGTTTTTGCATAGACTACGTAGGTGTCGGCGTCGGGACCATTAGTGATCCACATTTTGTTGCCATTCAACACATAATGATCACCGCGCTTGTCGGCACGGAGTTTCATGCTGACGACGTCGGATCCGGCATTAGGCTCAGACATGGCGAGCGCACCAATATGCTCGCCGGAGCATAATTTAGGCAGGTATTTTTGTTTCTGCGCATCGTTGCCGTTTTTAAAAATTTGATTGACGCATAAATTTGAGTGAGCACCATAAGACAGGCCGACTGAGGCCGAGGCGCGGCTAATCTCTTCCATCGCCAAAACATGTGCCAAGTAACCCATGTTGCTGCCACCGTATTCTTCTGAGACAGTAATGCCAAGTAAGCCCAGGTCACCGAATTTTTGCCATAAATCGGCAGGGAAAAGGTTGTCTCGATCGATGTCGGCGGCACGTGGTGCAATTTCCGCCTGCGCGAATTGGTGGGTCATGTCGCGCAACATATCAAGTTCTTCGCCAAGAAAGTGTTGCAGGGTCGGATAGCTAGTGGTCATAGTCGTTTCGTCAATCAGTTGGTTTGTCTGGGTGTTTTATGCTTTGCGTTGTTGCGGCGCGTCATTTAAGGCTTGTAAGCAACGTTCTTCGGCATCGGCTAAATCGAGTAGCATGTGTTCCAAATCCTGTTGTTGCAAAATCAGCTGCGCGCGTTTATCGCGAATCTTGCTGATCAAGGTTTGGATTTGCTGTTGATTTCCTGCACCAGGGTTATACATGCGAATAATGTCGCTGCTTTCTTCAAGAGTCAGGCCAAGTCGCTTACCGCGTAAGATTAATCGTAATCGGGTTCGGTCAGCGTTTCCGTAAGTACGGGTTTGCTTGGATCGGGTCGGCGTTAAGAGTCCTTTCTCTTCGTAAAACCGAAGGGCACGCGTGGTGATATCAAATTCTTCAGCTAGCTCTCGAATAGAATAACGTTTGGTCATATTGGTTTGGGTCATCGTGCTTGGGTTTCAGTGGCACAGTTCTGAGTTTTGCTATATGGATCTTGGGTAAATACAGCTGCTAGTCAATGTGGCTACTAACATATGCTGTAGAACTAAGCATGGAGCTGTTTTATGGTATTGAAACTCAGTATAGACCAAAGTTACGTTTACGTAAACGTAAAGCAAATGTCGCGATGATTGCTATGACCAAAAGGGGAGCGGCTTAACGTCAGTATTGAAGCAAGGGCAGTATTAAAGTGGGGGGGCATAAATTAAAGAGTACCGTGGTTTGTCGCGGTGATCCTTTCGCAACCGGAAAAATGTAGGGGCGGCAGCAGATAACTCGGCCAATTCTAGTTAAGAATAGCCGGTTTGATTTACTGGAGATCGTATCTGCTGTCGCCCCTACCAAGCACCCCAACCCGAGGTAT
Source organism: Arenicella xantha (assembly GCF_003315245.1). Classification (NCBI taxonomy): domain Bacteria; kingdom Pseudomonadati; phylum Pseudomonadota; class Gammaproteobacteria; order Arenicellales; family Arenicellaceae; genus Arenicella; species Arenicella xantha. The sequence continues at coordinate 468,152 of NZ_QNRT01000001.1, read as the reverse complement.
TGTCGTCACTTAATCATTTATCTATAACCCTATATACGACCAGAGTTAGCTCTTGGATGCAGTAATTTGAAATAAACAGTTATTTTTTGCTTTTGTGCTTAATTCAGCTCGCGACTGTGATAGAAAGACCACTAGAAAATTTAACCCGCGTGTACTAAGCAATGGCGATGCAGAATGACAATCAACAGCTCTCTCGGTCACTCAGCCGTGTCAGTCTCGGAGACCGAGCTGAATTTGAGAAGCTATATCGGGCGACATCACCACGTTTGCTGTCAATTTTACTGAGAATGATTCCTGACCGAAATTTGAGCGAAGACCTTTTGCAAGAGGTGTATATCAAGGTCTGGCATCGAGCGGGCTCTTATCGAGCAGACCACAGTCAAGCAATGACGTGGTTAGGTAGTATTGCGCGTTACACGGCTATTGATTACTTACGCAAGGGGCAGCGCCAAGTTGAAACGGTGACAAATGAGGCGGTTGCCGAGCCATTAAGTGAAGTTGGCGCAGAGCTTGATTCTGATCAATTGCAATTGTCGCGTTGTCTTAATCGACTAAATATCGAACAGCGAGAAGCCATCGTCGCAGCGTATCTGGGTGGCTACACTCATCAAGAATTAAGCGTGAAAACTAATAATCCGCTCGGGACTATAAAAAGCTGGATACGACGTGGACTGTCATCGTTGAAGGAGTGCTTGTCACAATGAGATATCAGAACCCAGAATTACGCGCTCAGTTGAGCGCCGCATATGTAGTTGGAACATTGCAAGGTTTGGCACGTCAGCGCTTTCAAAGTCTATTGCAGTCTGACGCGTCGTATCGTGATGAAGTGGCAAAATGGGAACAGCATTTTAGTCATCTAGATGGTCAATCAGCAGCGGTGACGCCGAGCTCATCAACGTGGTCTGCAATTCAGACTCGACTATTTGGGGAAGCCCAGAAGCATTCATCATCGACTTCATGGTGGCGTGGACTGGCGGTGCTGGCTAGTGCCGCATTAATAGCCATGTTCGTTTTGCAGTGGAACCAGCGGCCGCCCGCGGAGTCCGACTCGTTTGATTTTGTGGCCGTTATGCAGACCGCTGACAGCCAGCCTTTGTGGTCGATTACCTTGAGTGATCAAGGCCGCAAGCTTGAAGCTGTGGCTCTAAAAGTACCCGCTTTGCCGAGTCAGCAAGACTACGAGTTATGGTTGTTAGCCGGTGAAGGCGTGGCTCCGGTATCACTCGGCTTATTGCCAAAATCTGGAGTGTTAACGCGGCAACTCATTGATGTATCACTGGATGGCGCTTCAGCACTCGCCGTGAGCCGTGAAGTTGAAGGTGGCTCGGTTAGCGGTGCGCCCGCCGCGGGCGCGGTGCTGTATGTTGCGCCATTGTATAGCGCAAGCTAAGCTTGCTTGAGAGCGTAACTAACTCAACTTAAATAAGCTGAGCGGCGCTTAAATAAACGTCGCTCAAAATTTCGCGAGGGTTTTAAGCGCGCCGACTGCTAACAATGATCTCAGCGACTTGGTTAGTTCATCGCATAAACGTTGGTTTTGAATAAGGTCATCAGCAAAGATTTCGCGTATGCCTAATAAACCAGTAACCAGTTTTACGGGATCTTTCTCCGCGTCGTTAACGACCGCCTTGAAGCGCGCTGCCAACGGGTCTTGGACTTCAAATGGTTCGCCATTTTCACGGTGTGCCATCACATAGCGCATCCATGCTGCAATCGCGAGACTGGAGGCTTCAATCGGACCGTTGTGTGCTAAGTGAAAACGCAGTGTGCTTAACAAGCGCTGCGGTATCTTTTGGCTACCGTCCATCGCAATTTGGTAGGTGCGGTGTTGCAGTGCGCTGTTATCGTATCGCTGTTGTAGGTTATGTCGATACTCATCGATATCAAGTCCGCTCGGAATAGTCAGTGAGGTAGCCGCCTCGTCGCGCATAAAGATGTTCACATAACGTCGTAAATCCGCCTGAGCCATCGCCTGATGAACAAAGTCGAAGCCGGCCAGATAGCCTAAATAGGCGAGTGCAGAATGGCTCCCATTGAGCATCCGCAACTTAGTTTCTTCGTATGGCTCTACATTGCCGACCAGCGTTGCTCCAACCTGCTCCCACGCCGGCCTAGATGCGGCAAAACTGTCTTCGATAACCCACTGGGTGAACGGTTCGGTTTGTAATATTGCTTGGTCAACGACGCCTGTTGCTTCGGTGAACTCAGCGACCGCGCTGGGCTCCATTGCTGGGACAATACGATCAACCATGGAACTCGGGAAGGTGACGTTGGCATCAATCCAAGCGACTATGTTAGGGCAGGTTAGTGCTGCAAAGCGCGTGACAATACGGCGCAGTGTTTGCCCATTACTTGGTAGATTGTCGCAACTTAGTAACGTAACGGGCCCGGCATTGGTGTTGCAACGTTGTTGCAGAGCCGCGACTAGAAACCCAATGGCGGATTTTGGAGTGCTTGGGTTAGCAATATCGTGCTTGATGTCAGGGTGATTCTGATTTAGCTCGCCGGTGGCCGGGTCATGGCAATAGCCTTTCTCGGTAACCGTGAGGGAAATTATTTTGGTTTCGGTGTTGCTCATCGCAGCAATGACATCGACTGCTTGTTCGGGCGCGAACAACACATGGTCGATGCTGCCGATCACACGCCGTTGGGTCTTGCTGTTATCGCGCACTTCAATCGTATAAAGCCCGTCTTGCGGATTGAGTTGGTCGCGAATCGTGGTGCTTCGGAGCGACACGCCAATGATTTTCCAGTTGCCACGATTAGCGGCAATAGCATCATCAGTGTAAACCGCCATATGGCAACGATGGAATGCGCCAATGCCGAGGTGGACAATGCCAACGCCGATTTCTTCGGGTGCATAAGCAGGCGTGTCGATACCGAGCGGCAGACACGCCAAGGTCGTCTTCGAAAGTCGCATTACAGTTTGTAGCCTTGTTTGGCTAAATTGTAGCTGAGATCATTGGCGAGTATTTCGGCGTCGTGTAATCGGAGTCTGCCTTCTGCGACGAGTGTGGCTAAAAAGCGGCAGTCCATACGGCGCGCGACATCGTGTCGAGCCGGGATCGATAAGAACGCTCGAGTGTCATCATTGAAGCCAACCGTATTGTAGAAACCTGCTGTCTCGGTTGTTTGCTGGCGAAAGCGCAACATTCCTTCTGGGCTATCATGAAACCACCATGGTGGGCCAAGTTTGAGGCATGGGAAATGCCCGGCTAACGGCGCTAACTCTCGTGCATAAGTAGTCTCATCCAAGGTAAACAAGATAATGTTTAGTTTGGGTTCGTTGCCGTATTTATTGAGAAGCGGGGCTAAGCCGTCCAAATAGTTGGTGGGCGAGGGTACGTCGGCGCCTTTGTCGCGGCCAAAGCGTTGGAAAACCTGTTGATTTATATTACGTCGAGCACCGGCATGAATTTGCATGACCATACCATCTTCTATGCTCATTCCTGCCATTTCAGTTAGGATTTGCGCACGAAACAGTTCGGCATCTGACATGCTGGCTTGCCCTGATAAACAGCGCTTAAATAGTGCTTCGCACTCAGAGTTTGACAAATCAGCAGTGGCCGCCGTGGGGTGGCCATGGTCCGTCGCCGTGGCGCCAAACTCTCTAAAGGTTGCACGTCGAGCACGAAGCGCGTTTAAATAGCCTTGCCAGTGACTGGTGTCTTCACCGGTGATGTCAGCCAATTGTGCAACATTTGCAACAAAATCATCGCGATCCGGATCGGTCGCATCATCAGGACGGAAGGTAGTGATGACTCGTTTAGCCCATGGGCTGCCAGCAATAGCTCGGTGGTGCGTCAATGGGTCCGTGGCGCCCTCGGTAGTGGCAATCAATTCAATATTAAAGCGATCCAACAGCGCGCGCGGCCGATATGCGTCGGTTTGTAGTTCCGCTGTAATGAAATCATAGAATGAATCGGCTGTTTCGCTCGAAAACGGTTCTGTTAAGCCAAACACGCTGTGAAATACATGATCCATCCACATGGACGATGGCGTACCACGATACAGATGATAGTTCGCAGCGAATACTTGCCAGATCTTACGGGTATCGGTTTCGACTTCGCCGCCGTCAATCCTTGGCACGCCTAGGCTTTCCATTGAAATTCCTTGTGAATACAACATCCTAAACAGATAGTGATCGGGAATTAGTAGTAGGCTAGTCGCATCAGGAAAACAGTCGTTATTCGCAAACCAGCTGGGGTCTGTGTGGCCATGAGGACTGATGATTGGCAAATTGGCGATTGGCTCATACAGCTCTCGAGCAATGTTGCGGGTTTTTTGGTCAGCCGGAAACAATCGATCAGGGTCGAGCAGAATGTTAGTTACTGTATTCATGATTGCGTTTATGTTTTGTTGTCGTTATGTATGTTCAGAGCGTTACGCCGGTTTTCCACAAGGCTATTTCGCGGTAGCCATTTGTTTCATTTCGACTTGGTTCGCCTGATGCGGTGCGCAAAATTTGTTGCCACAGTGCGTCAGCAACGGCTGTTAACGATTCGCCGTCAAGCAGCGCGCCAGCATTGAAATCTATCCAGCGCGATTTGTCGGTCGCGAGCGTACTATTTGAGGCTATCTTCATGGTCGGAACGGGGAACCCTAATGGTGTGCCTCGGCCGGTGGTAAAAAGAATGAGGTTAGCGCCGGCGGCGGTCAGTGCGGTTGATGACACGGCATCGTTACCTGGGCCTTGGAGTAAGCTTAGTCCGGCTTTAGTGACTTGTTCGCCATAGTCAATAACATCGTTTACCGTTGCTACGCCGCCTTTTTGAATCGCGCCCAATGATTTTTCTTCAAGGGTGGTAATACCACCTTCGATATTCCCAGGCGATGGGTTTTCGGATACCGGTTGATGATTGGCGGTGAAGTAGCGCTTGAATTCTTCAATTAATTCCACAGTTTGCTGATACACCTCTGGAGTTTCAGCTCGATTCATCAATAGTTGTTCAGCACCAAACATCTCGGGTACTTCTGTAAGTATCGCGCGGCCACCTTGGGCGGTGACGCGATCGGTCATTTGACCAACCAACGGATTGGCAGTGAGGCCTGAAAATGCATCCGATCCGCCGCATTTCATGCCCAGCGTCAGCAGTGAAGTAGGAAGCGTTTCGCGCTTGTCTTCAGACATGATCTCCATTAGCTCTTGCACGGCATCAAGCCCGCTTAGCTCTTCATCTTGTACGCGCTGGGCGCTAAACGAACGAATGCGCTGCTTCACCGTGGGATCTACGGTTTCAAGTAGACGGTCTAATTGATTGTTCTCACAACCCAAGCCGATGATGACAACCCCGCCAGCGTTGGGGTGCGAAGCCAGTGCGGCCAGTATTTTTCGAGTATGGTCTAGGTCGTCACCTAATTGACTGCATCCAAATGGGTGCGAGAATGCATGTATTCCCTCCACAGCGCCACTTGCTCGACTGCTTGTTGCAACTCGAGCGGCGGTCGCATTAACGCAGCCAACGGTATTTAGTACCCATATTTCATTACGTGTTCCGGCGCGGCCATTGCTGCGCAGGTAGCCTTCAAATGTGTCAGTGTGGGTATGCGAGAGCGCAGGTTTGTCCGCCGGTTGATAGTGATAAGCATCGCCGCTAGTTAGTGCTGTTACTAGGTTGTGGCTGTGAACGTGTGCCCCCGCGCTTATAGTCTCGGTGGTGCGGCCAATGGGGTGGCCATACTTTAAGATCGCTTGGTCTTTTGCGATGTCGCTCAACGCGAATTTATGACCTTTAGGAATAGCCTGCGTTAACTGCAGCCCTAGTACTTCTTCGCCACCGGCAAGGTTCTCAAGCGCAACACCAACGTTGTCGAGCTGATGTACTTTTAAGGCTTTCACGACGCGGTCTCCGTGGCTAAATCGTCAAGGCTATTAATCGCTTTGCCGTCAACCGACATGTTTTGAAACCGTATATCACTGACGTTTTCAACGATTGACGGCTTTTCGGCGTGGTCAATAGTGATGTGGTTTAACGCAATGTTCTGAATTTGTGCATGTTTGAAACCGCGTACATTTAAAATGCGTTGAGCATTCGCGCAATGAATATGGTCAAACGTCAGTCCGTTGACGACTGGAGTAAAGTCGCCAGCTTCGCCTTCCTCGTAGTAGTAATTGATTAACAGCATGTCTCGTACCGTGCCGATATCAATGTGACGTACATTTAGGTTGGTGACGCCGCCGCCACGCATAGCATTGGTTTTGATACGAATGCTGCTCCATAAGTCAGGACTGCTCATTTTGCAGTGTTCGACAAAAATGTTCTTGATTCCGCCGGACAGCTCGCTGCCCATTACCACGCCGCCGTGCCCGGCTTTCATGCTGCAGTTGGCAACAATAATATTTTGCGACGGCACATTAATTCGACGCCCATCGGCGTTGCGACCAGATTTTATTGCGATACAGTCATCGCCGGTGTCAAATAGGCAGTTCTCGATTAGCACGTTGTTACACGATTCTGGATTGCAGCCGTCGTTATTCGGTCCGTAGCTGTGGCAGGTAACGCCGCGAACCGTAATGCTGTTCGAAAGAACGGGGTTTATTAGCCAGAAGGGTGATGCCGTGATCGTGACGTCTTCGATCAAAATGTTGTTGCACTTATAGAACTGGATGAATGGAGGGCGCAAGTAAGCGCCTTTAGCATAATCTCGTTGCTCTGGCGGAACCCCTTGCTCAGCTTCAATGAAGAGCTGCTTACGAGCACTGTTTTGGTTAGTTTCAGAGGTGGGGTTTTTAATCCCTTTCCATGGCCACCAATGCGTGTCATCCGCTCCGCCGACCAATCTTCCTTGGCCACTAACAGCGATGTCGGATTTTCCATACGCATAAATAAGGGGCGATAAGCCCATAAACTCCACGCCTTCCCAGCGCGTGAAAACGGCCGGCAAATAGCGATCAGGTTCAGGTATAAATGACAGCGTAGCGCCTTTCTTTACATGTAGGTCTATGCGATCTTGTAAATGTATTGGGCCGGTCATAAAGGTGCCCTCAGGCACTGTTACACGGCCTCCGCCAGCTTTGGTTGCCGCCGCGATCGCGCGGCTTATAGCGCCGGTGTTGTCATGCTTGCCGTCGCCTTTGGCACCAAAATCGGTAATAACAAATTCGCTGTCGGGAATAATTGGCAGCTGTATTCGAGCCCGTATCGAAGTGGCGAGTAACCAAGGGTCGTTGGGTGATTGCGGCGTGCTTTTAGCACAGCCAGCGATAAAAAATGACGGCGCGATAGAAGCTCCAGTCAGTCCCGTTAACACCGCGCGACGCATTTTATTAGCCATAAAGGATTTACTCGATTGGGTTGAAATTTGCCATCAATTTAGATTTGAGGTGCAAGGATAGTGTTTTTTGCTACCGGTGGCAATATTTCAATGCAAACTAATATTCGAAGCTTTCAGGTTTGTGCCAGTGCTGCGCTGTCGAGGGGCGGCTTGGTCTGCTAGCGCTTACGCACGATCTCAAGTTGTAATCGATGCGTGAGAATCAAATGTGCTGCTGGAGCACAGCGGTAAAAAAATTAATCTAGGAAATAGCGATGATAAGCACTCTGGCTTTACTCATCTGATGACTTATTCGAAATAGATTGGGTGGGGTGGTGAGTCGTTTAAGTCATCAAATGTTAGTCGATTGCCTGAGTCGATTGGCGCTTGATCAAGGAGGGCACGAGCATGACCGAACTGCTTGCTTCTTCCTTGCGACCATCAATGGAAGCAATCAGTTTTGATGTCGCTAGTCTAGCCATCTCTTGCACTGGGCGGCGTAATGTGGTCAATGGCGGCATAATTCGCGATGCTAAAATACTGTCGTCGAAGCCTGCCACGGATAGGTCGCCAGGCACTTTCAATCCCATATCTTGTGCGGCATTAATTGCCCCCACTGCCATCTCGTCATTACTGGCAAAGATCGCGGTTGGTGGGTTTTTATTGGCAAGTAATTCGCGTGTGCAATTGATGCCAGACTCAAATGTGTAGGCGCCCAAGGCGATCATATCGGGTTCAGGTTTGCAGCCGTGCATCTCGAGCGCATCGCAAAACCCTTCTAGCCGCTCACGGGTTGAACGCATCCGTTTGGGGCCGGCAATATAACCAATTCGACGGTGTCCTAATCTCACCAAGTATTCAGCCATGGCTGCGGCTGCGGATCGTTCATTTGAGATCACTACATGTTCCGCGGTATCGAGTGCAATAGAGGCGAGGCGTACGTAATTAACGTGTGCTTTACCAAGAGCGCCTGCGAGATCATTGTTTTCTGAGATCGGTGGCAAGATAACAACCCCATCGAGTTTCGAGCGGTTAACAAAGCTTACAGCTTCATCGATTAATCGATCAGATGTCATGTCACAGGGGTGAACCACAAGTTCATAACCGAATTCACGGCAAATGCTTAACACGCCCCGCTGTACGTCATTAATGTACAAGGCATCGGGGTTATCGTAGATCAGGCCGAGCAAATATGAGCGTCTAGCCGCGAGGCCGCGTGCCTGCGCATTTGGGCTGTAATCCAGATCATCCATGATTTTTTGCACACGAACGCGCGTCTTCTCGCCCACTTTCGTAGACTTGTTGATTACTCGTGAGACTGTCCGCTTGGACACTTCAGCGAGTCGCGCAACGTCATTAATGGTTGCCTTTTTGTCTCTTAGATCGTTCATTGCATCGTCATTGTTGATTGCGAAATATCAGTCTTATATCGCTTAGTCTAGCGTCGTTTGGGCGCTGCCGCTCGTATTCTAATGGAAATACATCTCTGTGCCTTATTACAGCGTGAGTTTGGCTAAGAAAGCTAATTGCTACCGATAGCAAAAATGCTCTGGATAATTTCATTGCGACTTGCATATACCAGACAGGCTGTCTATTAAGGTCGCGTTTAGGGTGATTGTAACGACTATAAAATGAAGCATAAGCTCATTAATATCAATGGTTTTTAGTGATTGCTCAATCGCTTAGGGATATTTTTGGTGATATTTATGCTCTAAAAACAAAAATGCCACCGATGGCATTTATTGCTTGCAATTTCCTTAAAATTTGTGAATCATGTCATTCCATTAGGGTATGAGTGTCATTACCCAGAATAAATAGAGCAGTTTCAACCGCCCTTAATAAGTATTAAAAATTTCGATAAACCAGAGGAGAAAAACATGCGACACCGGTTAAATTCAATATCCCGTGCAATTGCGTTAATGGCCAGCAGCGGGCTGTTGGTTGCGTCGGCAATACCAGCTTACGCTCAGGACGTAGAGCCACAAGGTGAAACTTTAGAAGAAGTAGTGGTAACTGGATTCCGTGCTAGCTTGCAGAGGGCGACTGCCTTGAAGCGAGATGCCGTCAATGCTCGTGAGAGTATTGTCACTGAGGACATAGGCAAAATGCCTGACTTGAACCTTGCTGAAGCAATCCAACGAATCCCAGGAGTTGCGATCGTACGTCAAGGTGGCGAGGGTCGCCAAGTTTCACTTCGTGGTTTAGGTGCTGGTTTTACACACGTGACACTCAATGGCATGGAAGTGCCAGCCTCTACCGGTGGTTTAGACAGTTCCGGCGGCACAAACCGTGGTCGTAATTTTGACTTCAATGTTTTCTCGGCAGAGCTGTTTAGTCGAATTGATGTTAATAAGTCGCCGACGGCCTCTATAGAAGAAGGTGGTATCGCTGGTAATATCGACCTCTATACAGTTCGACCGCTAGACAAGCCGGGCATGAATGCTTCGGTGTCAGCTCAGCTTGGTTACAATGATCTATCTGAAGAATCAGATCCTCGTGTTACCGCCACGATTAGCAATACTAATGAAGACGAAACGTTTGGCTATTTATTGTCGGTTGCTTATACCGAGCGCACGACGTTCCAAGACGGTTTCGGAACGGTTCGTTGGGCACAACCAGACCAAGACTTCGCGGCAAATAACGTTTTAAATGGTGTCGACCTGCGTGAAGTATGGTTTCCACGTCTGCCTCGACAAGACAGCTTTCGTCACGAGCAAGATCGCTTGGGCGTAAGTGGTGCATTGCAATTCCGACCTTCTGAAGCGCTAACGTTAGGCGTCAACTGGGTGCATTCTGAATTTGATTCGCAAACCGATAGCTATAACTCGTTTGGTGAATTTAGACGCAGTGGCGGCTATGGTTATCCAGCTATCACACCGAATGCGGTGACTCTGGATGGCACCGGCATCGTCGCGCTAGCGGGCAATTTTGATGGTGTTGGTCTGCGTACTGAGAGTCGTCAAACTATCGATGAAACATCGTTTGATCAATTTACCGTTGATTTCGAATACGACCTAAATGACAGTATGTCACTTAGCGGTATGGTTGGTACCGCAAGCTCTGATTATGCTGGCGAAATTTTCCGCGTGAATATTGAGACACCAACCGGTACAAACTTCTCTTATGATTTCACTCAAAATGAAAACGTGGCGGCCATTGATTACGATATTGATGTAACCAGTGTTGCTAATTTTGAAATCTTAGACGGCGAGCAGCTCCGCAGTAACAACATCGACCGACAAAACGATACGCTACGATTGGATTTTGATTGGCAGCTCAATGATTCGAGCAGCTTGAAAATTGGTGCGATCATGAATGATCGGGTGGTCGATGCAGTTGAGGCGGATCGTGTATCGAATGACCCTAGAAACCTAGCCGACCTAGGTAAAATATTCACTTATACTGATTCTGGTAGCTATGGAAGCGCCACTGAGTTGAACTTCTTGGTCTTAGATTTCGATAAGGCGGTACCAGCATTTGGTCAGGGAGCATACATTGCACGTCGTGGACCTGGCGTACCAACTTGGCAGATTGAGGAAGAAACGACTGGTCTCTATGTTGACTACAATCTCGATACTGAGCTTGCCGGACGAGGCCTAAGAGTTAACCTTGGTGGTCGTTATGTTTCGACTGATGTTACGGCAACCGGCTTCTTGGATGTGAATACGCCGAACGTTGAAACTAATGATTACAGTGAGTTCTTGCCATCATTGAACTTGGCGTACGATGTTACCGAGAAGCTAGTGTTGAGAGCGGGGCTGGCACGCACCATGACGCGTCCAGATCTAACTAGCTTGGCACCGTCTAAAGCTTATTCGGATGTGAATTTCACGGTAAGTGGTGGCAATTCGCAACTTGAGCCATTGGTGTCAGACGACATCAACTTGAGTGCCGAATGGTATTTTGGCGAAGATGCATTGCTAGCATTTAGTTATTTTAAGAAGGATATTGATAGCTTTATTTCATCGCCAACAAGCTTTGAGCCATTGCGTGCTGAAGACGCGGCAGTGATTGCATCGATTTATCCGACCCAACCAGGCTTGTTGGACCCTAGTTTAATCTGGCGCTACAGCAGCTCGTCAAATACCGAAGGCACTGAGTTGGATGGCTTTGAAATTGCTTATCAACAAGGTCTGACCTTTTTACCGGGTGCGCTTAGTAATCTGGGTGTGATTGCCAACTACTCGCATGTTGAGGCAGAAACAATCGTCACTCGCGACGATATTCCAACCATTGCGCCACTTCCTGGCTTGTCTGAGAATTCGTATAACTTCACTTTGTATTATGAAGTTGATCAATTCGGTGCGCGGATTTCGTTAAACAATCGTGATGATTATGTAACGCGCAACATCGGTAGTAACGGTAACTTTTCAGAGAATACAACGGGCCCAACGCATGTTGATTTCAGCGCCTTTTATAATCTGAATGACTTAGTCACCTTCACGTTTGAAATAATCAACTTAACGGACGAAGACGAGCGCTTATTTACCACTGGTAATGGGTCGCAAAACTTAATTCGTGAATACAACAATACCGGACGTCAGTATTTTGCTGGTGTTCGCGCCAACTTTTAGAGCTCCTTCTTTAAAAGGCATTGTTGCCCCGACCAGCGTGCTGGTCGGGGCTTTTTTTGTCAATTTAGACGCGCTTAACAGGTTGGGGAGAGATGAGTGAAAAGTAGAGGATGAAATGAAGCGGATGAAAATAGATAGATTAAAATCGGTCTATAAATGTTGGAGTGGATATTGGAGTGTGTGCGACCGGCCGGGTACTGTAGCAAGCCGCAAGGTCTTAAGTCGCAATCGAGCAGAGCTTACGATGCTGTATTTGTTTAGAAACGAAACGCCCTCCCGTTGATAACGGTATCCGTGGCGCACGGCCGCATTAAATTCTCTAGCCGATTACTGTGGTCGCTGCTCGCCACCGTCACGCCGTTTAACTTAAGCGATTCGATTGGTGTGGCTTCTGTGCCGGGTAAGTTAAGTGCTCGGTAAGCGCGCTGGCAGTTAAGATTAGTGATGCTTATATTGCGTATGACCGGGGCAAAGTTATGGTTGTTTTGTTCTTCTGGATCGTCTTTTAACGGTTCACTAAAATCGGCCTGAATTTCTATTAAGTTCTCCAGCGCCTGTTCTATGTCTGCATTTTTTATATGAATATGCTGGTTAATACCGCCGCGTCGCATATTGGTTTTGATGCGGAAAAAACGGTAGACATGAGTGGCAACTACATCGCTGATATAAATATTCTCTATTCCGCCAGAGCTCTCACTGCCACATGAGAGCGCTGAACGCTCACTCGAGAAGTGGCAGTTTGAAACAATTACGTTGCGGCACGGAGTATTGATTCGTCGTCCGTCGTGATTGCGTCCCGACTTAAGTGAAATGCAATCGTCGCCGGTATCAAACCTTGAGTTTTCAATCAGCACGTAATTGCATGACTCAGGGTCAATGCCGTCAGCGTTCGCGCCAACTGGGTTATGAATGGTTACGTTACGTGCAATCACATTGTTCGAGAGCACCGGATGTACTGACCAGAACGGTGCGTCATTAATTGTGACGCCGTCAATTAATACATTGCTGCATCGGTTGAACTCTATCATGGCTGAACGGAGGTAGTGCCCGTCGCCAAATCGTCGCTCTGCTACTGGTACGTCGTTGGCGGCCATAGCCATCAATTGATTGCGGCTCGCTTTCTGATACGGCATTCCTGGTTGCCAACCTGTTGACGTGCCTGATTTTGCACCTTTCCAGCTGCGCGGTCCGCGCCATGACCACCATCCATCAAACGTGGCTTGACCATTTAATGTGCCGGTTCCGGTGATGGCGACGTTGTGGCAATCAAATGCATAAATGAAAGGGCTGTAGTTCATTAGTTCTACACCTTCAAACCAAGTTTGTACTAATGGTAAGTAATCGGAGGTCTGGTCTGAGAAGCGCAGTTCAGCCTTTGATTCTAGGTGCAGCTCGGTATTGCTCCTCAAATGGATTGCGCCGGTTAAGAATAGGCCGTCGGGCACTAATACTGTGCCGCCGCCAGCGGTGTGACAAGCCTGAATCGCTGCATTGATTGCTTTTGTATTCAGTGTTTCGGCATCGTTAACGGCACCAAAATCGAGGATATTGAAGATCCGTTTAGGGAAAGTCGGGGCGATGATTTGTTTGCGAATGAAGTCGGCCTTGGCCCATTCGCTCTCTAGATTTGTATTGCTGCAGATGTCGCCTGGCTGGGCATAACTTTTTGAGTTGGCTAACGCTGTGCTGCTGGCGCAAGCCGCTAGCACAAACTGCCTACGTGATAATAAATGGGGAGTTTTCATAGTCAGGATTGTCCTCTAATGGCAAAATTGCTACCGGTGGCATTATATTTAATATATACTAATCACATAAAAGCTGCACTAAGCAGATGGTTCATAAATACCGGATTGGAGAGGAGAATGGGCATACCATTAAAATGGGGGCGGCGACTCTTAATTGTTGCGCTGACCTTGCTGGTCACATCCTGCAGTGGCAAAGACGATACCGTCGTGCTGAAGCTCGGTCATGCGCTGGATACCGGTGCCTCTGTGCATAAAGGCATGGTGTACATGGCGGAACGATTAGCGCTGTATTCAAACGGCAAAATGAAAATCGAGATATACCCTAGCGGGCAGCTTGGTTCTGAGCGTCAGCTGGTCGAATTGCTGCAGATTGGTAGCCTTGCCATGACTAAGGTGTCGTCTAGTCCCTTAGAGAGTTTCGTGCCAGAAATGAAAGTGTTCAGTTTGCCTTATGTGTTTGAGAATCAGGCGCATTTTAAGCGGGTTCTGGATTCTGAAGTTGGCAAGGCATTGCTGCTATCTCCTGAAAAAGTACGCTTACGCGGCATGGGCTATTACGACGCGGGTAGCCGTAGCTTTTACACAACGGATCGCCCAGTACGCTCGCCAGCCGACCTGAAAGGGTTAAAAATCCGTGTGCAAAAGAGTCAGACCTCGGTAGATATGATTGCCGCGATGGGCGGCGCGGCGACGCCTATTTCTTGGGGCGAGCTGTATACCGCGCTGCAACAAGGTGTGGTCGACGGTGCGGAAAATAATCCCCCTAGTTTGTACGACTCGCGACAGTACGAGGTGAGTAAATTTTACAGTTTAGATGAGCACACCTTTGTTCCTGATATTTTGCTAATGAGCTTACATATTTGGAACAACTTAGATGCGCAACAACAGGAATGGTTGCAAAAAGCGGCTGATGACAGCGTTAAGTTTCAAGGTGAGCTATGGCAGCAAGCCAGTGACGACGCCCTGAAAGCAATCGAAGCGAGCGGCGTTGAGATTATTCGTCCAGACAAAAAACCATTTATGGATGCTGTCGTTGATATGAAAGCAGCCTACCGCGGAACGCCTGTTGGCGACACGCTTGAAGCAATCAAAGACTTGTAGGGGTAACCGGCTTATGACATCTGCAGTTGAACGAGTGACATCTGGGCTAGACAGCTTGGTACGATTTTTAGTGGCGGCCTGTATGGGCCTAATGGTGTTGGTGGTGTCGTGGCAGGTGTTGTCTCGTTACATCTTAGGTGACCCTGCCGCGTGGACCGAAGAGGTGGCGCTTACTCTATTAATTTGGGTTGGTTTGCTGGGCGGTGTGTACGCGTACCGTGAGAAAGCCCATTTGGGTTTGGATTTGTTGGAGCATCGCTTAGGTCCGCTCGGCAAGCATCGAATTCACATGTTTTCGGACCTGTGCTGCGGCGTATTTGCCTTAGCTGTGTTGGTGGTTGGCGGTGGTGCATTAGTGCAGTTGACATACCAGCTCGAACAAACTACCGCGGCGCTTGGCGTGCCGATGGCGTATGTGTATGCGGTGTTGCCCCTTAGCGGTTTGTTAATCGTTTATTACAGCATCGTATCGCTATTTACTAAATCTCAAGAGGCTGACGTATGACCATCGCAATTTTACTTTTAGTCTTCATTGCCTTGCTGCTAATGGGTGTGCCGATTGCGTTTTCGATTGGCATAGCGACGGTGGCGACCATGTTGGTGTCGATTGATGCCTTACCCGCATTGACCACCGTTGCGCAACGCATGGCCGGCGGTTTAGACAGTTTTTCCTTATTGGCGATTCCGTTTTTTATTTTGTCTGGGCAGCTGATGGGGCAGGGCGGTATCGCACGTCGCTTGATTGATTTCGCACGTTCCCTAGTCGGAATGTTGCCTGGTGGGCTGGCGTTTGTGAACGTAATCTCTTGCACCTTGTTTGGTGCCATTTCTGGCTCGGCGGTCGCGGCGACCTCGGCGATTGGTAGCTTCATGATGCCGGTGATGGAGAAAGACGGTTACCCCAAAGAATTCAATGCGGCGTTAACCGCGGCATCATCCACCACTGGCTTACTGATTCCACCAAGCAATATTTTAATTGTGTTCGCGGTGGCAAGTGGCGGTGTGTCCATTTCGGCCTTGTTTGTTGGTGGCTACTTGCCCGGTGTATTGGTTGCACTTGGCTTGATGATGGTTAGCGCGGTATACGCAAAAAAGTATAACTTTCCACGCGGTGAGCGGGTCAAACTAGCAACGGTCATTAAGAGCACAACGGCCGCACTCCCCAGTCTATTTTTAATCGTACTAGTTATCGGCGGTATCTTAGGTGGCATATTCACCGCTACTGAAGCCGGTGCGATTGCGGTGCTCTACGCGCTGACTTTGTCCGTGTTCGTATACCGCGAAGTACAGGTGTCTGAGTTGTACGATGTGCTGATTAAGTCGGCAAAAACTACCGCCATTGTGATGTTACTGATCGCTACGTCCACCGCTATGTCATGGATTCTGGCTTACGAGAATATTCCAACTCTGGCGGCCCAAGCTCTGTTAACGCTTAGCGATAACCCGATTATTATCTTACTTATCATCAACTTGATTCTGCTACTGGTTGGCGCATTTCTTGACATGACGCCCGCCGTACTGATTTTTACACCCATTTTACTCCCCGTTGCGGTGGCACTTGGAATGACGCCGCTGCATTTCGGCATCATGATGGTGCTGAATCTGTCCATTGGGCTGTGCACGCCACCGGTTGGCAGCGTGTTATTCGTTGCCTGTGCGGTCGGTAAAACACGGGTGGCCTCCATTGTTCGACCATTAATGCCGATGTACGTCGCCATGTTTGGTGCGCTATTGGCGGTAACTTACATACCGGGTCTTAGCGAATGGTTGCCTCGCGCATTTGGATTAATTGACTGATTATTTTTTATACGGATACCAACATGAAAACAACGTTATTAAGCTCCCTTATTGCAGCGATTCTCGGTGCTGGTTCTACCGGACTCGCGCAAGCTGATGGTCACGCTGAGTCGGCTAAAGTTAACGAAGTTAAGTCTCACACGCTAAAAGTTGACGAAGTCGCGCGCGTGGATGTTGCCAACCCATCTGATTTTGCGCGGCCAGACAGTCTGATTAGGTTTAGTCTGAATGAGTTGGGCACGTCCTCGCAGGCACTACAGGTTTGGCTCGGCGATCAAGCCGTTCCCACTCAGCTAATTGACAGCGACGCCGACGGTGTAGCCGATCAATTGGCGTTCTTAGCCAGCCTCGATGCAAAGCAAACGAATCAATACGTCATTAATAATCACGTTAGTAAGCAACAGATAACAGCGCGGACTCAAGCTGAAGTTTCGATTAAAGACGGCGGTGAATGGCAAGACAAAGTTTATGTGGGGGGCACCTTTAAAAACGTGTCACAGGTCACGCCACCGTCGCAATACACCGATCACAGTGAATACATTCGCTATGAAGGTCCTGGTATTGAAAGCGATCAAGTCGGGTATCGAATTTATTTAGATTGGCGCAACGGTTTCGATATTTTCGGTAAGAAAACCTCAGACCTAGTATTACAAGACGTGGGGCAAGACGGCTACGCGAGTTATCACGAAATGTCAGACTGGGGCGCCGACATTCTTAAAGTTGGTTCGAGCCTCGGTGCCGGTGGCTATGGCTATTGGACTGGCGAAAAAGTTGAGTTGGTGTCTAAGGTCAAACAACGTTCTACCGCTATCAAGGTTAATGGTCCGCTGTATTCGGCGCTTGATATTGACTACCAAGGTTGGGACACCGGCTCCAATGTGGTTGACCTAACGGCCAGTCTTGCCATGCAGGCGGGTAGCCCAATGGTCGATGTTGAACTGCGCACCTCGGAGCCGTTGAGCAATCTCGCAATTGGGCTGGTAGCGCACCAAGGCACTGAGCTGTTAACTGGCGATTTAGACATTACCGGTGAAGCCTGGAGTTACGTCGCCAGCTTCGGTAAGCAGTCTTTGTTTGACGATAATTTAGCGATGGTGCTGCTGTTCAAAAAACGTGATTTTATTGAGCAAACCCAAGATGAAAATAGTTATGTGGTGGTATTGCAGCCGCGTGGCACCTACGTTCAATATGCATTTGGAGCCTTGTGGTCAGGGCAGCCTGGTGGCGTGCAAACCAAACAGGAACTGGAAACCTATTTACACAATGAAGTTGAGCGTCGAACCTTAGCGCCACGTATTCGATTACAAACCGCTGCGTCCAAAGTCTTAGCTAAACAAACGCCGGCCGAAATTGCGACTGGCTTGTCCAAGTCAGAGGTCGCACGCCGAGGCGACAGTTTAATATATGGCCAGTTCGACGATATCCGTGAGCGTGGAACACAATGGACTTACACCACCGGCTTATTGATGCAGGCCTTAGACGACGTGTCGCAGCTGACCGGCGATGCGCAGTTTAGCGACTACGGTGTGCGGATCATGGACAGTTATCTTGATCCCAAAGAAGCCATCAAAGGCTACGATCCAAGCAAGCACAATATTGACGACATTAACGGCGGTAAGATGATCCAGCGCTTGTATCAGCGCTCGAATGATCCCCGCTACCGTAAGGCGATTGATGCCTTAGCCGCTTCGTTGGAAGACCATCCGCGTACCTCCGAAGGCGCGCTGTGGCATAAACTACGCTACCCGCATCAGTTATGGTTAGACGGCGTGTATATGGGCATGCCTTTTCTGGCCGGTGTGGGCTTAATGCAAGGCGATGAGCACAAGGTCCAGGAGTCGGTAAACGAGTTTGTAATTGCACGATCACACCTCAGAGACCCCGACACCGGTTTGTACTTTCATGCTTGGGACGAGGCCAAACAGCAAGTTTGGGCTGATCCTGAAACGGGTCGTTCACGCTATGTTTGGTCACGAGGTTTAGGCTGGTATGCGATGGCTTTGGTGGATATTCTTGATGTTATTCCTGCCGATAAAACGGAGCTTCGCCAACCTTTGTTGGACATTATCCCTGAGCTCGCCAGCAGCTTGCTAGAAACTCAAGACGAATCCGGTGTGTGGTATCAAATCATGGATATGCCAGACGCGACGGGCAATTATTTAGAAGCGTCAGGCACGGCAATGTTCACCTATTTCCTAGCCAAAGCGATTGATCAAGGCTATTTGCCGGACACCTATCGAAGTGCCACGCTAGACGCATATGAGGGCTTGGTAAATGAGTTCGTGTCGATTCACGCTGACGGCACGTATCATTTGAATAACATTTGTGAAGTCGCTGGCTTGGGCTATGGGCGAGACGGCAGCTATCACTATTATATGAGTGAACGGCTGGTCTCGAATGACCCAAAAGGATTGGCTCCGGCCATCATGGCTAGCGTTCAAATTTCGAAACTATTGAATTCAACAGAGTAACGGTTATGACAACACATTACGAAGAACGATATGCCGTACATCCGGCAGACTACGAGCACTACAACATGGAGCGCCTACGTGAAAATTTTCACGTAGACGGCTTGTTTGTTGAAGGTGAAATAAATTTGGTTTACACGCAAATTGATCGCTTTATTGTGGGCGGTGCCTGCCCAACCAGCAGCGCGCTAAACCTCGATGCGGTGAATCCACTCAAGGCTGACCATTTTCTTGATCGGCGTGAACTGGGCGCTATTAATGTTGGTGGCGCTGGCTCCATCACCGTAGACGGTGAAACCTATGCAATGGCCTACAAAGAAGCCTTGTACATTGGCGCTGGCGTTAAAGAGGTCACCTTTGCGAGTGACGACCCGACACAGCCTGCTAAGTTTTATTTGAATTCGGCGACCGCACACCACAGCTACCCAGTAAAAAAGGTTGGTTTGGACGACGCCATTAAACTTGAGCTAGGTTCCTTAGAGACTTCCAATCATCGAGTTATTAATAAGCTATTGGTGAGTGGTGTGGTCGAGACCTGCCAGCTGCAAATGGGCATGACCGAGCTTAAGCCCGGCAGTGTGTGGAACACCATGCCGGCGCATACCCATGGTCGACGCATGGAAACCTATTTCTATTTTGAAGTGCCTGAAGAACAAGCCGTATGCCATTTTATGGGGCCGCGACACGAGACTCGCCATATTTGGGTGGCCAATGAACAAGCGGTCATTTCACCAACATGGTCTATTCACTCGGGTGCCGGAACGTCTAATTACACGTTTATCTGGGGCATGGCTGGTGAGAACCTAGACTACGACGACATGGACAAACTTACCCCCGCTGATTTTGCGTCATCAGGAGACTAACGTGAGTAATCCATTATTTGATCTAAGCGGCAAAGTAGCGCTAGTGACTGGGTCAACTCACGGCCTAGGCATGGCTATGGCAATGGGGCTTGGTGAAGCCGGTGCCACATTGATTGTAAATGGCTTTTCCAGTGACGAGAAAATCGCGGAAGCTGTTGCTACTTATCAGCAAAATGGCATCACCGCCCACGGCTACCGATTCGATGTAACCAATGAAGACGCGGTGGCAGACGCCGTTGCTAAAATTGAGCAAGAAGTCGGCCCCATCGATATCTTAGTTAACAACGCGGGAATCATTAAGCGGGTACCGTTATTAGATATGTCAGTGGCCGATTTTGAGCAAGTAATACGCACTGATCTAACCGGCGTATTTGTTATGACCAAACCGGTTGTGGCATCAATGATTCGTCGCGGCGGCGGTAAAGTCATCAATATCTGTTCAATGATGTCGGAGCTTGGCCGTAACTCAGTGGGCGCGTATGCGGCCGCTAAAGGTGGCTTGAAAATGCTAACCAAAAACATGGCGACAGAATGGGCGGCTAGCAATGTGCAAGTTAATGGAATTGGCCCTGGTTATTTCGCAACCAGCCAAACTGCGCCAATCCGGGTCGATGGCAATCCGATGAATGAATTTATCATTCAGCGCACACCAGCCGGCAAGTGGGGAGACCCCAATGACCTAAAAGGCGCTGCAGTGTTCTTGAGTGCTCCAGCAAGTGACTTCGTAACTGGGCAAGTAGTCTATGTGGATGGCGGTATTTTGGCCACCATTGGTAAACCGGCGAACGAGTAGCCTTTGAGTGCTACCCATCGCCGCGTTATGTCGCGGTGTCATGGCTAAGGCCGCAAATATTACGCCAAGCACTTCGTGCGGAACTCAGCAAAGACTACTTAGATCAAGAATTTAACAATGAAAGAACGTATCGCAGTGTTAGGCGAATGCATGCTCGAACTCAGGCAAGCGCCGGTAGGTCAAGAAACAGCCCTGAGCGAAAAAACAGCCCTGAGCGAACAAACAGCCCTGAGCCAGACCATCAGCTCACGGCCAATGAACATGGGCTTCGGTGGTGACACTTTAAACACCGCTGTTTACCTAGCTCGCTTAGGTTGTGAGGTGTCGTATTTTACCGCGCTCGGCGACGACCCAATGAGTGATTGGCTCATCTCAGAATGGACCAGTGAGAACGTAAACTGCATGAACGTAATGCAATTCCGAAACTCGGTCCCCGGCCTCTACATGATCAGCCTTGCCGACGATGGTGAGCGCTCATTTTACTACTGGCGCAAACAGTCACCGGCCAGCTTAATGTTTGAAGAGCCGAGTCGAGCTGACGCGGTGTTCGACGCCCTTCGTGACTTTCAATACCTTTACTTGTCTGGCATCAGCCTGGCCATTCTGCCTGACGCCTCGCAACAACGATTGCTCACCTTCTTGGCAGAATATCGTGACTCCGGCGGCCGCATTGTGTTCGATGGCAATTACCGGCCAAGTTTGTGGAGTCATCCGGGTATCGCACGCGCAAGCTACCTAAAGTTGTATCGCCTAGCCTACATTGTATTGCCAACGTTTGACGACGAGCAGAGCTTGTTTGATTACACCAGTCCTGAGCAATTGGTCGCCGCGGTTCATGCTCTGGGGTCTACTGAAATCGTGGTTAAAATGGGCGGTGAATCATGCTTGTACAGTTCGCCAGAGGGCACTGACTACGTGCCAGCTAAGCCGGTTAAACCGGTCGACACTACGGCTGCGGGCGATTCATTTAACGCCGCTTATCTCGCTGCAAGGTTAGCCGGCAAAAGTGCTAAAGACGCGTGCCAGCACGGTCATGCTCTGGCCTCAACCGTTATTCAGCATCGCGGAGCAATAATCCCGCGAAGTGGCATGCCGGCAAATCAGGCCTAGCGCACCTTCAACAGATATCTAAACCTCGAGCTAAAATTATGCGATTAAGTAGCCGCGCTTTTGTTGTTATAACCTTTTGCATTGGTGTGTTGCTTAGCGCTACTAACGCCGTTGCTAGAACCATTTATATTGCCGGCGACAGCACCGCCAGTGAATACGGTTTAGAGGTCTTTCCGCGCATGGGATGGGGGCAAGTGCTCAGCCATTTTTATACTGATATCAATGTCGTTAATCTGGCTCAGTCGGGTCGCAGCGCTAAGAGCTATATTGACGAAGGCTTCTTTGATGAGCTCGCCGCGAGCATTGGGTCGGGCGACTTACTGCTTATTCAATTTGGCCACAACGACCAAAAAATCGACAGCCCAGAGCGGTATGCTGACGCGGGCACTGACTATAAATCCTTGTTAATGCGTTATGTTGAGTTAGCGCGTGAGCATGCTGCCACACCCGTGTTGATTACTTCAGTGGCGCGACGTCGATTTGACAATGGCCAGGTTGTCGCCACACATGGCGATTACCCGCAAGCCGTGCGCGACCTTGCGGCGGAGCACCACATTGCCCTAATTGATCTGAACACTCAGAGTCGTGAATTGTTGTCGCACTATGGTGAGGCCGACAGCAAACGCTTGTATTTACACTTGCAGGATTTACACACACAAAATTTAATCCTACAGCGCAACGGTGGCTTAAAAAGTGATGACCAGAGCGATTTACAATTCGCTTTGAACGACGAGCCAACTGTAGACGATTCACATTTCTCCGAATACGGAGCGTATCGAGTTGCGGCATTAGTCGCACGCGAATTAGCGGCACTCGATTTAGCCGAACTCTCTCAGTTCGCTAGGCTGTCTGGGTTTGCTGAGCCAGCTCCGTTGAGCAACGACGCCAAACAACAAGCGACGATATTTATACGCGTTGAGCAAGACGGTTCTGGTGACGTAACTCGCATCAGCGACGCACTGAGCCGGTTAAACGACTCGCAAGCGCCAGCCATAATTTTGATTGGCGAAGGCGTATTCGAAGAGCAACTCATGCTGACGCGTGACAATGTAACGTTGGTTGGCAAGGGGCGTGACAAAACCACCATACGAACCAGCTTATTAAGAGCCAATTGGCGGCAAGATCATTTTGATGATTGGGGCGCGTCGACCATTAATATTAAGGCCAACGACATAACCTTTATGCAACTCAGGGTGGTCAACGATTACGGCCTTATTACCGGCGATCACTCGCACCAATTTGCGCTGCGCTTGCTAGAAGGCACGCGCATCATCACCGAAGACAGCACGTTTATCACTGGTGGGGCAGACACTGTCAGTCTATGGAATAAAGACAGCGGAATGTATTACCACCGACGCGGGTATTTTGAAGGCTACACCGATTTTGTGTGTCCGCGTGGTTGGAGCTACATTACCGACAGTCAGTTTTTTAGTCGAGGTGGAGCCGCTGCGATTTGGCATGATGGCCAACGCCAAGAGTCGCAAAAACTGGTGGTGAAACGATCCACATTTGATGGCGTGCAAAACTTCATTTTGGGGCGCCGCCATTACGACGCGCAGTTTTACCTGATCGACAATCACTATTCCGCCAACTTATCTGACACGCCAATTTTTCGAGTAACCTACGAAGACCAAGCCAAGAATAGACCAAATCTATGGGGCGACCGCGCGTACTTTTATGGCTCGCACAAGCAAGGTGAGCCGTATGCATGGTTGGCCGATAACATCTCCGAGTCAGCTGCGAGCATTAGTGCAAAGCAAACTTTTGATGGCCATTGGGACCCAGAGCAAAAGCTCGCACATTTAAAAGTCGTCATGGCTTTGCATGACGTAAGCGTATTGCCCCTACAAGCGCGCACTTCGCCGGCAGCTAAAGGGGGCAATGCATTTGAGCCAGAGATATCAGCCGTAACGCTAGCAAATCAGCATATAGAACGATTCCCCGAGCCATGGTTAATGCGTAAATCCGACGGTGAATACGTTTGGAGTTATACGCATGGTTTAGTGTTGTTAGGCATGCAGCGCTTAGCTGAGCAAACCGGCGACACGCATTACAACGACTATATCAAAGCCTACGCAGATCACTTTATTGATGAACAAGGCGCTATTACCAGCCTCAAGCTGAGCGAGTTTAATATTGACTCAGTGAATGCTGGCAACATCTTATTTGAGCTTTATCAAACAAGTGGTGACGAGCGCTATAAGCACGCCATGGATCAGTTAATGTTGCAGCTAAAGTGGCAACCCAGAACCCGCAGTGGTGGCTTTTGGCATAAGCGTAAATACCCCTGGCAAATTTGGTTGGACGGCCTGTATATGGCGCAGCCGTTCTATGCGCATTATCAACGAGAGTTTGGCGGTGAACCGAATCGCTCTTATGACAATGCTCAGCAAGACGTTAGTTATCAAGACCCTGTTTATCAAGACCCTGTTTATCAAGACCCTGTTTATCAAGACATTGTTAAACAGTTTGTTGAAATCGAACAACAAACCCGCGATGCCGATACTGGCTTGCTGTATCACGCTTGGGATGAGAGTCGCTTACAACCGTGGGCCGACCCAGTCACGGGTCGTTCACCGGGCTTTTGGTCAAGAGCCATGGGTTGGTATGCCATGGCTTTAGTAGACACCGTAGAGCACCTACCGCATAACCACGCGGGGCGCAAACAGCTTGGCGACATACTGAATCGTTTGGCGCAAGCCATTACACCGTACCAGCACGCAAGTGGCATGTGGTATCAGGTGCCGGATCAAGGCCAACGAGCTGGCAACTGGCTCGAGGCATCCGGTTCATCAATGTTTGTATACGCCATCGCTAAAGGCGTAAGGCTTGGTCTGCTCGATGCCAGCTACACCGACGTTGCTAATCGCGGGTACCAAGGCTTGTTAACCCACATAATCAGCACCGACCAACAAGGCAAAGTGCACGTGAATGACGTCTGCCGCTCAGCCGGGCTAGGTGGAGAGCCATACCGTAGCGGCACGTTTGAGTATTATGTTTCAACCGATCGCGTGTCCGACGATGCGCATGGCATAGGCGCATTCTTGCTCGCGTCGGCAGAGATATTACGAGCCAAAAAAACCGCAATAAAGCCGCTTTAAACACTACAAATGCTAACCGAATCCTGATTAATAACTAAAGTTGAATATTTTCACTCAAAAACGGTTATCAAGCCTTGACTCAATGGCGGCGCAAGTGTATTTTCTCGCCTCTAAATTCTCAGCTACACACCATTACAGGTTGTTGGCTAAGAATGAACATAAGCGTGTATTTGACCAACAAATAACAGGCCAAACAAATGTTCAAAACGCCAAAGGACGGCAGAAGTTAAAGATGGCTATGTAGCTCAGTTGGTTAGAGCACAGCATTCATAATGCTGGGGTCGGTGGTTCAAGTCCACCCATAGCCACCACTTTACACCAAAAAAACCTTTTAAAATCAACGGTTGCGCTTTTAGGTGACGACAGATTTCCTATGGTCTGTTACTGGGGTCTGTTACTATGACTCGCAGGCAAGGTTCATACATTACTAAGACTAAGCATGGTGTGTATTATTTCCAGATAAGAATCTCTATATCTGAAGCGACAAAACTGGGTTTAAAACCGCCTTTATTTAGAAAATCTTTAAGGACAAAAAACAAAGGTCAAGCAATCCATTTGGCTCGTCGATATTGGAACACACTTGAGAGGAAATTAATGATGGGTGACAAGTCTTCAACGGACAAATCAAATAATGACTATCAAGAATTTCTTCAAATTGAAGAAGAGTCTCAGCATCAAGAGCTATACGAGGCTGGGTTGATTAGATCGGCTCTGAGTTTTACTGAAAGATATAATGCCATCGCTGAGTGGGATGCTTTAGAGAGGGAGCATCTTTGGATGTCAATGACCGAAGCTGAAAGAGTGGCTATGGAGTGGGTTTCGTCTGAAGGAATTGATCTTAGTGCCTATCGAGCCCAAACTAACATGGCGGTGGGTAGTGAGAGGCATGACGAGACTATTCAAAAAAACACGAATCAAACAGAACTGCTAAGTAATCTGGCTGAAAAGCACTCAGCCAGATTGGAACGAAAAGGAATTAACCCGAGGACGATTAAGCTTTACAGAAGCTATTTGAAAACATTTATCGAATATGTGGGCGACCGCCAATCATGTGAGTTAACGTATAGGGATGTAGAGAAGTTTGTAGAGGTTCTTCCAAAAATCCCTACGAATAGAAACAATGGAAGATATCAAGGTCTGAGTATTGACCAGATTATTGAGCAACAATTTGGCACATATAATACTTTGGCAAAAAATACTCTGAAGGAGTATGCGCGAACTATTCGAAGCTTCTTACAAGAGTTCGTCAAGAAGGGTTATATCGATCCGATTTCTGCTACGGCGATCGAGAAAGAATTTACAACTAAAGAAAAAAATCCATATCTACCTTTCGACAAAAGTGACCTAGAAAAGTTATTTTATAGCGATGAGTACTTGAAGGGAAAGCACACAAAGGCATCCAATTATTGGGCCCCCCTGTTAGCGTTATTTACTGGGGCACGGTCAAATGAAATTTGCCAACTTCTGGTTTCAGATATTCGGCACGAAAAAATTGATCACAGGGTAGTTACGTATATAGATATTAATGAAGAAGAAGACAAGGAGCTTAAAACACCAGCCGCAAGAAGGGTTGTGCCAATACATTCGAAGTTGATTGAACTAGGATTTCTTGGATACGTTGAGACTGTGATCAATCAAGGTAGCAATGCCTTATTTCCAGAAATTAAGGTAGTAAACGGAAAACACAACCATGCGTTAGGTAGATGGTTTCGAGATACGTACAAGCGCAAATGCGGAATTGAAGACATCGGGAAGAGTAAGAAAGTCTTTCATTCTTTTAGACATACCGCTGTGCAGCACCTGTGGGATTCTCAAGGCTATGAATTGTCTAGGATAGGTGAGCTAGTTGGGCATACTCATACTACGATTACGGGCGGATATACGCATACTTTGAGTTTAGCTAAGAAAGCAGAAATGATAGAGGCTATGGATTACGGGATTGATTTTTCTAGAATAAGATTATGGCGGCCTAAGTGAAGTACTAGAGCTAGAATTGTTCGGGGTGTTTCATCATATCTGTCAAAATTGAATTGACCGATTTAGCTGACACCGTTTGGTTTCTCAAATAAATGGGGTCGATTTCAATATTTGATCCGCTGATGATTAAACCTTCTTCTAAAGGTACTATTTTCAATAATTCGACTCGATTTGCTTCTTTGATTTGATATTCCAGTCCTCCAGTGTGAACCAAAATGTTGCGTACTTTTTGCATACGACTAAGTCGCTCTGAAAGATTAGCTTCGATTTGCAAGTTCAGCTTCAAAATATGTGAGAAGTACTTCTTCCATTGTTGTTGAGGTGTTCTAGCGCGAGTATCTTTTAGGGACAATTTATGTTCAAGCCTTCTTTTAAAAAATTCAGCGGTATCAAATACCGATGACTCGATAAATCCTCAAATAGAGGCAAGCATTTGTTCTCGGAAAATCTGAGGATACTTATCAACAAACTGATGTTCGATAACAGACATTTCTAGTTGATAGTCTTCACTATTTTCATCTATGCCCGATTGCTTAAGCTCCTCATGAACCTTGGTTTTCGTTTCGCTGTAAAGAGTCTTGAATTGTAGCTCCATGGTATCCATGTAGCGCACTAGATATCCCAGATGAAATTTTTGCTCAAAAGCAACAGCATTAAAATTCAGATTTACCATTTAGTCCCAAATTGCCTCAAATCGTTTAATTGATGTGCGAGTGTAAATTACGGTGTGCTGAATGTTTTTATGACCGAGGTAGTCTTGTATCAATCGAGTGTCGTGGCCTAACTCAGCAAGAGCGTAACCGCATCCATGGCGAAGCATATGCGGATTAACATGAAAGGGTAAGCCGCCAAGTTTTGAGCATTGTTCTAAAAGGTGGTTAATTCCGCGTCTCACAAACTGATCGTTTCTCTCGTTCAGAAATAGTGATCTCTGATTGCTTTGACGTATCTTAAGATACTTCTTCAAGTTGCGTAAAACATCTGGGCGAATAGGCTGCGTTGTTGGTAAGCTATTTTTTAGTCGTTTGACAATCAAGCGAGCATTCTTTTCATCTAAATCATTTCGATTGAGTTCGCAGAGCTCAGTAACGCGAAGTCCGTGCCAAAACATAGTAAGTAATATTGCTTTGTTTCGAATTGGATGACGAGTCTTGGACGCGCCTTTTAATAATAAATCGAGTTCAGTTACTGTGATGAAATTCCTATCCTTTGAGCGATCAATAGATGGATTTGTAAAACTTGTCACATTACGATCATTTTTTGCTGCGGTATTCATAGTCATAAGCCCTTTGTCTATAAAGGTTTATTATACCACACATGTCACAAAAGGGTTGTTTTGAGACATGTATAGTGTTGTACACAGACTCAATGTAGGTGGTTCAGAAATACCGAGTGGAATAACTGGTACGATAATTGAAATTGCCGAGCCGCACCTTGGCTTGGTGTTAGGTTTCCGTTGCAGATACCTCGTTAGGATCAATCGGAATTAACCAGTCAAATTCGTTTTTGATCGTCTGCTGAACAGGTTTTTGTAGGGTCTGCATATAATTCGGCAAACCTGTACAATGGTGGTAAGGGCATAGCCCAAAATGGCAGACCAAAGCTTTCAGCTAAAGCTATCATTGGACAGGCTATTGAAACATCTCTAAATTATAAAATATACAAACAGGAGAGTTTATGAAAATCACTAAATTAGCAGCACTGGCTATTATTCTATGCTTCATGTCTGGGTGTGCTACTGCGCCGAAATTTAATGTTATTGATGACCCGTCCTCTCCGTACACCTTTGATGTGTTTTCTAAAGATGGTTATATATTCGACGGTACTATGATGTTGACATGGATAGAAGCAAAGGCCGCTCTAGTGTCTTCGTCAAGGGGCTGTACACATTTTAGGAAGTTGTCTCATGACACGAAGATGAAGGCTAATTATTGGACCGGTGGCGTTAATTCAAGAAGCTCTGCCATTTATGAATGTGTAGATATCACTAAAACTAAGGCCGTTAAAACTTCGAACGATACGATCACGATTAGTGATGGAGAGAATATTGGGGCATCACATAGAATCTATAACGATATAAAACCAGTATTGTTTAGGCATAGAGACCTTATCGCACGTATCCGGAAGGAGTCAGAGTAGTTGTGATTATCTCTACAGGCCAATATCATTCATTTATAAAATAGATTGACTATTGTTATAGATGAATTGGAACTCGCTCGTCGCAACAGTAGGCATATATTTCTTGATGAAATTTTTGATGGAATACTAGGTAGGGCTAGATGGCCTTTATTCATGTGGATGATTTAAAAGAATTGGCACTTAGGAAAATCGGTAGAAACGTACTGAACTTTCAGAAGATCGAGGGCATGTTGAAGCAATTTGTCGGTGCAAGTAATTTTCAATCACCCGTGAGCAAAGTTTCAGAGACGTTGGTTCAGCGTAAAATGTCGATTGAAAACAAAACGATGGGAGTGCTAGCTAAAGAGTATTTCAAATCCTTTGATAGAAGCGTCGAGGATATTCATAAGTATCCTGAAGGAAGGGACGAACCATGGGTGTCCCTCAGTTTCAAGATCGACAATGAAGATAGCTCTTTAGCTCAACAAAAAGCAGCGTTTTCATTCTTGGTTTCTGAACGAAACAGGTTAATTCATCACATGCTTATGGGTTTTGATGCTGCATCGGATCCTAGTTGTAGGGCGTTGATCATAGAGCTAGATAAACAAGATGAAATGATTCAACGGGAGCATCGAAACTTGTATACGTTGCTTAAGGTATTCGATGAAGCAAGCGCGGTGTTAGTAAGTGAATTAACCCAAGAACAAGCCAAAAAAATCAAGAGGTAGCATGAATTTGATTTAGTCACTTATAGCACGGCTAAATCGGATGCCACCGTTACTCGGAAATCCGATGCAATCAAACTCTACGCTCGTACGTAAATCAAAGTGTCTAGTTTTGAAAGCCTGATTCATGGGGATGTCGGCTATTGTTAAATTGATGATTTCAGTGTCATCTACAAAGCCCTTCCATGTTTTCATTTCATTAATAGCCCATATTAAAGCATCGCGTATTAGCGATTTTATCAATTCAGGATTAGTGAAAATAGAATCGGGGTCGCAAAAAATGGCTTCAATATTAGTAGAACTAGAAAAATTGGTTCTGGATAGACTTTGATCTAGTAGTAAATCACTCGAGAAAGCATATAAGCGAGTGCATCCATCTTTTGTTGGGCCGATGCTTTGGTTAAGTCGTTCATAAAATCTGTTCAAAATATATATTGATTCAGCACTGCTGACCATTCCATTAATTGAAAAAGTAAGATGTATGATTGGTTTTTCTGACCTGATCCAGCTATGTATTTTGTCGGCGTTTGGTTTTCCGCAAGCGGCCGAAATATACCGTTTTAGCCTTGGTTGCAGTTGTTCAAAATAGCGCAGTCTCATGCCCATAAAGTTCATTTTTTGTAGTTGATATTCTTCTAGAGATGAGAGCTCATTGGACGAGTTATTAAGATTAGTTTTCATTATTGGTTTCCTACTCAATGTTGTTTGTGATTAATCGTTATATGAGTATTTATAAGTCCAGAAAAACGGATGCCTTTGAGTTTTAATCAATCAACATGAGAATCAGATAGTCCATAACATTAACTTATTGAAATGATTTGATAAATGAATTTTATTTAGCTAAACCATTGATATTGAAACGTTATATCTGAAATTCATGTTCAGTGTCGTCTTTTGATTTCAGGTGGCGTGTGGGTGTGTCTATTGCGGCGTCTAGGGGGGGTGACTCGCTCTCTGGGGCTCTAAGTTCGGCTGATTCAGGAAGTGGCCTCTGTGTGCTGTCGCGCGGCTTGCGCGGGCAATGAGGCGGTTTGAGTGCTAGTTATATACTCTTTCTCCGAAGGTGAAGCCCTCGATGCTAGGATAGGCTATTTGATCAAATTTCAGATCATTATTTCTAGCGTGGTTTTCGAGATTCTTGGTTACATAGTTTTCCAGTCCATCATCACCATGATTGAAGTATTCCTGAACTTTGCATCTTGTTATTTGCGGGACAAAACACTTATCAGTGTTATCGGCCAACATGGCCTTTTTAAAATCACTATTTGCTTGGCATCTGGCAGATTCGATATCTATAACTATGGAACTAGTGTCATCGAAGATGGCATTGTCATCACATAAAATTAGATGAAAGTGGTTTGAATCTTCGTGTTTTAGGGACGTTTGCTTGTTTTTATCCTTAACAGCATTCTCGAGAAACGCAAACATCGAAATGAATTCATTTCTCTTTTTGTAAGTTCTGCCAAATTGATATTTACATAGGCAGCCATAAAAGCGATTTAGAAGATCGATGCTTTGATCGTGATTAATTGCACAATTAAAAACCATTGTAATAGCAGCAATAGGTTTCTCACTCTTTATCCATTTAATAACATCATGTCTTGCTATTCTAGTATTCGTTTTATCTAAATATTCTTGGGTGCGAGAGCTGAATTCATTAAATTCGTGTTTTGAAAAATTAAATCGCTTATTCCTTTTATTAATAAAATCATTTTTTGTTGATAGGGAAAGCTGATGATTTATATGAGTATTTCCTTCAGTTTTTATAGTCATTTTAATAATTTTTATGAGGTTAAGTTTACTGTGGGTGCAACTAACCTAATATAGGGAGCTATCCTAAATGGTTTTGAATCAGCGGCTCGAGGGAGAAGTTGTCCTACGGTGGTGTGCTCGTTTTCTACTATCTCAAGGTGTATTTATAAATTTTTCAATTTTGCTGGTTTCTCCCCCTCATTGCGTATTTATATGTTTTACAATATTGAGGGACGTTAGGAAGCCACGGGGAGCGAGATGCCAAGTTGAGTTCGACATCCCGCCCCCTCAATCCCAAACTAAGATTAAACAACTCATCACTTGTATTTATATGGGGTGAAAACATCAACCACACTCATTCAACCGATCACGAGTACACTTACGAAGGTGATATGTCTTGTTCAATTTGTAGATACTGTCTGCGGCTTGTCGGGCTAGGGCTGGGTTGGAGGTGCAGGCACTCGGCTAATAAGGTCGATAACAAGCTATTTCTTATTCCCCACCGTAATCACTTGTGCAAAAAATTCGAGAGGGCACCTGATGATCTCGAAGTAGAATCTAACTAAAAGTGATTCATCACTGCATATAGATCAGAGTCGTAGTGCTAGCGAGCAGTCCATTTAAATTACTTAAAATTATCGATGAGCAATCTGATTTCAATTGACTATGGGGATTGGTGAAAAATACTTGAGTGAGGTGTTAGCTCATGTTTGAATATAAACTCCAACAGTAATAATTGTTTTGGAACCAATCCAATTGGCTTACTTGGGTGGAAATTTCAATTTAGACAAGAGATAGAAAGATCATGGATTCGATACTGATCGCTGCATTCACTATAGTAATTGTACTTATTGCATTTGCAATAATTGTAAAGCAATCGCCAAGGAAACTTCAGGGTGCTGGAAACCTACAGTATCAAAAACTCAATATTTTGTTTACAGCAGCTGAGAGGTCATTCCTAGGAGTTCTAAAACTCTCCCTGACAAATAAGTTCGAGGTATTTGGAAAGGTTCGAGTTGCCGATGTCATAACGCCTAGAAAAGGCCAAGATAGGAGTGCTTGGCAAAAGGCGTTCAATAAGATATCTAGTAAGCATTTTGACTTCATAATTTGCGATAAAGATGATCTTTCGCCTATCTGTGCTATTGAATTAAACGATAAAAGTCATAATTCTAAGAAGGGAAAAGAAAGAGATAGATTCTTAGAAAGTGCGTGCAAATCGGCAGGAATGCCACTAGTCCAAATCCCCGCCAAAGCTACATATCAAGTAACAGATATTAATGAGGTTTTGTCTGCACATTTGCCTCAAATAGAATCGATCAAAGCTAAGATTGCCCCAGAATTTGCTGGAAGAAAATCAGCTCCAGAGATAGCTAGTGTCAAATCAACTTCTGAAAAAGTTTGCCCGAAATGCTCTTCTAGCATGGCGATGAAAATTGCCAAAAAAGGAAAGAATGTAGGCAAGGAGTTTTGGGCATGCAGCGCCTTTCCGAAGTGCAGGCATATAGAGGCGAAAGATGGCAAATAAAAAAGCCTCTACCCTTAGTCGTTTAGAGTACGTAAAACTTCAGCACCTATTCTCTGATGTTCATGATGATGAAGTTTTTGTTAGTGGGTCAAGTTTACCCCTGTCCGAGTTTGATCCTTTAACCTATTGATCATATTGTGGTGATGTGGTTAGCTTCTTAATTAACCATGGCGCAACACCTATTTACAAAGGCAGCGTTAGGCAATGGATAAAGGACAAGGTTAAATGAATCGTAAAGGTTCATGATAATGGATAAAGACCGACTGTTCGAAAAGGCCAAAAATTTGCATAACAAGGGCTTTATGAAGAAGCGTTTCTCTATTTTTAACTGGTGTCGAAAATGGTGAAATATTGCACGTGGCTCGCCCTGAGAACATGTATAGCTGCTGATGGGGAGATGAGTATGTATATGGTTTGGCGAAGCGTTATTATGCTCTGAGGAGGGCTTATGCAAATCGTAAATGTTGACATTAAAAACTTTAGAGCGCTGAAGAACGTTAGTGTGCCAATTGAAAAATTCAGCGTGCTAATTGGCGAAAACGATGTAGGGAAGACGTCTTTCCTAATTGCATTAGAAACATTCTTTGGGGTGAAAAAGTTAAGCTCTTCTAAAGATTGGTATAAGGATGAGACTGATGTTGATATATCGATTGTAATTACGTTTAAGAGTTTTGGCGATTGCGATCTTATCCAACCCTTCTTGCGAGACGATGGAAGCGTTGTAATTAACAAGCTATTTAAGTTTAATCAAAATGCGACATGGCAAGCAGAGCTATCGGATAATACTGTCTTGACTGTGCCCAGCAACGTTCAATCAAAATGGTTTTCGTCAGATAACTTCCACTTCATCCCAGTTAGACGTGATTTAAATATTCAATTTTCTATGAATAAAGCGGCAATGTTGGGGAAGTTGTTGAGAGCAAGAATGAAGATAGCAATTGAAGAGCAAGGATCGAGAACTCAGTTGGAGGAGGTTATTGCTGTTCTTAGAGAATCACTGACTGAGCCTCGCTTAGATATTGAGGCGTTCCTTAGAGAGCAGCTCAATAACGAGTCTTTTAAAGTCGGTTTCGATGAACTGACGATTGATCCTACAGAGGGAGTCAAATTTTCAATTTCTTTATCTGACGATCGTGCTAGTAACATAAATATTGAAGACCGAGGAGCGGGCACACAAAGTAACCTCATAATCGCTCTATTTAGACTTATTGCCAAGACCAACGTTTTGGGTACATTCATATTTGCGATGGAAGAACCCGAGAATAGCTTACATCCCAAAGCTCAAAGGCAATTACTTAGTGTGATCCAAGAAATTAGTGAAAACACTCAAGTCATTGTTACAACTCACTCCCCAGTATTCATAGACCGAAGTAAATATGAAAGTAACGTGCTTTTAAGTAGAACAATACAGGGAAATACCGTTAGTCGAAGTTTTAGGGCGGATGAACTCTCTTCGGTCAGAGATGATTTGGGTATTCGAGCTTCGGACGCATTACTAAAAGGAGGGGGCAATTGTGCCTTACTAGTTGAAGGTAATACCGAAGAGGAGAGTTTTCCGACATTTTTGGAGATGCAGGGTCTTAGTGAATTTAGATTAGGAATAGCCTTAATCAATATTGGCGGTTCAGATAATACTAAGACTTCGTTAATTGTCGATTTGTTGAATAGTTATGATATTCCGTGTGTGATTGTTTTAGACAACGATGCTCAGGGCACAAAGAGCGAGTTAGAACACAGGATGGCTGCTGGCGGATTGGCAAATATTCGAGAAATTTTCGTCCTCTCTAAAGGGACAATTGAAGACTATTTTCCACCTTCCATAGCTCTTGAAGTATTCAACTCTGAATTTCAACCTGACCCGCCTTTAACTGATAGCGACTTTGATCCAAATTGGTCGGGTGATGCTAGAATTTCTGGTTATTCAGCATTGCTCTGGAATCGAGCCAAAATGGGCTCTAAGGAACGTATAAAGCAGGTGCTGGGGGCGAAGGGAGCTAGGCTAATGCAAAAAAATGGTGACAGCCTAGACCCAGAAATTATCGCTATTATCGATAAGGTTAATGACGTTGTTGAAAAATCTGGTTAAGTGCGCTGAATCTCGATATCGCAATTTAGAAAGAGAAGCTTTAACTAATCATTGCTTCTCTGAAACCAAAGCAAATTTGATAGAGCCAAACCGATGATTTCACTGTTATCACAAAACTCAGAATATCCTCTGCATCTTCTCGGGTGGAAAGCCTTTCAAGATATCTCGCTCGTGATCGCTGAGGAATGTCTAAAACGACCCGTTCAAAGTTTTTTGGATACAAATGATGGTGGACGCGATGGTGCGTTTGTCGGAGCGTGGAGCGAGGATGACGACAATGCTGGAGAGTCCACTATTCAGTGTAAATTCACGTCTAAGCCTGATCTTAATTTAACACTCTCTATGCTGTCTGGCGAAATTGAGAAAGTTCGTAAACTAGCCAGCGAGGGATTAGTCAAAGACTACATCATCTTGACCAATCACAAGATTACGGGAGTCAGCGAGTTAAAGATAAAGATAGCTTTTAAAAAAGCTGGAGCAGGTAATTGTCGTGTATTTGATCATGGTTGGATAGTCAAAAAAATCAAGACCACTCCGAATTTGCGAATGATGGCGCCTCGCCTTTATGGTCTAGGGGACCTTAGTGAATTGCTTGATGCCAGAGCATACGATCAAGCAAGATTAATATTGAGTGCAATGGGAAATGATCTTGAGAAATTGGTGATTACGGATGCCCACAAAAAGAGTGTCAAAGCTATAACTTCATATAATTTTGTCCTGTTGTTAGGCGCACCAGCGGCTGGAAAGTCGACCATCGGTGCTAGCTTAGCAATTGGTGCATCAGATATTTGGAAATCTGCAACTATCAGGGCAACCTCACCAGAGGATGTGAAACGGCATTTAAGTTCCGCAGCAAATCAATTTTTTTGGATCGATGATGCATGGGGCAATACTCAATACCAAAAAGATAGGACTGAAGCGTGGAATCAAATATTTCCATTGATGCAGGCGGCTATGCACGCAGGGTCAAAGTTCCTAATAACTTCGAGAGACTATATTTGGAACTCTGCGCAGAAAGATTTAAAATTACATGCTCTTCCTGCGCTCACACAAAGTCAGGTGATCATCAATGTTGAAGAGCTTTCAGAGCAAGAAAAAGCTCAAATACTTTACAATCATCTTAAGCTTGGAGACCAAGATAAGAAATTCATTTCTAAAGTTAAACCATATTTACCCGAAGTGTGTGGTAAAAAAAGTTTTCTTCCAGAGTCAGCACGAAGGCTTGGGTCTCATTTTTTCACTAAAGAGCTTTATGTTTCGCAGGAAAGCGTCAGTGGTTTTTTTGAAAATCCCCAGCAGTTTCTAAGAGATACGATTTTTAATTTAGCTGCTGATTGCAAGGCTGCGATTGGTCTCATATTTCTGAATGAGGGAGAAGTTGAGTCACCTGTTACGCCGTGTAAGCTTAAGGGGGCAGCAGATGCATTCGGTGTTCCCGCAGCAGACGTTAGAGACCAATTAGATGCACTGAACGGAAGTCTACTTGTGTTGATGGAACGAGATACAGGATCATTTTGGACATATAAGCACCCCACAATTAGTGATGCCTTCTCAAGTTATGTTGCGAGCACTCCAGAGTTAATTGATATCTATTTAAAAGGTGCAAGTACAGATTCAATCCTAAAAGAAGTTGTATGTGCAGGTTGTAAGCTCGGTGGGGTATCGGTGGTGATACCTGATTCACGGCATAATTTATTATTTGATCGCCTTTCAAGCATTCCTGAAAGCAGGCTTTGTACATTTCTTTCGTATAGGTCAAATCAAAAGTTTTCGAAAAAGGTTATTGACGCTCGACCGTCAATATTAGAAAGGTTTAACTGGTTTTATGCGCCATTGAGGGATGACCGCGACGTTACGCTATTCTGTGCCTTGAATGAGCAAGGGTTAATTGACGAACAAAGGAGAGTAATATTTGTTGAGAGCGCAAGAATAGCTGCAACGACTGAGGCTGATTCGAGTGTTATCGACGACTACACGATATCTGACTTGCTGACCGAGGAAGAGTTAGAAGGAATATTGCTTGAAGTCCAAGAAAAGGTATTTGGTAACGTCCCTTACTATCTAGACCAATTTAAGGATAGTTGGGATTCTGACTATGACCCAGAAAATCACTTTGAACCTATTGCTGACGACCTCAAAAATTTTGCTGAAAGAATTTATCCTGAAGATCAATTGGCAGGAGTTATGCAGGCCGTAGCTAAGGAGATTGACAATTATGTTGCTGACTTATACGAGCAATACGAGACTCCAGAACATGACTCAGCACCAGAAATCTCGACACGACATGAACCAACGGAGTTAGAGAAGCTGTTCGTAGATGTAGACGACTAAAGTATGGTTGATCTAGTCTGTTACAACGGTCGTATACATTGCAGTTCTGAAGTATCGTAAGACCATGAAAACAATGACTTACAACGGTATGGTGGCTATTCCACCCATAGCCACCATCTTTTCTTATTAAAATCAATATATTGCAGACTGAAAATAGAGAGTTGGTCGTGCTAACTTAGTCTTGATTGATGGTTGTAGGGCGCAGGGCCTGATGTCGAGCTAGTCGCTCAAGTTATGGAAACCTTGTTAGCTATTTGTTGTGGGTTAAGGTGCTTCAGAGAATCACCCCTTTTGATTTTCACGCTTGAATTTGAAGGTTGCTCTCGCGTCTTGCGTTTGGCTTTCTACGCAAATGGCCTTTAGTTTCATTCTGATAGGCCCTATCATATGTGTGTAACTCGGAGTTCTATTCGATTATTTATAGATTATGAACAATATCCAGAAGGAGAGCATTTCAAGAACCCTTGAAGCGTTTGCTTACATAGCGAAACGCGCTCCAACTCATAAGCGAAATATGTATAACGTCTTGAAGGTATTTTACCTTGCTGACAAGTTACATATGGAACGCTATGGGCGCTTTATTTTTGATGATACATACTCGGCTATGCAGCGTGGCCCTGTGCCATCGGCAGCTTATGACCTTATCAAAGCCATTAAAGCAGGAAGTGAGCTTCCGCTCTCTATTGAGTCCCCTGTAAGGTTCGTGGAGGAGCATGTTCTTCGTGCTGAGCGAGAAGCAGACGAGGATTTGTTTAGCGGGTCTGATCTGCTTTGTTTAGATGAAGTGATTGCTCTAAGTGAAACAGAGGACTTAGGTGAGTTAAGTCATGATTCCGCATGGGAGGCCACTCAGCGCAATCAACTAATTCCAGTCGAAGCGATTCTATCTACGCTTCAAAATAGTGATGCTCTTATTAATCTGAATCAGAATAGGTATAACTAGAGCATCTGTTTGTTACGGAGTGTTTCTGGCAAGGAAAGCTGTATGCAAGTTGGTCACAATCCGTTGTCCACTTTAGCAGTAAACAACTTGAGAGTTGGGTCGGTGATATATAAGTTTTGTGATTTCACTACCCCACCCAAGCATAAGTTCATGGTTGTCGCGTCAATGGAGCCTAGACTATTGGTATTGATGATTAATTCAGAAATCAATCAATATTTTTATATGAACAATACTGATCAGTTTCACGTTGAGATAGATGCAGAGAGTCATGCGTTTCTAACACACGACTCATACGCGAATTGTGTCGCGGCCCACCGTGCCTTTGATTGTACTGACCTTAAGCAAGAAATTGCGCAGAACTATCGTAATGTCTTTAAGGGTTGGCTGACCGATGACTGCTTAGTCGCCGTTTATCAAGCGGTGAAAGGGAATATAGAGATAAGAAGGGGACATCAAAGAGAAATAATGGCTTCGATAGAGCAGCGCTTACCTCACTTGCATTCTGCTTTTTAGTAGGCGTGTTGAGGGGGCGACGACGTTAGTCGCCCTCTAAAACCTTAATGAATTAGGCACTTAACCTTCATCGAGTCAATTTTAAGTTATTCCCTTTATCTGACCACTCTGTGACCACCCCTTCAACAAAAACAACCGTACTCACTCCATACCTCCAAACGATTTCGTTGGTATGATTGTGTACTGTTGAAGGGTTCCCTTGAATCGACTGTATCTGCTTCATCTTCATGCCAATGGTGATGCATTTATACTCAGCATATGACTCTTGTGGGGCACTTAATTCAGCAGTCTTCTGTCTTGATTCTATATTTTCATACACCCTATAAAGCTCATTATTAAACTCTAGATTCTCGGCTTCAATTTGAGCCCTTTTCGTAATAGGGGCGCTCAATTCAGCAGTCTTCTGTCTTGATTCTATATTTTCATACACCCTATAAAGCTCATTATTAAACTCTAGATTCTCGGCTTCAATTTGAGCTTTTTTCGTAATAGAAGATTCAACTTTCTTCCCTTCCCGCAATTGGTTTTGGTCTAAATTTATATTCCATATGACTATTCCCACAATAGAGGCTGTACCTAAAACCATAGCTCGCCGCGGAAAACTATTCTTCGGTGATACATTTCGAAGATGGTCAAGATCACTTCTATCTGGAATCGGTTTAGGTCGCAGGCCATCAAGTCTAACTTTAGTCAATACCGCTAAGACGAACCCTAAACAAAACAAAAGGGGTGAGGAACTATATACACCGAATGCAATAAGGCCTATCGAACCAAATACCCCACAGGTTTGACAGAATCCTCGATGTAATTGTTCTTGTTTGAGTTTGTCGGTTACCCACTTCTGCCGTCGACCTTCTTCCTCAACCAAGCGAAGCCGATCTCTAGCTTCTGCTCGAGCACGTCTTGTGAACTTTTCCTTGTCCTCAATGGCTTTAGCTGCCGCTCCAAGCTCTCTATCTAGAACTTCAAACGCGTGTTTTACGCTGCACTTAAAGAACTCTTTATCATGGTGTACGGAGTTAAGCGCTCGGTGTGCTTTTTTTTTATCTTGACGTGGATTATCAGATTTGAATGCATGATCTACCTTGTACTGCGAAGGGACTCCAGCCCAACTACTATTCTCGTCGGTCCGTTGATGAGCTACGCGCGTTGTATACCCAATTTTCACTAAGTTAGGGATATCTGGGTTTGACATTATGTATATGTAGCCACCTTTGTTTGATGTAGATTTCATGAACGAATATTGCCAAGCCTGTTGGATTATATATAGAGTAAAACACTACTGAACTTCTCGCAAATTATGCAATTGAGTTAAACCCGTAAAGTCCGTGTTTCAGAAGCGATCTACACTATAAGTATTTGTTGACCGTTCAGTTTATAAACCCCTGTATGTCAAAGCTTACAAATAACCCTATCACACCAAAATCTGATTTTAATGTTGAAAGATCCCTGTGACTGTTATGGGTACAGCCTGTGCGAAAACGAAAAGATGAACTCGTGAACTGAGCTTTAAGCCTCAAAAATATTATAGAAAACCTCTGCAGCAACAGCCAAACCAATCAATTACAGAGCTTTTTAGCCCTCTCCGCACAACAATTTCTCACATACTCTTGGCGAATTTAAAATTTGAATTTTCACGCAGTCTGACTGGATAAGACTCATTGCGCGGAGGCGCAACAGGTAATATCGATACTTTTAGGTATACTCAAAAAGAACCAAGCGATTGGCATTGCGTTATTTCCAAATAGTATACGGGTCTCATATACTCGTGCTGGAACATTTCAGTCTGAGGAATCAATATCTCGTGATCTATCAATCAGATATGAACTCTTGAGAAGAGGTCTTTCGAGAACCTCTTAGGATTCAAATATGTACGGTTGTTATAAATGCAAGGAATTTGGGCTCGAGTTTAATCGATGCTATAAACCTGAGGAGTTCATTGAGGCGAAGACTAATAGCCGTATTTGGGTAATTGGCCTAAGTCCTGCTGTTGAAAAAGGAAGAACTATTTCATCTAAGAAATGCTACTAAGTTTTGGGGAAAGGTCAGGAGTTATTGATTGATTATCAGTGTTGAGAGTTCTACTAAACAGTATCAAGGGTAAGTCAGGGAACTTTGCTTCAGACCTATCAGCTCTAAAGTAATTTAGCCGGTTTTTCAAGTCGAGTTTTATTTAGGAGCTGGCTTACTTGTAGCTTAGTCAATGGGTGTGCTTTCATCAATTTTTCGATGCCATTACGATCAAAAATATAGATTGGCTCAAACATCTTTGCATAACCCCTAACTTTTCGGGCAATCAACTGGTTTGAAATCACAACCTTTTCTAGCTCTATTTCTAAATATTGACTATAAACTTTAGATCCAGTTTCAACTTCTATAATGGCATCCTTAGAAGCCAATTTCCTGCGCTTCGGGTTATTGGAGTGTTTGCTTTGTACTGCATAGTTGGCCTTAATGGATCGAATTATGCTGTCGATGCCATCATCACCACCTGTCGTGGTTAGTTCGACACTACCGTCGAAATGCTTGGCTAATAGCAAGGCTGAAAACGCTTCAAACCACTCGTAAGAGGCGCTATCCACATCGTCCATTGTAATGCTTGGAGAGTTATTAGCCTCCTCGTTACCACCTACTAAGCCAAAGCAGTCAAACTCTGATTCCGAGAACTGTTCTGGGACAACCACTGCATCGCTCCAGCTCGTTTTGTTGGCTAGTAGGTCATTAAGATTTTGTTCGTAACTTTTTACTAGGCGGTTTGAGTGATGCGTCACAGGCAAGTAGACATTAACGTTTTTTATCTGTCCAATTCGGTAGACACGATCCGTCGCTTGCGCCTCTTTTGCGGGATTCCAATGGCGCTCCAAATGAATAACGTTATTGGCTCCTACGATAGTTAGGCCAACTCCTGCAGCAATTGGTGACAGCAACATTATACCGAACCCGGGGGTCGCCTCGAACTGTTCAATTAGACTAGTTCGAGTCTCAGCGGTGGGGTTCTTCGCTGTTGCTTTAACATCGCCATTTATGATCGGAATATTCAGATTATAAATCTTGCCTAATGCAGCTTTTAGGAAGACTTGAAGATCCTTATTTACCAAGAAAATTAGCACCTTTTCGTCTCGAAGTTTGATTTGATCTAATAATTCTGTCATTTTTTGAAGCTTACTAGACTCTGCAATAATATTTTGAGCATCACTCATAGACGTAGGAAGCTTTTTCAGACCGGTATCATCCGCTAGTCTTGGATGAAGTGATGCGTTCCTTAACGCGTGCAGTGCCGTCAATACTTTTCCTTTTCGCGTATCCTCAGGATTTAACACATACTTTATGATTTGATCGTAAACTATCTCTTGATAGCCCGACATCGTCGAGTCAAGTATCTCTGAATATATCTCAGGCCCTGTTGTTTCTTTTGTGCCAACAAAGACTGTTTTACTAGGGAGTCCATTCAAATTATCCTGTTTAGTTCTTCTGCACATTAACGCGCCAACTTGCTTGCGAAGGGCTTCGCCGCACTCGACTTTTATTCTACTTCTAGACTCATCATTAGCCACCGATACCGGTTTCATATACTTACTATTGAAATCACGATATGAGCTTAAGTATCCCGGTCTTGCAGTATCCATTAGACACCAAAAATCGTTTAGCCCGTTCTCGACAGGAGTGCCAGTTGCCAGCAATTTAAAGTTTGCTTTCAGCCCTTTTGCTGCGATGGTTGCTAGCGTGTTAGGGTTCTTTATTCTTTGAGCTTCGTCAAAAATAACGATGGACCAATCAACTTTTGCTAGCGAAAATTGATAGCCTGCTAGGGTCTCATAAGTGGTGATTACTAGGCGTTTGGGCATATCTAAACGGGAATTTAAGTATTCGCCACCTACCTTTAGAGCGTATTTAATAGAGGCTTCATTGGCTCCTCTATTAAGGTTTATCTCATTCCCACCGTGGTTATTGCTACGATATTTTCGCAAATCTGCATCTGCTTGCAGAATAACTATGTCTCTAAATGGTCCATTTTCAGTACCAAAAAA
Organism: Arenicella xantha; assembly: GCF_003315245.1. Taxonomy (NCBI): domain Bacteria; kingdom Pseudomonadati; phylum Pseudomonadota; class Gammaproteobacteria; order Arenicellales; family Arenicellaceae; genus Arenicella; species Arenicella xantha. Next base: position 425,345 of record NZ_QNRT01000001.1, on the reverse strand, counting down.
TTTGGCGACCTCAGCCTTCCAGTTTTGCATCAAGGTCAATGGCGCAACTATCAACATCGGTTTGTGGCTCTTATTGGCTTTATTGCATAATTCCATGTATTCGGATAAGGCTGCGAGTGACATGAAGGTTTTACCTAAGCCCATATCATCAGCTAGCAGCGCGCCAAGTTTTCCCATGTCGTTAGACTCAATATTCATAGATTGTTGAGCTAAACCAACGATCCACCGAATGCCTTCCTCCTGGTAGTCATAGGGTTTATATCGGTACTTTGTCCAATCAATGTCAGCCTTGCACGCTACTTCATTAATCGTTTTGCCAGAGAAGTATTCTTGAGCATCACGTGCATAGGTAATGCCATCGATGTTTTCATGTATCGCCAGCGCCTTTTTGCTGGGTTGTTCCCCTGTCTCTGATCCTGAGTCTGACTCAGTGTCACTATCCGAGCTAGTTTCGTGATCTTGAGGAGCATTTCTCTGAATTTTCTCCGAGGCTATTATCGCCTCCTCAAGAGGGGCTTCCCCAAACCAGTCTCTTTCAGAGTCTTCAAATTCAGTGAACTTGACAGGAATGTAGTCGGTCAGCCCTAAGACTCTTGATGAGAACCCTTCATCCAAATTAATTAGGGTGGAGTCGATAAAAGCAGAAGGGTTTTGAAGAAACTTTTTTAAATTATCTTTTGTGATTACTTTAGGCCGTGAGCCTTTACCTAGTAGCTCTCGTGTGGCCGCCATGATCCTTTCATCGAGAATCAGTCTTTTATGGCCAACCCTAAGAGAACCAACTCTCTCACCGTGAGAGAGTTGCGCAAGTCGGTTTACTAGATCGCTTTGATGGATGTCATTACCGTAATCGGGTAATAATAAGTAGCTACCATCACCCTGTGGATCCAAACTCACTTTTACTTCGGTGGGTAACACAACGTCGATATTATCAAATTGATCTAACTTGATTGACATCGACTCCGATTCCATTAATTCGTCGCTGCTCTCTGGGTTTTCAGACTCGGTTTCATCAATTTTTTTTGCTCGCTGCAGCGCATGTATTAACTGGAGATTCCTTAATTCGGTCGGTGTTGTTGAATCACTCTTATGTTTTGAATAAGCATCGAATGCTAGGTATTCTCCAGACGTCATTAGATATTCTGCATCACCGATTATTTCAATTAGTGCGCCTCTGATCTTATAACCGTGTTGGTGATGCACCTCTTCTCCATTAGGGAGATGAGGTATAATTGTTAGCCTGAATTCGGCCTGATCTAGCTGAGATACTGTTTCAATTTTAAAGTAGCCAGGAAAACGAGAGGGTAATTCAAATAGCCGCCGTAGGTCTTTGTTAAATTGAACCACCATCTCATTAGGGACTTTGAAGCCATTTGGAATTGGTTCCGCTAAACCCCGTTCAGCAAGCATCTCTAAATGAATGTATTGAAATGTAGCGAGTTCTGATCCGTTGGTTAATTTTAAAAGATCCAGAGCAGCTTTGTTTTCAACTAAAAAATACGCTGCATCTGCTTCAAAGTCGACAGTGAACGAATCATTTTTAGATGGTTCAGATATGAAAATGGAATTGATTATCTCTTTTACCGTCACTGCCAGATTCCTCGTAAACGTGACCGTTTACCGTATTTTCGGATAAACCATTGCATTTTCTCACGCGGTACAATATCGGCTTCTGTTACATCGATATTCGCTTTTCTCAACTCTTCTAAAAGGTCGTTGACCCAGCTTAAATTTACTGCGTGAGTTTTTTCTATATACCCCAGCTTCGTAGCAAATTCCTTTATCCACATAGTTTTAAATCCTTGCCCTCTGAAATCAGAAAGGTCCACTGCCGACTTAGAAAAGTCCATAATCGGCAACTTGGATGGGACTTGATCCATTACCTTAAGCTTAAAGCTGTGTGTTCCCTCAATAATATGCTTTGAACCAATTTTTAGATAAATCATGGAGGTTTTCGCGTCGTTGACTTTTTTATAGTTCGGCAAACGGTCTAAGTCTTTCATCCTTTTTAGGTGGAGCTCTGCCTGTCGACTCAGAAATAATCTCGATTCATCGATCACGCCTAACTTATCTAACCCTTCTATTACGGTTTTTCTATCGGCATACATGCGTCGCATGTCTTCATCCGTTGCACTTTGCTCTAAAATATCCAAAAACAATTTTAGATCAACTTTTGACATCCAACCGCGAACCTTAGCAACTAAATTCTGGTCGAGATGAGCCCACCATCGCTGATAGCTTTCAGATGTCTTTAGCACTCTCGGGTCGCTTGCAATAGATAAGATCGTATCAAGCCAAAACTCTGAAATACCTGATGCACTTGATCGCTCGATTAATATTTCTAAGGCCGCATGACCAACTCTTTTATGTTCGTCGATAGATAATTTACTGACGGATTCACTACACACTTCTTCTAATACTCTGTGTGGCTCTCCCAGAGGTATGGTCTGCAGCTTTTCTAGATAGTACAAACTTGAACAGAGTTGAGTGAACTCGCCAGAAATTACGTGTCTCAGTCCCATTTCTTTGAAAACAGCGGTCAACTCAATATCCTGGTCGATAGCTCGTTGAACGATCATCTTGGGCGCGTCACTATTGAAAAGCACAGATGACTGCGCCTTAAATTTTGAAAGCTGCGTAACGTTCTGGCTCTCGTTCAAGATCTTTAAGCTCTCAGCAATAAAAACGCTTAAATGGAGTATGTTCCCTTGCTGTCGTATTGAATCGTACTTTTCGAAATAGACACTTATCAAATTTAATAATGTGATTTTACTTATTGTGTCTTCATCTAGTTTAAGAGACTGAATGAGGTTCGTGTCGAGTTGTATATTTGTGAGTGACTCAGCCTCTCTAATGATGTCCAAAATGGCCTTGGCATGAAAAAAGCTGACAATTTTAATGTGTAGATGGTTATCAAGCCCGTGGGCTATATGCCGTTCTAATTCGCTCCTCGCTGCTTTGTATCTGTCTGAACCTTGTCCAGCTGATTGGGCGAGAGCGACTAGTTTTTTTTCATTTTTCTTAAGCTTATCAAAGGCAAAACTCGACCATGTTTCTTCGATGACATTACTACCTTTCCAGAGTGACGTAGGCAATGGCATTAGCGATTAACCTTTGCTGAATTCATTGAGAATGTTTCTGATATCTTCGCTCTTTGGGCGTTTAACGGTAATCCTCAAGTCTATTCGTCGATTCTGTCTAAGCTGCTCATTTGTCTGTTGTATTTTTTGTGTGGGGCGTGTTTCTCCATACCCGCTCACAGAAAATAGAGGAGCATTGCTGTGGTTCATTAATGAGCTTAGCTTGCTATTGTTATCTAGCGATTCCTCCCAAAACAACCAGACTGAAGCCGCACGAAAAGTAGACAAGCCCCAGTTACCCATATTTCGATTGCTTGGTCGAATATCGGTGTGACCTTCTACAAAGATAGTATCAAGATATCCCCATCTGTTTTCTTTTCGAATTGCTTGAGAAAGCACCGAACCTATTGCTCGAACCCTGTTTCTTAGTTCAACATTGTCGGGGATTTCAAACCTATTGGTTTTAAACGTAAGGGTGCTCTCAGGAATACGTAAAACGGTATCATTATCACCAATTTCAACCACAATATTGGCTTTTGCTAATTCCTCTCTGACTTCACGCAAAATATCTGCACGCACGCTCTCAGCCTTTACGAGTTCTTGGAGGCTTTGACTTACTCGAATCTTAGTGGCCATTAATTCTAAGATGAGAGCTAACGCGGCTAATATGAATAAGACTAATAGGCCCGCCATAATGTCTGAAAATGACACCCAGTAAGGGTTCTCTTCTTCATTTTCCGTACTTTTTCTGTATGTTCTGACGGCCAAACTGGTGCTCCTTCAGTTATCGTTGATTATCTTAATTATCGTCGGTTATCTTAGTTTTTAGATTTGGTGACTCTATCCATTTGATCTACAACACCTTGTAAAGCATTCATTGCAGACAGCATATTGTCGGTAAAGGTCTCTGTTTGCGTATTCCACTCAGACATTCGCTTTTCAACCGATGCTGACGTCGACGCTGCATATTCATTAAGTAACTCAGCCATCTTTTCTTCGATCTCCTTAACGTGATCGATGAGTGATTCTTGATAATCTTTGATCGACTCTCGCACATGATCGAACCCTTGCTTGGCGTCGACTACGGTTTCTCCTAATGCGCTCGAAGTGTCTGAAAGTGATAAAGAGGTGCGTTCGAAAGCTGGTGGTAAACTAGCTAAAAGAGTCGAAACCTCTTTTGAGTTTTCAACAACCTCAAGGGCAAGCGTTGTAGCGTTTTTGATATCTCGGCCCAGATGGCTACTAGCATCCTTTAGTGCTCCACTTGTGTCAGAAAAATCACCGGATACTTCACGCATTTTTTCAATTGTGACTCTCATTTCAAGGGCGGCCGCTTCATGCGCTTTTATTAAATCATTAAACGACTCTCTAACTATTAGGAGTTGCTCCACCGCCACCTGTTGATTTTGGTTCACTTGGGTGATTGCGTCCGTTGTTCCTTGCAATCGAGCTTGTTCTCTGGCCTCTGCAAGTTGCATCATATTGGAGATTTTTTCGGACATTTTTTGCATGTTCGAAGCGATTGAGTCGGAGGCGGAGTTGAAGCCCTGAGTCGCCTCTAATGTGGTGCTAACTTGATGGTTGCCAGCTTCAATAATTGCAGACTTCACCTCTGCTGCTGTGTCCGTTAATGCGCTTGCGCTGCTGCCTATTGCAGATGTTTGTGAAGCACTTAGTCTGGCAATGTCGGTTGACATCGCTGTGACTGTATTTTTGAGATCACGTGTTACGGTTTCAATCGACGATGACAGGGCGATTGAGCTTTCTTGCATGAGATGTTGTTGAGCTTGACCAGCATTGCCGACTTTCTCAAGAAATTTCTCAAGCAGCGCTTCAAGTACTTTTTCAGATGACTCTCTGGCGCCGTTAGTCAACTGTTCCATTACTGGTGCAACACCAGACAGCCCCTCGACAATTGCGTTGCTCATTGAGTCGGTTGCTTCAGACATCACTTCTTGCATGCGGTCGCCTATCTGCTCGGCAAGTGTTTTTAACGCAATATGAGAGCTAGTCAACGTTCTGTCTATACTCGCTAAGCTCTCTTCAGAAGTAACTCTTGGGTATAAGAAATCTATTTTATTCCTTAGTTTTAGTATTTGTCTACGAACAACTGACTCACAAGGTTTCTCAATTACGCTAAAAAGTAGGCTAGCGCCGACCCCCCAAATTGATGTGAAAAATGCGGAGCTTGCTCCAGCGATCATTACATTAATGCCGCCACGGAGTTCTTCTGCATTGCCTCCGCCAACATTGATTCCCTTTAAGCCAAACCATAGACCAGCAAAAGTCCCCAATACTCCAATTCCAGTTAGTAAGCCTGGGGTTGCTTTGACAAAGCGGCTATTTATAAATACTGGCGCAATGTTCTCCATATTGAAGAAATGCACGGCGTCAATAGTGTTGCCCAAGCGGTTTTTTTCTTCTCCGGTTAATACAAGAGATTCATCAAACTCATTCCAAAGTGATCTATATTTTTCACCCAGATTACGCTTTATTGTTTGCCTTGTTTGGACGAGATTCCGCTCATCGAGGTCTTTAATGGCATTTAGATATTGGTTTGTTGCTGTCCAACCGCTGAATGTTCCACTAATAACTTTTAAGATAGCCACCAAAAATAAGATGATGATCAGAAATTCACACCATGCTGTAATAGAATCTGCGCTGCTTAAAAAATCAGCCCTCAACCCACTTAGAAGGCTCAATGTAAAATCAATAAACCAGTTCAAATGATATTCCCCTACCCGAGCGATTTAGTTTTTATACAATCACAATATGCAGCACATTATGGCCTTCTCTTTTCAGGAGCGTCAATTTTTGAGGACATGTTTTCACAATGATTAACTCCCTGTTAGACTTTTGGGGCGTTGGTTTTTGCTTTCATATTACAGCTAATCAAACTAAACCCATGCCTAATCCACGCTTCTAAGCTATGGTGCTTTTATTGTTATATGTTGCTTTTATTTTATTTAGTTGCGCAACACTCCAAGGTTAAGTACTAAACAAAAAAATAAATCTTTATGTTAATCCAATCAGCAGGTTGCTTGTCAAGCCCTCTAATATGGTTCTATTAAGAACTGTCTACACCATAGTGTTTTTTTACGTGCTCTAGCCCTGGATTTAAAACAAGGTTTTAATTACCTATCGTCATGGGTAAACTCTAAAGCGTTGTCAGGAATACCAAGTCCGAAATTAGATTACTAATTCGGCGCTAAAGCTGTGCAACAGTAGTAATATCTAGCAATACGCAAGCTAAAAGCGAGTTGCTTAAAACAATAAAAAAGGAAGGTTAGGGATGAGCGTAGGTTCAAATAATTTAGCGGCCGCCATATGGTCATTGGCCGATTTGCTGCGTGGCGATTTCAAGCAAAGTCAATACGGGCGTATTATTTTGCCCTTTGCACTGCTACGCCGCTTGGAATGCGTGCTTGAGGCAAGTAAAGAAAATGTACTTGCCGAATATCAGAATGTTCAAAAGATGCAGGTGTCAGAAGAAGCGCAAGAAAAACTAATTCTGCGCGCCACAGATAACCTATCATTTTTTAATACCTCAAAAATGGATTTGAGCAAGTTGGGCGAGGCCGGCATTAAAGATAATTTGGAGTCTTACATTCAAGGCTTTTCAAAAGATGCTCGCCAGATTTTTGAATACTTTAAATTTGCCGAATTTATTGGCGAGTTAAGCGATGCCAATTTGCTTTATAAAGTGGTCCAGAAAGTTCGCACAATGGACCTTAGCCTTAAGGCTGTATCTAACCATGATATGGGCTTGGTGTTTGAAGAGCTGATTCGGCGTTTTGCAGAGAGTTCGAATGAAACTGCCGGTGAGCACTTTACCCCGCGCGACATTGTTCGCTTAACCACTGCTTTAGTCTTTTTGGAAGACGACGACGCGCTTACCAAGCCAGGCATTATTCGTACTATCTATGATCCCACGGCGGGTACTGGCGGCTTTCTATCATCGGGTATGGAATATGTGCATGAGTTAAATCCACAAGCGGTGATGCGGGCCTTTGGTCAAGAGCTTAATCCAGAAAGTTACGCTATCTGTAAGGCCGATATGCTGATTAAAGGCCAAGACGTTAGCAACATTAAGCTTGGTAATACACTGTCTAATGATCAGCTCTACGCAGACAAATTCGACTACATGCTATCCAACCCACCGTTTGGCGTGGATTGGAAAAAAATTGAAGAAACCATCAAAGACGAAAACAAGTTAAAAGGATTTGAAGGCCGCTTTGGCCCAGGCTTACCTCGCGTATCAGATGGTTCGCTACTATTCCTATTACACTTAATTAGTAAATTACGTGATGAATCCGAGGGCGGTGGCCGAATCGGCATTATCCTTAACGGCTCACCGTTATTCACGGGCGGAGCCGGTTCAGGTGAGTCTGAGATCCGTCGCTATATTCTCGAGGCGGACCTATTAGAAACCATCGTCGCGTTACCCACTGACATGTTTTACAACACTGGCATTGCGACCTACATTTGGGTGTTGTCCAATAAAAAATCCAACGAGCGCAAAGGCAAAGTGCAATTGATTAACGGTGTTAATCTGTATGCCAAAATGCGTAAGTCGCTCGGCTCCAAACGCAAAGAGATAGACGCCGACGATGTGGCCATTATTACCCGCGCCTTTGGTGGGTTTGAGGCAATCGATGCACGCGAGTTAGATAAACCCGCTGAGCAAAAAAGTAACCGTGGTCGTCAATCAGCTAACCCCAAAGAGGAAACAGCCAAAACCTTTGCCAGCAAAATATTTGCTAACCATGAATTTGGTTACCGCCGCATTACTATTGAGCGCCCCTTACGCGAAAGTTATAAGTTTAACGATGAGCGTATAGCCGCATTACGCTTTGCGCCCAAGCCACTTAACGCGCCAATGCAATGGATTTATGAAACCTATGGTGCCGATTGGTCAGACGACCCAAGCTGCCAATACTATGGCATGCTCGCCGAGCATGCCGTGGATATTCGCATACATCTGAAAGCCAATTTCAGCGAGCTGAAAGAAGCCAAAATAAAAGACCTACTAAACAGTGAAATTTGGCTGGCTCAAAAACACGTTTTACTTAAAGCCAAGCAATTGCAGCAGCAAATCGGCACCGAACAGTTTAACGATATGAATGGCTACGAGGCCAGTCTAAAAACCGCCTGCAAAGCGCAGGAGATCAACCTAGATGCTAAGGAGAAAAAACAAATTACCGCTGCGGTTAGTTGGAAGAATCCTGAAGCCAAAAAAGTTATTAAAAAAATCCATAAAAGTACCGCAGCTAATCCGCTGTATGGCCTGTTCGATGTGGGTGATCAAACAATCGAATACAAACCCGATTCCGACCTGCGTGATTATGAAAATGTGGCGCTTGACCCATCGCAGTCAGTGAATAATTTAAATGAGGCTTACTTTAAAAAAGAGGTGCAACCGCATGTGCCAGATGCTTGGATTGATGCCAGTAAAACCGACGAGCAAGATCAAGAAGTCGGCATTGTTGGCTATGAAATCCCATTTAACCGGCATTTTTATCAGTATCAGCCGCCTAGGGATTTAGCGGAGATTGATGCCGATTTGGATGCGGTGAGCAGCGAAATTATGAATCTGCTGCAACAGGTGCATTCGTAATGGCGGGGAAATATCAGGGGTATCCTGAGTATAAGAATATAGGCTCAAAATGGGTGCCTGAAATTCCAGTGCATTGGGAGCCAATTTTATTTAAGCGAATTGTGAATGAAATAAAAGATGGTACGCATGGAACTCATGTCAGGGTTAATGATGGTTTGCCATTTTTAAGCGCCAAAAATGTATTACACAAAGGCATTGAAATCACTGAGTCTGAAAGCATGATTTCAGAAAAAGATCATCAAGAAATTACAGGGAATGGTTTTCCTAGGAAGGGGGATTTATTAATAACTTGTGTCGGAACAATCGGCCGCACTTGTGTTTACGAGTTTGACGTGCCTTATGCATTCCAGCGGAGCGTTGCATTTCTTCGATTGTCAAAACTGGCAGATCCAAAGTTCTATAAGTATTTTGTTGAGTCGAAGACTTATCAATCTCAATTGGAAGCACAATCTAAAGCGAGTGCGCAAAGTGGGGTATATATGGGCGATCTTGTTAGCACCTCAACAGTTCTGGCACCAATTGACGAACAGCAAAAAATCGCCAACTTCCTCGACCACGAAACCGCCAAAATCGACACCCTGATCGAAAAGCAAAAACGGCTGATCAAACTGCTAAAAGAAAAACGCCTTGCGTTAGTTGATATAGCATCAAAGGGCGCTGAGCTCGTCAGATTGGAGAATTGCTCTGACCTTATTGCCAGGGAAGTCGTTTGCATTGATGATGAATTTTATACGCCGATAGGGCTATACAATAAAGGTAGAGGGCTTTTCCACAAAGATCCAACTTTAGGAAAAGAGCTTGGGGACTCGGATTTTTTTTACATTGAAGATAATGATCTGATTTTTAGTGGGCAGTTTGCCTGGGAAGGTGCTGTTGCGCTAACTGATGAGAAGGATAGAGGATGTATCGCATCACATCGTTACCCTGTAATCAAAGGAAACGATGGCATTTTGGATACCGCATACCTTTGGGCATTTTTCACTTCTCAGAAAGGGGCGTTTCTGATGAATGAATGCTCGAGAGGGGCAGCGGGCAGAAACAGACCTCTCAATATAAGCTACCTGATGAAAGAAAAAATTCCGGTGCCTTCAATGATACAACAATTGGCAATTTCGCGATTAGTGTGGAGTGAAAGGAAGATTGAGGAAAGAATAAAAAAAGTGATTTCTACGCTAAATGAAAAACGCACTTCCTTAATTTCAGCTGTAGTCACTGGAAAAATAGACGTCCGAAACTGGCAAGCCCCAGAGTAGATAAATTAAGAATTTATTCATCTAACAAAAGAGGAAAAGTAATGGAAGCAAGAAATAGACCACTAAAGGATTGGTTTTCTGAAATCAGGAATGGATACTTAGCGTTGCCGCGCTTTCAAAGGCATGAAGCTTGGTCACATAAACAAGTCGGCGCATTGCTAGATACAGTGTTGAACCAATTACCGGCAGGAGCTGTTTTAACGTTAGACGTAGGAGACAAGAAACCGTTTATATCGCGTGCTGTTGTGGGAGCGCCTGACTTACATGACAAAGAGACCGCGTATTTGTTAGACGGGCAACAACGTTTAACGGCGCTATGGCGAAGCCTGCATGATGGCTATGAAAATAGGAATTTTTTCGTCAAAGTGAGTGATGACGGCTCGTTCAGCACTGAATCTGTAGGACGTTGGTTGCATAAATCAAACAAGGTTTATCCTTTGTGGGCGGATGAAGCAAAAGAGCAATGGAGTCGCAATCTAATCCCTTTAACGTTGCTGTGCCCTAATCTTGAAAATGGGACAAAAGTTAACGATTGGGCTAAATCAGCCGGCAGCAACTCTGACGAAGTTCTAGAATTGGTCAGCTTAGTTGGAACACTCAAAGAATTGATCTCTAGCTTTAATATTCCTTTTTTATCTCTGAAGAAAGAGACAAGTAAAGACGTAGCGTTAGATGTTTTTATAAAAATGAATACATCGTCTTCTCCACTAACAGCCTACGACATTGTGGTAGCTCAAGTTGAAGCGGGTACTGGGCAATCTTTGCATGATTTAGTGGATGAGGTTAAAGAGGCCGCACCATTTGCTGAAAACTATCTTCATCCTGCTGACTGGGCTTTAGCGGTCGGGGCTTTGTTACAAGATAAGACAACGACTAAATCTGTTTATCTAGAACCGGATTTCAGCGCTGCCTTAATCAAAAACTGGGAAGACGTTAAACGCGGCATTCGCAGAGCGACCGAGTTTTTGAGGGAGCAACATATTTATGATAATCAGCGGCTCGCAACAGATGTGGTTCTCTACCCGTTGGCGGCACTATGGTCTAAGGTTAGTGACGGCGGAGACTCGGAGGGAGAAGCCCGAGTAATATTAAAGAAATATTTGTGGCGTGCGTTTTTTACTGAGAGGTATGAAAAAACATCGGCCACAAGAGCCTTAGTTGACTTTAAAGATCTTTCAAACTTACTAAAAGGTGAGAGCGTAAAAAGTCCTATCATTTTCGATAGCACACTATTCCCTCTACCTGAACAAGAGGAACTAAAAACTGCAGGTTGGCCTAAACGACGCGATCGCCTACCTAGGGCGATGCTAGCGTTGAGTCTCAATAGTGGTGCGTTTGATTTTGCTGATGGGAGCCAACTATCGTCTGAGAACATTGGTAAGCGAGAGTATCACCACTTATTTCCTGATGCGTGGCTAACAAGTAGAGGAGTTGAGTCTAACGAAATTTACCTCGCTCTAAATTGTGCGCTTGTTACATGGAAAACCAACCGCACGATGGCAGCGAAGGCACCTTCGGTTTATATGGAGGAAAGAATGAAAGTAGGCTCTGATGAAATAATGAGAAGGCTCAACGCTCACTACATTCCCATGAAAGAATTAATGTTAGACGACTACGAAACTTTTTTGGATGCGAGAGCTACTGAAATGCATAAAGCAATTTTAAAAGTTTGCGAGTAAATGATGATTCGCGCCAGAAATTATCCGGCCAAAGAACTGGCCATAAACTGGGTTTGAGCTGTTGTTGTTTTGATCTAACTACAATAATATCAATGCTTTAAATTAAATAATAACTGGCCAATAAACTGGCCATATAGATAAGTGCCAGTGCTATGAGCTTAATCCACACGATCAGCAGGGCTTAATGTCTGACTCAATTTTAAATTTAACACCTTTTGTGCCTAGCGATATTGCATTGCAGGCATCGTCGCTGCCTGATCAGGCAACACAGCTAAACCGATTGTCGGCTCAGCTAACTGGGCGTTTAGCCAAACCGGCTCAAGCCACACTTGAGCGTTATATGAGGGTAATTAATTCCTATTATTCTAATTTGATTGAGGGCAATGCCACACGACCGCATGAGATTAGAGCGGCACATAGTGGTCAATACAGTAGCGATCCAGCAAAACGCGATCTACAAAAGGAGTCTGTTGCGCATATGGCGGTACAACAGTGGTTACAAAATCAATCGCCGGATTTAACTGAGGTATTTAGCCCAAGCTTTATTAAACAAGTGCATGCGCGGTTTTACCAGCAATTGCCCGAAAGCTTATGGGATGTAAAAGACCAACAAGGCCAAGTTCTAGGTAGAGTCGTTCCTGGAGAATGGCGTAGCCAACCGGTAATTGTGGGTAGGCATGTGCCGCCTAAGGCTAATGATATTTCGGCTTTAATTAGTTCGTTTAGTGACACCTATGGCTCAGGTCGATTTAAAGGCGACCAACGATTAATTGCGATTATGGCTGCACATCATCGCTTTGCTTGGATTCATCCATTTCTAGATGGTAATGGCCGAGTAGGTCGACTAATAACCGACGCAGCACTAAAAGCGGCAGGGCTTGAAAGTTATGGCGTGTGGTGCCTAAGCCGAGGGTTGGCAAAGAGAACTGGTGACTATAAACAGTTACTGGCGTCGGCTGATATAACAAGGCAGGGCGATTTGGATGGGCGCGGCCAGTTAACTGAAAAAGGCTTGCTTATATTTTGCGATTATATGATGGCCACCGCCATTGATCAGATCGACTATATTAATAGCTTGCTTGATTTGTCTGAGCTGCGAAAACGAATAGACGCATATGTTAGCGCTCGGAATGATCATCGTGTGCCGGGTATTCAAGGCGAGCTTAAACCGATTGCAAGCTTGATATTGCATACGGCTTTTATGTATGGCGAGTTAGAGCGATCTCATGCGTTAGAGCTCTGTGGAATGCCTGATCGCTCAGCTAGAAGACTATTAAGCCAATTAAAAAGCGATGGTTTATTAAGTGATACTAGCAATCGATCATCACTGCGCTGGGAAATACCTGAACATGCAGAGCCATGGTATTTTCCAAACTTAGCGCCACAGGTTTAAAAATTAAAATGGAATCATAGGGAAATCAACAATGGCTAAGGCTAACGAACTAACCTTTCAAAACGACATGATTCGTCAGCTAGTTGCAAACGGCTGGCTACTCGGCAAACCAGAAAACTATAACCGTGAACTGGCGCTGTATGAAGAGGACGTTCTTGGTTTTGTTAAAGAGTCTCAAGATGAGCAATGGCAAAAGTTTTGTACGCTTTATCCTAATGACCCAGAGGATACGTTTTTAAAGCGCGTTGCAACCCAGCTAAATAAAGCAGACCCCAATGCGGCGAATAAGGAAATGCGCACCTTTGGCACATTGGGCGTGCTGCGGCATCAAATTCGTGACCGGGGTACACGCTTTAATCTTTGCCAATTTAAGCCTGAGCATGATCTAAACCCAGATACATTGGCACGTTATGGAATGAACCGTTTACGCGTGGTGCCCGAACTAGTGTATTCGCCTTGGGCTACGGCTGAGCATGAAGCAGAAACGGGAGTGCGGGCTAATAAATGGCGAATTGATTTAGTTCTATTTGTGAATGGCTTGCCAGTAGCGACGCTGGAATTAAAATCTGAATTTAAACAGGCGGTGCAAAACGCTATTAAGCAATATAAAACAACACGTTTTGCCATAGACCCCGTTACCAAAAAACCAGAGCCCTTATTAACCTTTAAACGCGGCGCATTGGTGCACTTTGCAGTAAGTCAATACGAAGTGTATATGGCGACTCGCTTAGATGGCGAAAACACATTCTTTTTACCGTTTAATAAAGGCACGGCTGATGGCGGGGCGGGTAACGATGTGCCTGAAGATATAAATCAGTATGCAACTGATTACCTATGGAATGAAGTGCTACTGCCCGATAATCTACTGAATATTTTAGCGCGCTATGTACATTTGCAGATTGAAGAGAAAGAAGACTGGGAAGGCCGAAAGTATAAAAAAGAAACACTGATTTTTCCGCGATACCATCAGTGGGATGTAGTGACAAAGCTTATTGCTGCTTCAAAATCGGAAGGGCCAGGCCATAAATACCTTGTTCAGCACAGCGCCGGCTCAGGTAAGTCAATGTCAATTGCTTGGGTTGGGCATCAGCTATCAGCACTCTACGACGACGCAGGCAATAAGCAATTCGACTCAGTGATAGTAGTGACTGATCGCACGGTATTGGATGACCAACTGCAAGATACCATTTATCAGTTCGAGCATGTGGATGGCGTGGTTGGCCGCATCAATCGTGAAACGGGCGATGGCTCAAAATCAGAAAAGCTGGCTGCAGCCTTAGAAAATTCACAGCCCATTATTATCGTGACTATTCAAACGTTTCCATTTGTCTTGAAAGCGATTGAAAACAGCGTCAATTTGAAAGAACGAAACTTTGCAATCATCGCGGATGAAGCGCATTCGTCACAGACTGGCTCAACTGCCCGTCAGCTGAAGGAAGTGCTAATGATTGATGGTAGTCAACCCGACGACGACCTAAGTGCTGATGATATTATCGATGCAGCGGTTGCCGCGCGCCGAGTAAGCCCTAATTTAAGCTATTACGCCTTTACCGCAACACCAAAAACTAAAACATTAGAACTCTTCGGGCGTTTACCGAACCCGAAGGAACCAGCCTCTATCGATAATTTACCTGAAGCGTTTCATGTATACAGCATGCGCCAAGCCATTGAAGAAGGTTTTATTCTGGATGTGCTTAAAAACTACACCAATTACAAAGTGGCATATAACCTTGCACTTAAAATCGAAGAAGCTGATAACGAAGTTGAAAGTAAGCGAGCTAAGGTAAAGCTAAACCAATGGGTGCGATTGCACGATTATAATATTGCGCAAAAAGTACAGGTGATAGTCGAGCATTTTAAAGACAATGTAATGGGGCTATTAGGTGGTCAAGCCAAGGCAATGGTAGTTACCAGTGGTCGTAAAGAAGCGGTACGTTATAAGCTGGGATTTGATAAATACATTGCGGATAAAGGTTACAAAAAACTACATGCCATGGTGGCATTTTCTGGCGACGTGCAATTCGATGAAAAAGATCCGAATAGCAAAGAATTACTAGGGGAAAAATTCACCGAAATTAGTATGAACCCGAATCTCAAGGGGCGAGATATGCGCAAGGCATTTGACTCGGACGATTACCAAGTGATGATTGTTGCCAATAAGTTTCAAACTGGTTTTGATCAGCCCAAACTATGTGCGATGTATGTGGATAAAAAGCTGGGCGGCGTGGAATGCGTGCAGACCTTATCTCGATTAAATCGCACCTATCCGGGTAAAGCGGAAACCGGCACATTTGTCTTAGATTTTTTCAATGAGCCTGATGATGTGTTGGGTGCGTTTAGACCCTATTTCAAAACTGCTGAATTGGATGATGTGTCTGACCCGAATTTAATCTTTGAGTTATTCGAAAAGTTACGTGGCTCCAGCATATTTCAGTGGCATGAAGTGGAACAATTTTGTAAGGCCTTTTATGTAAAGAATAAGAGCAATGCGGCTATCGCAAATATATGCAAGCCCGCGGTAGAACGTTGGACCATGCGCTATAAGTCTGCTGTAGAGGCTTACAAGCAGGCTAAGGATATATTTGAGCGGACCAAGAAGTCTGGTGATGCAGTCTTAATGGCCAATGCCGAAAATAGTTTTAACGACTGCAAAAAGGAAAAGGACGCATTAGAAATTTTCAAAAAAGATTTGGGTACGTTTGTTCGTTTTTATGAGTTTATGTCGCAGATTGTCGACTACGATGATAAGAACTTAGAGAAGCTCAGCTTATATGCACGAAACCTGCGGCCAATGCTGAGGGAGTCTGCAATTGAAGAGGATGAGATCGAATTAGACAATATTGTTTTAAGCCATTACCGCCTTTCCAAAATTCGCCAACAAGATTTAACCATGGAAACGGGTGAGCTCTACTCACTAACGCCTGGTGAAGGGTTAGGGTCAGCCACAGCAAAGGACAAAAAGGAAGAACGCTTATCGCAGATTATTCAAAGACTCAATGAGATATTTCTTGCCGATGAACTGACCGAAGCCGACATGGTGAGCTATGCGAACACCATTAGAGATAAGGTTAGAGAAAATGCTCGGGTAATGAAACAGATTAAAAACAACTCAGCTGAGCAAGCTATGTTAGGAGACTTCAGCAAAGCCATAGATGATGCCGTGATGGACAGTGAAAAAGCGCACAAAACGCAGATGCTACAGTTACTGTCTGATCCTGCGCGTGCCAAAAATTTCGCTAAAGTGATTTTTGATATGTTGAAGTTGGTAGATTAATAAAATGAATCAGCCGTTTCAAAGAATTGGTTCTAAATCGAACTCACAAGTTGGCTCTGATTTTGAGAAAGCTGCGCTCGCTTGGTTCGAGGCTCAAAAAATCAATCTAGTTAGAAATTTTAAGGTTCCGGTGGGAGTGAACGAAAATAAGAAAGTTCATGCATTCGATTTAGGTTGCGCTGAGCAACGCATAATCGTTGAATGCAAATCACATAGGTGGACTTCAGGAAGAAATGTTCCAAGCGCAAAATTAACGGTATGGAATGAGGCGATGTATTACTTTATGAGCGCCCCTAAGGGCTACCGCAAGATAATGTTCGTGCTCAAAGATTACAGCGCAAAAAGAAATGAATCACTAGCTGAATATTACCTCCGACGATACTCACATTTAGTCCCTGACGATGTCGAGTTTTGCGAATTTGACGAAGAGACAAGGGTCGGCAGCTTTTTAAAGCATCGCTTTTAATTGGCTAGTAGAGCTTGCCTAGAGATAATATGCACCGCTAGATCACTGCTCGGTTTAGAGTATGAGGTTGAGATAGAAGAGTTCTATTTAGCATGCAAAAAGGTTTGCGAGAACAAATTAACACGCGTCAAGAGTACCCAATCTAGTATTCTATTATGATCGAGGCTCCATCTACGCATAAGGGAGTTAATAGAACGATTAGTTTTTAAAGTCGACGCGTGTCACAAGCGAGAAATTGAGTAAGTCAATTCGAAAGCCATGTCGGCAGAGTGTAATCTTGACGTCCCGAGCAATAGTCAACATTTGAGGAGAGACAATGACAGCTAAAAAAGGTGATTCAGCATTGATAATTGCAGCTATATTTATAGTAGCTTTGGTATTTTTAGTTTCTATGATCGCGGTCGCTACGCCTATAGTTTTGCTAATTGTACTTTCTTATTACACTTATAAATCGGACAGTGTTAAAAGAACGCTGGCTGGTGACATGTCAGATTTTTGGTTAAACGAAAGTGAAAAATCTGAGTATAAGCAAACACTAACAGAATACCAACATGCCGACCATTTGATTCAAGAGGCCAATAGTCTCGGTAAAAGCGAAGGTGTTAGTCGCAACAAAGACGGAACTTTTAGCGCTAGGAGTAAATTAGGCAAGAAACTTAGATCGACAATTGAGCGATATCAGCCCAATCGAACAGCTTCGTTAGACTATTTAATACTGATATCAGAGCTGCCGATTTCCCGTTGGAGCGAGTTTAACGACAATCTGAAAAAGCGCTTTGCATCGATTTTTGCAATTTTAGCCTGGGTCTCAACACTCATCTATTACTCAGTGAAACTGGGGGTAGAGTCAGTTCGAGATGTACTTTCTGCTTACATTGCAATGGCTTCAAACCCATTTCGAGGTAGCGAAAATCAGCTACCAACCGCCGCCGGCGATTGGGACATGATTATCATTTCGAGCTTAGTCGCAATAATTTCATATTTTCTATTCAAGTTTATTTTTCGAAATCCAGCAAGCACGTTCACTCCAAAGCCAGAAACAGTTTCAATGGAAAACATAGATTCGTATTGACCTTAATCTCGCTATGGTTTACCAACAGCACTTATTAATAGTAGGTAGCCACAAAAAAGATCAGGTAATAATCCGAGTCTCATACAAATCAAACTTGATCACAATATAGTGATTAAGAAATTAGATAGCGATTGCCTCACTACTAAAACCTTTACTTTAGAGTTTTAAAAACGCATGAACCTGTTCAAAATTTTAGCTAATGGTAATGGCTCTCTAAATGAGCCGAATGTGTCAGCGTTTTTGGGGTATCTGCTCGACCCCAATCAAAACCACGGACTAGAATTCGTTTTTCTTGAGCGGTTTCTTGATCAATTCCTTAACATTAACGAGGATTTTCAACTAAGAAAATATGACTATGAAGTTCACTTCGAACAAGGCTTTCAACGTGAGACTACGGCGAAAAAAGAAATCGTGGATATTGTTATTCTTTGCTTTGAACGAGCGGAGAACACTGGCAAGCAATCAATTGTGCAAAGCGCGCTATCAGTTGAAAGGACGCTTAAGAACATTTTCTTAATAGAGAATAAAATCACTAAGGGTGCTAAAAATACTCAACAACTCTCTCGTCAGTATGCCGCCAGCATTGGTGCACTCGGGCTGGAGGCGGATTCAAATAAAGTAATCAGCCTGTATGTAACGCCTACCGGGAAAAATTACTCTACTGAATTTATGAGCTTTGACAACCAAAGGCATAAGTTTCACCTGACCTGGGAGAGCGAAGCAGATATCGGTGATCTGAATATCGATGATGAAATAACTAGTTCTATTTCAAGAGTCATTGAGTCGATCATTTATGAGGAAAGCATAGGAAGAATCGAAGCAATAGATGTGTACACGAGGCACACACTGATTTCGTTTTTGAAATTCATAGAAAGTGGCTTTAAGTCTGAGGCCACTGAAAGAAAGGAAAATAAAGAAGGGAAATATCAAAGAGATCTCAGCCATAGCGTTGCAAGCCTAAAACAAAAAAAACCACAGCTGATTAATTCAAGAGCATGGGCTATTTTGTCGGACGTCGAGTCTTGGCTGACGACTTACGAAAGTCCGCACATCACTTACCGATGCTCAAAAACGCATCCTATATCTGTTTTTTATGACGATAAGAAGGTTCTCAGCCTGAGTAAGTTGGGAAAGAACCTACGGTTTTATTTTATTCTCAGCAGAAACTTCGATTACACGAATGAACATAAAGATTACCTTACTGCACTCTTATCAGGGAGCAAAGGAGAAGTGTCTGACTCAGATGAAGGTGTGAAACGCGACTCCTTCTCTTCGGAGGAAGCCATATATTGGCTCGAAGAAATAGTCAAAATTTGCTCTCAGATTTCATAGCTTTAACTTTTCCGAGCAACGGTTAAGCTTAATAGTGACGGTCCTTTACACATTAATTTGAGCGGACTATTCTTGCCAAGACACCAATTTGTATTTGACTCCAATTTCAATATCGCACCGGTGTACTCCCCGACTTGTAACGCAAAGAAATCTAACACGGACTTAACATTGCGCATCGACACGCACTTTGATTATTGGGCCGACATTAGTCCTGGCCTCAGCATCTGGGATGCTAAGGGATCAAGAGATCCAGACTCGTCAAGCAAGCCGCTACAAGCGACTCATCAACTTCTCTGGACGAAACGGCTACCAAATGGCGCACGCGGCATGCTGTCGAAGATTAGTGTCCGAATGGATTTAACGCTTGAAACTATTCGTCGTCACTATGTTGGCGAAGTATCGCCGATGACCGATGTGTTAGAGCGCTACTCGGACTTCTTCGAGCTATTCGTTGATTTTGCTCAGTATGTCGACTTTTGGTTGCTGAACGATTTAGCTGATGATCAATATCAAGTACGGTTCTTTCTACCCTTCGATGGCTTCCAGCGGAATGCTACCCCCGCAAACGTCAATGAATACATTCAGCTGAAGCACGCAACAGTCGAATTTTTGAGCGCTAGAAACGCACGGATTGCTGAACAAGTATTTGCATGATTTTAAATAATCGGGGATTGATGATGCAATGGTGGTATTTGCGCTTGCTACATAACTAAGATATTCTCCATTCCGAAGGAACACCGCTGATTTAACTGGCAACTTGCGAGCGGTATACAAATTCAGCTAAAGCGTTATCCTTATTTTAGGCTTCGCCGTTGCCTTGATTATTCTTATCAAGGAGAAAGCAATGCAAATTTCTACGGTTTATAACGGTGAGCAAATCACCAGCGAGTTGTTGAATCACACCCGCTCATTTCTTGAAGTTCAAATAACCTCACCCTACGCCAATCACACTACCTCGTTGTCTGTGCCTACCTTTGCGCGAGCGCACACTCAGTACCAAGGTGAGATGTTAGAGAGTCGGTGTAACCAGCTTTTGATTGAGCTCTATGAGTTTGGTTCATTAATCGACAAGCATTTTTCGACATTGGTCGAACGATTTCGTTCGAGTAGTATTCCTGCATTACAATCAAGCGTTAACGAGTTGGCGGCTGACCTTCGGACTCGTAAGCAAGGTCTACGTAAGCTATTCATCAAGAATGAGATCACGCAGCGCGAGTATCAAAGTCAACTAAAGGAGGTGCGGGGCTTGATCAACAATGCGCAAAACCGAGTATGCAGCGCGATTGACGATTTGTTTGAAGGTTCACCATTTGATGGTGTTAGTTTTGATTTAAGAGCGATGCTAGTGCAACAGCTAACGCAGCAGACGTAATTCATCAGGTTTTGAGTCGGTAGCAGCGAGGACAAATTTCAAGGCCCAGAAGCGCCGATTGTCGCGGGTCATTCGGTTCTATTCTCTTGTCGAGTCAACAAACTCGATTACATGCGGCTGGTCAGTTTTGTCTCGGCGTTGGAAGAGTTTTGATTGTTTCTAGTTGATAAATCAATGGGGAGACAATCGCTTAGGGCTTGCTAAATAATTTGTCGATTAGTTATCTTCAAATTAGCAGGCTGCACCTTCTGACCAAGCCAGTTGTTACAGATATTTATTACCTCTTTGACTATTGATGTTAATAATTTTCTTCTCGCGTATCTCGATACCTTGGTTTTCGCATGCAATTACGAAATTTTCTTCTTGATAGAATTGTGAAGGCGCTAATAGGGTAATCCTCCCCCAAAAAAGTTAGGAATACCGGAATGACGGTGAGTGTAATTGACCAAGATGGACTTCCCAGGGTTTGCTAGACCCTAAATAGCGTTATATGGAGTTCCCCCGATCGCACGGACACTCATCCGTTATTTCCGATCTGAAAAGCTCTGCAATACCATTTGAACAATCCATCCTATTTTGAGCTACACTTTTATTCTGTGGGCATCATAAATGTAATCTAATGAACGTTAACGAAATTTCAATAATCGTACCGGTTAAAGATAATCAGCGGGGTATAGATGTTTTATTAACGACATTTTTCGATACCTTTAGTGCTGAAGATTGTCCGCTCGAGATCATTATCGTTGATAATGGATCGGCTCCATCTATAAGCATAGATCCCGTGTTTTTGGGTCGTTACTGTGCTGTTCGACTGTTAACTTGTACTAAGCGAGGGCCCGGTGCAGCAAGAAACACCGGAGCTAAGAAAGCAAAGGGTGCATTTTTACTCTTCATCGACAGCGACTGTGTGCCAGCTGCAAGTTTACTGACTGGTTATGTGAAGGCGAGGGTTCAAGACAAATACAATTCTGTGGGGTATTCGGGGTTTGTTGATGCGCTAGGAGATGACGTTTTATCGAACTATTATGTGAGCCAAAATATTCACCTGCCTCCTAAAGTTGTAAACTCAGATGCTGAATACTCACCCAAATACTTAGTAACCGCTAATGCACTAGTGTGTAAAATCGCATTTGATAGTGTTGGTGGGTTTGATGAGTCTTTTGTGTTAGCGGGAGGAGAGGACATCGATTTAGCGCTTAGGCTTAAACAATTCGGGGCCTTATCGTTCGCATCTGAGTCCGTTGTTTTCCACGATTTTAACGATGGTTTGATCGGTTTCATTAAGCGGTTTTTCCGCTATGGTCAAGGTATTCGATTGGTTAAAGAAAAACATCCAGATTACCGTTTTCCTGCTCCATTTACAGCGAACGAAAAAAAAACATTGATTAATAACGTGTTGGTCATTCTTCAGTGGGGGTGCATGTATTTGGGTTACCTGAAACAAGAAAGAGAATTTTTAAGTGAGGGTTAATTTATTGCCTGACTCACTACTTGAACCTTCATCTAAACCGTTAATTGTTGCTTCAATTCTAAATTGGAATCAATTTGAATTGACTGTGCGCTGTCTCACATCTCTGATAGAAAAGGGTTATCCAAATCTAATAGTCTGTGTTACTGACAATCATTCAGCGGTGTTTGATGAAAAACACTTACTATCGTTGTTTCCAAATTTAATAATCTTAAAGAACGGCCAAAATCTAGGTTATGCGGGAGGGCATTTAAAAGCCCTTGATTATGCTTTGTCGGTTAATGCCGAACTTATCTGGTTACTCAACAACGATACAGTTGTAACCGACCAGACATTGCCTCCATTGTTAAATGCTTACAACCGAGAAGGTGTGGCTATTTATGGCAGCCTTGCGATCAACTGTGATGGTGATATTAGTGAAGACGTGATCTGGGGTGTTACCGAACAGCTCAATGGTGCTGTCTGTAGTTTTGCAGCA
Organism: Arenicella xantha; assembly: GCF_003315245.1. Classification (NCBI taxonomy): domain Bacteria; kingdom Pseudomonadati; phylum Pseudomonadota; class Gammaproteobacteria; order Arenicellales; family Arenicellaceae; genus Arenicella; species Arenicella xantha. Next base: position 402,861 of record NZ_QNRT01000001.1, on the reverse strand, counting down.
TTGACTCAAGATGAGTTAACCGAAATGCCAATCAAGCAGGTTGCAAACGTTTTAGGGTGTAGCATGTTGGTACCATTAAGTCTCATAGAAGCTTATGGGTTTATCGACACCAGTTTTTTTCTATATTTTGAAGAAACAGATTACTGCCTGCGTTTGCTTGAGCTCGGAGTTCCATCTTATATGGTAAGTGGTAGTGTTATTATGCATGAAGAAAAAGCAAGTATTGCCTCTAACCCTTGTTTACAAAAGAGAGTAGATTATTACCTGTATCGTAACCTTCATCGCTTAATATTGAGGCACGGTTCTAAGATGCTGGCCTTTCACTATTTAACGACAGTATTAAAACGCCTTGTGATAGCCAATGTTTTTAGAAGCAAACATATGTCAAAAGTAAATCGCTTTGAAGTTCTTGGGGTATTGCATTCATACCTTGGTGTCACGGGTAAGTATTATGATCCTGAACTTTATAGACAAGTTTGATTTTTTACCTTAATTTAAAAATCACATGGAAATTGACATTATAGCGAGTGGTTCGTTCTCAATTTTTATTAATGTTATGGTACATGGCCTCTTAGTAGCCTAATTAAATAGTAGCCTAATTAAAGTACAAACTGACTGCGCTTTCGGCTGTGGTGTTAAGTGAATGATATGATTAAAGCAAGCATAAAAGAATTCCTCTTGAATGAATTGTGCCCTCAGTATAGTGGTGACTTGGATGACGATGTAAAGCTGATAAGCGATGGGCTTATTGACTCAATTTCGGCACTTCAATTGGTAGATTTCATTGAAAAGCGTTTTAATATTGAGTTTGAAGCGCATGAGGTGGACAGAGAAAATCTCGATACGCTCTCCAATATCGAAAGATTTATTGTTGCAAAGCAATAGATGCTACCTTTTGCAACGCTAGGTGAATTAGTACGTAACAGCTTAGATTCTTTTTCGGGCCAGGCCTGTGATGACTTGTTAGTGAGTCGTAGCTATCCCGAACTTAAACGAGATGCTGAACATATCGAGCAACAGTTACTCGCTATTGGCGTAGAACAAAGCGATAGAGTTTGCCTTTATGTAAGCAAAAATACCCAGAGTTACGCCGCGTTGTTGGCTTTAGTTCTGTCTGGTGTCTGCTATATTCCTATTGATCCGCTTGCACCAAGTGCGAGAGCTAAAGAGATCATCCACGACAGTGCTCCAGCTGGTATTTTGCTTGATGCGACGTTATTCGATGATATTGGTGAGGAATTTCAAAATATATCCGTTCATCCTGTTGAAGGCACGTCACTAATCTTCGTTGGATTTAGTTTCGAAAAGCAAACTGGCAGTGATTCCAAGCTAGCCTACATACTTTACACTTCTGGTTCCACAGGGAAACCAAAGGGCGTATTAATTACTCACGAAAACGCCCTCAGTTTCATTAATTGGGTGGTGATCACATTCGATTTAAGTGCGTCAGATACGTTTTCTTCTATCGCGCCATTTCACTTTGATTTGTCAGTATTTGATTTGTTTGTATCGCTATACCACGGCGCGAAGGTTGTACTGTTTAATGATAAGCATATTCGCAATCCTTTGTTACTGGCGGCACAAATTGAAGAACACAATATTTCGGTATGGTATTCAACACCAACCATTCTGGTGTTACTTGAGCAATATGGAAAACTATACAAATACGCTCACTTATCCATGCGTGTCGTGCTTTTCGCCGGAGAAGTTTTACCGCTTTCGAGTTTAATTAAAATCAAATCCCATTGGCATAAAGCTAAATTATATAATTTGTATGGGCCCACAGAGACCAATGTAGTGACGTGGATCAAAATTGATGACGCCTTAGCTAATGATTACGATGTGTCACGTATTGGTCAGTGTTGCGAGCACGCCGCTGTGGCGATATTGAAAATGGGAGAAATTAAGCCGCTTCGATTGGGGCTTGAGGGCGAATTACTTGTTAGTGGTGTTGCGCTTAGTCCAGGGTATTTAAATAATGACACCATGGATCTCAAACACACAATCCATTGTGACAGCGTTCGCTGGTATAAGACGGGAGATCATGTGCGTGTGATCGATCAACTTTGTCTAAAGTACATTGGTCGGCTTGATCGAATGATTAAAAAGAGGGGTTACCGAATAGAATTAGATGAGATTCAGCAAACAATCGATCAGTGTGTTAGCGTTGAACGAGCTGGCGTTATTTCAGTAGATAGGAATAAGACACCGTTTATCATTGCATTTTATAAAGATCAAAATAGTACGTTTAATGAGACCGAGGCTACGGATAACAGTCTTCAGATATTGGGGGTTATTCAAGCTTATGTCAAAGAGCGGTTGCCAAACTATATGTGGCCAGATCAGTGGATATGCTTAGATAGCTTGCCACTGACCGGAACTGATAAAATTGATTACAAGGCGCTAGCCGATTACGACAGAGCATAATCATGGATTTCTCTCTTACAGAACAACAAGAAAAAATCAAAGGTGAAACACTCGATTTTGCTCGTGCGCATTTTAATAATGATTTGATCGAGCGTGATAAGAATCAAAAATTCGATCGAGACTTATGGCGGACTGCCGGAAAACATAAGTTAATGGGGCTTTGCATTCCAGAGCAATATGGTGGCAGAGGGTTAGACCCCTTGACGACTGTTGTTGCCCTTGAAGCGTTTGGTGAGGGTTGTGAGGACGGTGGTTTTTGCTTTGCTATTGCGGCACATTTGTTTGCAACCGTGGTACCCATTTGGATTTTTGGTTCGGATGAGCAGCGCCAACATTACTTGCCTAACCTTTGTGATGGTACTTGGGTTGCCGCTAACGCAATGACCGAATTAACATCTGGGTCCGACGTTTTTAACCTCGCCACTGCAGCAGTAGATATAAGCGCCGGAGATGAAACGCGCGAATTTGAACTTAACGGCCATAAGACCTATGTGTCGAATGCGCCGCATGCCGATATTTTGCTGACTTATGCAAGCACTGATTACAGCAAAGGCTTTTTTGGTGGCATCTCCAGTTTTATTTTGAATAAGTCCGAGCACAATTTTAAAGTTTCTGAGCCTATCGATAAAATGGGGGCACGAACGTGTCAGATGGGGGAAGTGGTTTTTGAAAACTTAATCGTAAGTCATTCTGCGCTACTGGGTAATGTCGGTGGAGGCGGAACTGTTTTTAATCGCTCCATGGAGTGGGAGAGAGTCTGTTTAGGAGCGACACATTTGGGCGTTATGAATCGTATGCTAGCTAAAGCGGTTTCATTTACCAAACGACGTATGTCAAGTGGTGTCCCCATTGGGCAGAATCAAGCCATCAGTCACGCATTGTCAGATTTGCGTACGCGCTTAGAAGCGGCTAGATTGTTGACGTATCAAAGTGCCTGGAAGCTTGGTAAATCAAAAAGAGGGATGGCACTCGATGCCTCGATGACTAAGCTGAGTGTGAGCGAATTGTTCAAAGATTTTTCATTAATTATTTGTCAAATTTATGCGGGAGAAGGATACGTCAATAACCATGAAGCCGAGAGAGTAATGAGAGACGCTTTAGGCAGTACTATTTATTCAGGCACCTCCGAAGTGCAAAAAAACATCATTTCGAAGCTAATTTAAGTTACTCGGGAGTAACCAGATAATGAAGAAAACATTTGATGTAATCGTTGTTGGGGGAGGCCCAGCGGGTAGCACTGTTTCAACCTATCTTTCGCGAGCTGGTTTTAAAGTCCTGGTGTTGGAGAGGGATGTTTTTCCCCGCTTTCACATCGGAGAAACCTTGCTGCCGTATTGCTATCATCTATTTGAGGACCTAGGCGTGCTGAAACAAATGGAGAGGGACTTTTCAAGAAAGCCTGGTGTTACGTTCTCTAGCGAAGATAATAGTAGCCATTCAAACTGGTGCTTCGCACACTTAATTAGAGATGAGTCAAGCCTCTCTTTTCATGTTGAACGAAGTCGCTTTGATGACATGTTACTGAAAAACTCAGTTAAAGAAGGTGTTGTGGTTTGTCAAAACACAAGAGTTGTATCGAGTTCAATAGATCAGGAAACACAAAAAGTTTGGGTGAAAACACAAGATGGCGATAGCTACGAAGCGCGTTTTTTAATTGACGCTTCCGGTCAAGACTGCTTTCTTGGCAATACCCAAAAAAGCAAAAAACCTAATCGTAAATTATCACCAAGAATTGCTGTGTCGTGTCAGTGGGGTAACGCTAATCTCGATGCGACCTTAAGAAAAGGCGGCCTCAGGATTATTCATTTGGAAGGTGAGAAGAAAGGCTGGTTGTGGATGATCCCAGTCGCTGAAGGCAAGCTGAGTGTAGGTGTAGTAACTGAAAGCTCATATTTTTTAGCAAGAAAAAAACAACTTGCTGAGTTTGGTCAAGAGTGGTGTGCTGAATTTTATCGACAGGAAATTTTTACAACAACACTCGGTAAACAGATACTCGATGAAGCAAACACTCTTAATGAAATACAGACCAACGGGGACTATTCTTATACCAATACTGACAAATATGGCGAGCATTACGCTGCGATAGGAGATGCGTCAGCATTTTTGGACCCTATGTTTGCGAGTGGGGTTTATCTTGCGATGAAAAGTGCAGAGTTACTCGCACAAGCGTTAGTAAAAAAACTAAATCATGATGACAAATCAGCATTGAAAGAAGCCTATAGTACTATTGATGGGGCTTATACTCTCATAGAGAAAATGATTAACATTTATTATAACCCTGACGCTGTCAGGTTTTCCGACGCACAGCAAGCACTGACATTCGATGATCAAGAAGGGGCATACGCGATGATACACTTTCTGTTAGCGGGTGATTTTTTTGCTAATCAAGAAAAATATAATCGGGCTTTGGAAATATTAAACAGTAAGAAAAAGATTGAAGGCTTTTTTCAGCTAATTGATCAAAAAGAAATATCCCGAGGAGCCCTTTGTGAATAGCGTTTACTCGATTTATTTACAAGAGGCCGCTACTTACACTGGATCATGTGATCGTTGTCGTGAACTCAGAAACAACCCCTTTACATTATGATATCGATTGTTATTCCATCAAATAGACTTGATGAGAAATTTGAACGATGCTTACTGGCCATTGAAAATGCTGTAATGCCAGATAGTACTGAATTGATTATCGTTTTGGATGGTATAGCGAAGGATCTCGGCTTCTTTAAAAAAATCAACTCTATTGATTCATATATTATAGAGCTTGCTGAGAATAAAGGACCTGCCTTTGCACGTAATCAAGGGGCAAAATATGCCAACGGAGAGGTGTTACTTTTCATTGACGCCGATGTTGCAATTCAAAAAGACAGTATTTATAAAGTTGATCAATGGTTTAATAAGTTTGATTCTGGCGACGCGCTAATTGGTATGTATGATGACCAACCTAGTGACCCGTCCTTGGTCTCTAAGTTTAGAAATTTATTACATCATTATACTCATTTGCATGGATCCCCTGTTGCTTCTACATTTTGGAGTGGTTTTGGTGCTATACGCAAAGAGGTGTTTTGGTCTTTAGGTGGATTTGATTGTGTTTATAGACAACCCAGCGTAGAAGACATTGAGCTGGGCTATCGTCTTATAAGTGCGGAGGGAAATATCACTCTCGATAAGGAGCTCAGAGTTAAACACCTAAAATCTTGGATTCTGTTGAAGATGATACACACGGATATTTTTCGCAGAGCTGTGCCTTGGAGCAAGCTTTTGTTTCGATTTAAAAGTGTTAAGCAAGACGACCTGAATATCAAGTCAAGAGAAAAAGTATCAGCACTACTATTGGTATTGGCTGTTGTTAGCCTAATTGTCGGTGCTCTGTTGCCTGCTGTGTGGTTATTATTTCCAATATTAATCGTGTCCATTTTAGTGCTTCAGGCTCGTTTTTATATTTTTTTAGCGCATCATTTTTCGTTATATGAGCTACCGCTAGCGGTATTTTTGCATTGGTTGTATTACCTTAGTGCCGTGTTCGGTTATGCCTATGCGGCTATCAATTATCGTTTGATTCAGTTCAGTAGAAGTGCCTGTTTGATACGTGCTACGAAACGATGATACAAAAGCAAACGGTAGTCATTATTGGAGCGGGTCCGGCTGGGTTAACGGCGGCTTACGAGTTAGCTATTCAGGGCTCTGAATATAATATTATCGTGCTCGAGGCTGATCAGCAGGTTGGCGGTATTAGTAAAACTGTCGACTACAAAGGCAATAAAATTGACATTGGTGGTCATCGATTTTTTTCTAAGTCCGATACGGTGTTGAATTGGTGGCAACATTTTCTGCCCCTGGACTCTGCTAGTAGCGAAGTTCTAACTACCTACCAAAAGAAAACTAAGAAGGTCACCGTAGATAGAGCGGCGAGCGAGCACGAGCCAAAAATGCTTCTTAGGCCACGTAAATCCAGAATTTACTACAATAAAAAATTCTTCGAGTACCCGTTAAAGCTCAGTTTCACAACTCTTTGGAAAATCGGTGTCGTCAAGAGCGTTAAGATTTTATTCAGTATTATTTATCGTCGATTTAAGCCTATAAAAAATGAACAGAGTTTAGAAGATTTTTACATTAACCGGTTTGGAGACGAGCTTTATAAGACTTTTTTCAAAGCGTATACGCAAAAGGTGTGGGGTAAGCCCTGTTGCGATATCGATGCTCAATGGGGGCGTCAACGAGTTCAAGGGTTAGGGCTTAGAAGTATCGTTAAACATTATTTAGTGACTCGTTTCTATACAGCCGGTCAAGCCTTTATGAGCAGTAGTACTGAGCGATCTCTTTCCGAGTACTTTCTGTACCCAGAAGAAGGACCTGGGCAACTGTGGGATAAAGTCGCACAAGCCTGTCGTCGTGAAGGTGTCGATATACGTTGCCAACACATGGTTGAAGGAGTGCTCTCTGAAGACTGGCAGGTAAATAAAGTATCGGTTGTCAACAAAGCCACTAATGATACTTATGAGCTCAATTGTGATCTTATTATTTCGAGCATGGCAATTCGTGATTTAGCGAAAAGTTTCGGCGACGGTCTCCCTCTTGAGGTCAAAGACATCGCGACCAATTTGGAATATCGAGACTTCGTGATTGTCGGGCTACTTATTGATGGCAGTGATCTTAGCAACATCTCCAGCATTGATGATAACTGGCTTTATATTCAAGATTCCAGCGTAACCTTAGGTCGGCTGCAGCTGTTTCACAACTGGAGTCCTAATATGGTCGCAAATGAAAACCACCTATGGGTTGGTGCGGAATATTTCTGCCAGCAAGGTGATGATCTCTGGAGTATGGCTGACAATGATTTAATTCAGTTAGCTACTAAGGAGCTAGAAGTACTAGGCTTGATTGATGCTAGCATGAAGCTCGACGGTGTTGTTGTTAGAATGCCGAAAGCTTACCCATCCTATGTTGGAACCTATAATAGTTTAGAAAGTGCTCAGGCGTACTTTGATCGCTTCGACAACTTGTTTCTAGTTGGGCGCAACGGTATGCACAAATATAATAATCAAGATCATTCGATGTTAACAGCGATGGAGGCGGTTAAAAATATCCTTACAGGTGAGACCGGCAAAGATAATATCTGGGAAGTAAATACGGAACAGGATTATTTTGAAAAATAGCCGGTGTAGCGTTGTTTTTTTGACAGCAATCGCGCTTTTTCTTGGTGCGATGGTAACCACCATAGCGGTTCAACCACAGGGGTTCACTCACAATGCGGATATGGCGATGAGTGCAACGGGGGTGGCATTAAGCCGAACCTATTATGATCCTAATCTGGGAGTAAAAGTTAACCAACCGGGATATATCAATAATGGAGATTTCAATGTTTACCCCAATTGGCCGGCGTTAGGATTTAAAGCAATTGCCGCTTGGTATCAGTTGCTTGGAAAAGATAGTATCGACAACGCGAGGCTACTTGTTGCCTTATTGTATGCTTGCACGACAGTGTTATTTTTTGCTTTCTTATTGCGCTCCGAGTTCGACTTTAATGTCGCCGTTTTAAGCACAATCTTGTTTGTGGTGTTGCCACAACATCTTACCTACGGAAATATTATTTTTGCCGATATGTGGTTGTTGCCATTTTGGTTGCTGAGCTTTTTGATTTTCACCGCACAGCCTAAGTTCTATTTTCTAATCGTATTCATAGCCATATTTGCAACACTAAATTTCATGTGGTTTGTGTTCTTCGTTATTCCGGCTTTGGTCGTCATGTTGGTGTATCGACATTATGCGTTGTCCGCTAGACAAATGGGTCTTTTACTGCTGTTGTCGGTTGCTTCAATATGGCTATTTCAGAAACTGCTGCTAACCGTATTTGATAATGTTCCTTTGTTTGCAGAGCTCAGGCAATGGTCTGTTTTCCCCTTGCTCACTAACATTAAACTCAGTGCATATTTAGTGCTAAAAAGTAGTGCAAGAGTATTGTACGAGGCCATTCCGGTCCTGCTACTAGTAGGCTGTGTGACCTATCTCGGAGTTGTTCGTAACGGTCTGCGCTTAAGGGCGAGGCATCTTGATAGTTTTATCTTTGTAGGTTTAACTTTATTCTTTGCGGTGTTATCTCTGCCAAGCTGGTTTGTGACCCATAATACAAGCAGTGTGTTTTTTAGCGTATTGATTGCCGTGACTGGAGCCTTAGTTCTACAAAGTAGCAATCAGCAACAACCAAGAAAGACCGTTCTTTTAGGGTGTTTGAGCATTGTTGCCGCGGTGGCGCTCTATGCAGGGTTGCCGCACCTAACACAGGGGCGTTCAAATATAGCGACATTCAAACAAATTGTTGAACATATTAGTCAAACTGACCGTCATACTTTAAAGCGTCCTAATGTTATATTTTCATTGCGCAGCGATAGAGGGTGGTCCAGGCATGGATTGAAAATGGCGGTTAAAGAAGAGCTTCGGGCCTATATTTTCAGAATCCGAAGTCCAAAAGAGCCAATTAAATTAGTAGACTATTTTCAAAGTTCCACCAGTAAACTGCGTCGCTTAGATGCTCCTGGCTTTGATTCGTCTAAGTTTTATTATGTGACTGACTTTCCCTATACCGAAAAATTGTTGCATTCAAATTATTTAAGTTTTACGGAATATTCTCTACCGTCTGGCGTATTTTTATACGAATTTGAACTAGAGGTAGCGCGTTGATTTCCGTCATTATCCCTACCTTTGACCGCCCCCAAGCATTGCTGAAATGTATCTCGGCTTTGTCATTGCAACAATATGATGGCCAATGGGAAGTGATCATAGTAGATGATGGTGGTCTTCATAACCTATCACCTGTGGTTGCTGGTTTCGAGACAAAATTAAACATCACACTAATTCGGCAAGCTCGTAACAAAGGGCCAGCCAGTGCGAGAAATGCTGGAGCATATCAAGCCAGTGGTGAATATTTAGCTTTTCTTGACGATGATTGCGAGCCAGATGTTAACTGGATTCGTGCCGTGGCGGTCAAGCTTAGAAGCGGCGTATTGCTTGGTGGTTATACCAAAAATAAACTGTCTAACAATACTTATTCGGAAGCGAGTCAGTTGTTGGTCAGCTATCTTTACTCTTATTTTAAAGAAACACCTTGGTATTTTTTTACCTCAAATAACTTTGTAATGGACAAAGTAAGTTTTTTTAATATAGGTGGCTTTGACGAATCATTTACAACATCGGCTGGAGAGGACCGAGCTTTTTGTGCACGCTGGATTAAGTATGGGTATCAATTAGAATACGTTCCTAGTGCACTCGTTTGGCATTCGCATGAGTTAACATTGTCTTCTTTTTGTTCACTGCATTCAAAATACGGGAAAGCCGCTGCCCATTTTAGGGTCAAGTTGCGTGAATGGGGCATTCAAGAAAACGCCTTTACGATGCGTTTTTATTTTCGGTTAGTCAGCTTTGTTTGCCATAAAGAGAAATACAGCGCAGTCAATAAGCTCAATATATTATTATTGTTAGCGCTAAGTCAGTTATGCACTTTTTATGGAGCCATGACTGCAGTCGATAAATAGAGTATATTTTTCTTAATGAGTGTGCACATTGGAATAACGATAAATTAGTCGCTGCACCTTTTTACAATACAAAAGTAAAGACAGGGAACATAAATATTTTGCCCTGTTTTGAGATGAAGTTCAGTTTTAATATATCGTTTTCCGTAGTCACATAACTCGTAGCGATCGTCATCTAGAAAAAGTTTTTCTATCTCAGGTTGGTCAATACCCAAAGGAAGTAGATTCCCTGCCAATGTTTGTCTCAACTTGTAAGGTAGTTCAGAAAATTTATGATTTTTAAGGTCATTTAAAAACTTTCTATCTACTTCATGTATAAACAAGGCACCACCGTGGCCTAATAAGGTTTTTAAAGATTGGGCGACAAACTCTCGGTCTCTAGTTTGTATTTGATGTAAAACGCCTTTTACATACACATTGCAATCGCCTAGTTTAGAGTGCAAAGCAACTGCTTCTGGCACATTAACTCCGTCAAATTGTGAGAACTCAATATCCGAATACATTGGGTTCCGATTGTTTTTATCGATTACCACCTGTGATGTATCGACCCCTATCACCTTATTAAAGAAAGCAGACAGAGCGAGAGTATGTTTACCAAAACCGCAGCCAAAATCGACAACGGGCAATGATTGGTTAAAATATTGCTTTAATAATATTGCATCTACATCAGTCATTGCTTTCTCCCAGAAAGGGAGTGAGTTATCGGCAGAAGAGTAAAAGTGATCCCAACTGTGCGAGTAGATTGATCTATTTTTTTCGACCCCCGATGATTGACTGCAGCGTTTTTTACTGTCCAAAAAGGCCTCCTTCTATACTAGATTGTTTATTTAGCATGAACCCAGGTTATTTGACTACGGTTGTTGTCTTAGCGAGTGCCTCTGATATCAACTGTTCTGTTAGCTCAATTTGTGCTTTTGCAATTTAAAAAGATTGGTCAGTGGCTACGTTATCTCGTATCAATCTATCACCGATTCTTTGTGCCCAAATGTCATGAACTGCTTCAATTGGGTGACCATCACCACGGATTGTGTTTTTGTGGGTGAGAGGCACTTGGCTATCGATATAACTGATCTGATTTTCATCGATGAAACTATCTGTAATGGGGTCATCGGTTTTTGATTTGATAAATACAGATAGATAAAACTTTACGTCATTCTCAAGACACAGTCGCTGCATTTCTAGCACCAATATCTGAGTTAGCTTGCTCATATTCTGTACTCGCCGGTAGGCGAGCAATTTATTGACGAGGGTTTCAGCCTTTGACAAGGTAACCAACTTTTCGCTAAATGGTATCTTCGTCATCCCTATTGGTACTTGACGTTGATATTCACCGAGGTCGTTCAAGGTTACATAAGGAGTTTTGGGGTGCACTTTTCGACTGTTATAGTGCACTAATTGAAGCCATCGAGGGTGGGCAACATTGCGAAAGCGGTGAGCGCCAATATAGCCATAGATGACTGCTTTCGGTTTATCTTCCTTTTTAAGCTCTTGTTCTAAAACTATTAGTGATTGATAGGTTCCGTAAGCGCCCACTCCGAGGTTGCGAATATCTAAATTTTTGAACCTGCTTTGAAGCTTCCACGTGAAGACTTGATCATCATTCAGACCGCTACCAAACGTAAAGGAACCACCTATAAATACTAGTTTTTCTAACCCCTCTGGCCGGTCTTCGCTAGTGGTTGCTCGACCGCCCTCTGGCAAGATGCTAGCATGCATTGAATGCCCCCATCTATTCACTGGGACGTCATACTGGCCCGGAGCGAATTTCCACCCAAGCTCCAGATCTTCCTGATGATAGATCGGTCCTTCAAGCGATTTTCGAGACATATGTGGTTGAAAACCAAGAAATCTCAACGAGAGCTCAAGACCTATAAAAGTGATCATCGCATAGAGGCCGACAAAGCTGAGTATTCGGCAGAGATTGGTTTTACGATCTGTTTTATTGCTTTGAGGTCTGGTATTCAAAGGCGTTACCTATAATTATAGATGCTAATAAATTTCTGCTTCGATAAAGCAGTGCTAGTTGTCGCGAATTTAGGACTAATTCAATTCAGGCTAACACTCATCGCTTTGACATGACTGGTTCCAGCGAGGGCACGGTTTTAAAAGGCGAGAAATAACTTGCTAATATACCACTCTCTAGGAATGATCCACATTGCTATTGATAATAAGAAAATATCTTGAAATAGGCTTAGAAATCATTTAGAAAGACCACTAGGGTTGAGCCCTCTTCCTGCTGCACTAATCCGGTTCTATACATACAATGAGGTTTTGGTGAACAGCAAAGCTAATTCAAACATTGATAATTCCTTTGCTGGTTTTAATTCATACGTTGCTGACCTTGGCCAATATGGACTGCTGATTTTCCAGCTTCTTATTATCGCTGCATTTATCCACCATTTTAATGTGGAGTCAGCGTTTAATTTGCCACTCTTGTTCTTGTTGGTGATTGGTGCATTTGTATTGCGGTTTTTCATTCCCAGCACGTATCGGCAATGGTTTTTTGTGCTGGTTACAATCGGTGCCTTGCTTATTGTGCTCGCTTGGCAGCAAACACTTATCTTCTTGGCTATTGCACTGACGATGATTGGTGTTTGTAATTTGCCAATACACCTGAAATGGCGTCAATTTATTCTGTTGGGAATAGCCATTTGGCTTGGAGTTATTAGGTTCGGTTTCGGCGTTCAATGGCTAGCGTCTTCGACATTAATACTTCTGAGTAGCATGTTTATGTTCAGAATGTTATTACTTCTATTTGAGCTTAAGCACCAAAAGGAAGCGGTGCCCATCGCAACTCAGGTCAGCTACTTTCTAATGCTGCCTAATGTGATTTTTCCTCTTTTTCCTGTAGTTGACTATAAACTGTTTCAACGGAATTACTTATCTTCAATTGATATCGAGCGTTGTCAGAGGGGGGTGTACCTGATTGCTAAAGGTGTACTTTATCTCTTTGTGTATCGCTTGATCTACTCTTTCCTAATACCATCGAAGTCAGACGTGGACTCGCCACAAGCATTTATGGTTTATATAAGCTTATCCTATTTGCTTACTATACGTTTAGCTGGAATTTTTCACTTTTCGGTCGGTGTCTTACACCTTTTTGGTTATAAATTACCTGATGTATTTAATAACCACTTTTTTGCTTCAAGCTTTTCAGATCTTTGGCGGCGCTTAAATATTTATTGGAAGGAGTTTATTGCTAAGCTGTTTTTTAATCCGCTTTATTTCATGTTGAGAACATATGGTGCTAAGCGAGCTATTTTCATTTCTACCATTGCAGCCTTTATTGCCACCATGATATTTCATCAGTATCAGTCGTTTTGGTTGACAGGGGTATTCGAAGTTCAGGGCAAAGACCTTGTTTTTTGGGGAGTGTTAGGGAGTGTGGTTGCTTGCCAAAGTTTGATTAAAGTGAAAAGGCCTGCAAGTTCGCTGTCTACCTCCATCTTATTGATGGCAAAAGTCTGTCTCACTTTTTCATTAGTCTCACTGTTATGGTCCATCTGGATAAGTGAAGGTCTTAGTCAATGGTTTGAGTTCACGAAAAACGCTATGCAAGTTTCCCTGTCTGGCTTGCTAGGGTTGGGCGCTGTTGTATTTCTGATGGTTGTTGGGGGCGGTTGTCTCTATCATTTTGCTCAGCATTTGCCTTTCACTAAGCATAAGAGGTTGATCCATCACCTTCCGATTGTATTACTGCTTATATTAGTGGTTGCTTTTAATCAGCAAACGCTAAGTGTGTACTGGAATAAGCAGCTTGCGGGCAACGATATCCATCGGATCTTCAATTTTGTACTGACCAAGGAGGACAGCCAGCGTGAGATAGCTAGTTATTACGACAATATTTTGACTGTAGGAGATCTAATGACTCCGATCATGAGGGATAGCGTGACTAAGTCGAAAATGTTTCAAAAGGGCTTATACAGTAAGGAAATTTTAGTAGCTAGCGAAGACGCACTTAAGAGAGTATTCACACCATCTTCTCAGATGACACTACAAGGCATTGACGTATCCATCAACAAATGGGGTATGTACGATAAAGAATATAGTCTGCTAGCGCCAGATGACACTTATCGAGTCGCTTTTTTAGGTGGCTCTATAGAGATGGGGTGGGCCATTCCCGTCGAGCAAGGCTTAGACAAATTAATTGAAGCACGACTGAACGAGGAAGCTATATTTTCAAAGTCTCAATATACTAATATTGAAATTCTTAATTTTTCTGTTCCTTCCAGAAACATCCTTAACCATCGTTACGCTCTAAATAACCACATACTTAGTTTTAAGCCACATATGGTGGTCATTTTTGATCACGACGAACATGAATGGCTAAATATTGTGAATGGGTTTCAGGAGTACGATTATTCTCAGGATTTTAATGGTGTGGTAGGAGAAATATACACGTCGATTCAATCATTACAAAGAAAGACCTTTACTGAATTAATGTTTGAGCTTGAGCAGTTTAGAGAGCGTCTTTTTCATGAAGCTTACAGTGATATTTATGCTGTTTCCGTTGATAATGATATTTTCCCGGTGGTTGTGAGTATGCCCGAGCTTCGAACGGGCCATACTGATGTTCGATATAACCACGCTGTGATTGCTGAGAGCATTGGCTACGAATTTATAGATTTAACATCAATATTTAATGGGAGTGAAGTAGAAGACCTTGTTATGGACTCGGCAGGCCACCCTAATTTATCAGCTAATGGTAAAATCGCGGCTGAACTTTATGTTGAATTACTCGATACCATAACGCGACGTTTTGAGATCGTTCGGTCGTTAAATGACAATAATGAGCAATAAGAAAAATCATGTGGTTGTAACCGGAACGGGAAGAGCTGGGACGACCTTCTTGATTGAGCTATTTACGCATTTTGGCCTCGACACAGGTTTTACTCCCGACACGCTAGTTGATAATAGTTACCAGCACGCTAATGCGGGTTTGGAATATCAAATAGGGTCTGATTTTTGCCCCTATATTGCCAAAGATCCATCCTTCTGTGATTACGCTGAAGAAATTTTTGCCAGAGAAGATCTCTTTATTGAACATATATTTATTCCAATAAGAGATATTAATTCGGTCGCAGCTAGTAGAAGACATAATGAAAAAGAACATATTAAAAGGATGTCGTTTAAAGAAAAGTTATGTTTTATAACAAAACCATATCTGATCCCTGGCGGACTCCTAGGTACGCACTCTCACACTAAGGGTGTGCAGGAAGCAATACTAATCGAAAAATTGTTTGGCTTATTGCTTCAAGTATCTCAATATCATATCCCGGTAACCTTCATACAGTTCCCTTATATGATGAGTCACCCTGAGTATTTGTACCAGAAACTATCTCCGATCGTATCACATATTCCTTTAGCTGATTTTATAGCCATCTTTAGAAAAATAGCACAAGAAAATTTGATTCATACCTACTAATGTTGAGGCTTCTAGATGAAACGTTCAGTATCAAGTAAGCCAAGCTTAGTCGAAGATATAAAGTTGATTCCTTACTATTGGGAAACGTTTTTGATTCTTTCTTGGAGAAACTTGCGTCTGTATTACCATTCTCCTTTATTGGTTTTCTGCTGGAACGTTGTCAGCCCATTATTGATGGCTAGTATTTTTTACATAGTCCTTAACAAGCGAGTTGGTGTAGATATTCCACATTACTTTATCTATGTCCTTTCTGGAATCATTTTTTGGCATACGTTTGTCGGAGGCTTATCGCAGGCATACCCAAGTTTTCTGCAGCATGCTGACATGGTCAAGCAAATTTATTTTCCTCGGTTTTTATTGCCACTTACTTTTTTAGCATCCAAGCTGATTGATTTTTTTATTGCTTTTACGGTGTTCGTTTGTTGTGTCTTAATTTCTGATTTAGAGCTGAACTGGTTTGCCTTCATTGTTTATTCGGTACTCGGCATAATAAACTTCATACTTGTTTCGACAGGTATTTACCTTGCATTTTCAGTGATATATGTTCGTTTTAAAAGCTTTCAAATGTTTTATCCCTTTCTGATTCAATCACTTTTTTTTAGTTCACCTATTGTTTACAACCCCTTTTTTGCAATAGAAAATGAAACCATTCAAACAGTATTAGAGTGGAACCCAATAGCTGGCATTTTATATATTTTCAGATCTGGGATATTCACTGACAGCGGTGAAACTATGACAGTAGTTTTTTATACGCTGTATTCAGCTATTGTCTTTATTGTTGGTTTTGTCTGGTTCCGCATGGAAGATATTCATTTGGCAGACCGACTATGAGCAAAGATAAGGCAGTAATTTTGGAAGTGGATTCTATCGGTAAAATGTACTGGCGCACTGACCCTGTCTCTGGAAAGAAAAATCAGTTTTGGCCATTAAAAGATGTCTCATTTTCAATGCAGAAGGGCTGTTGTATTGGCCTGACTGGCTCAAATGGGGCAGGGAAGTCAACCTTACTAAAAATAATAAGCGGTATTACTACGCCAACTTTGGGGCATGTAAATGTTGATGGCAAAATTGCCCCACTATTGGGGCTGGGAGCTGGATTTCACGAGGAGCTAACCGGTAAAGACAATATTTTTGTTTATGGGGCATTGATCGGAATTAAACACCAAGAGCTGAAGCTGCAGTTCGATGCGATTGTTGACTTTGCTGAAATCGGAGCGTTTATAGGTAACAAGGTTAAGAATTACTCAACAGGAATGAAAGTTAGACTAGCATTCAGTATTGTTAGCAGCGTTCGCCCCGATCTTATTCTTGCCGATGAAATACTTGCAGTGGGGGATGAGAGTTTTCGTTGCCGGATTATGCAGAGAATGCTTGAGTTAAAGCTTAATGGGACATCAATTTTACTTGTACAGCACGATACGTCGATTATTGAAACTATTTGTGACAAGGTTGTTAAATTAGAGGGCGGTCGCCTACAATCGTCTTACTAGTAAACACTACTTTTTTAAACATAGGCGCATAGACCATTGAAAACAATAGTTCATATCGGTCAGCATCGAACTGGTACAACATCGTTACAGTATTTTTTAAGAGATAATAAAAAACGTCTCTTAAAAAAAGGTCTATATGTGCCGTCGAAAGTAGCCGGACATACTCATAAATCTCATTATGTACTTAACCTATATGCTCTAGCTGATAACAGATATTCACCAAAAAAAGATGAAATTATCGCTGCAAGGGGTCATGCATATCTCAATAAATTAAAAATAGACATTCGCACGGGTATAGAAAAAGTTTATCGACAAGCATTGGCTCGTAAATGTACGACAGTCTTATGGTCAAATGAAGGTTTATATTTGTTAAATTCAGTCTCCGAATATGAGTCTTTGAAGGGGCTTTTTTCTCAATATTCAGACCAAGTACAAGTTGTTTGTTGTTTCCGAGATGTAGAGTCTTTTAAGAATTCTTATGCTCAGCATTTAACTCTTCAAGGGATCACATTCTCTGAACAATTGGACTCATACCGTTATGTAGAATCAGACTCCTGGTTATTTGACTATGAACGAAAACGGGCCTTGCTATCGATTGTTTTTGATCATTGTGTATATTTTCAATATGACTCTGGCGATAATCTAAAAGTGTTTATGCAGAGTATTGGATATGGTGACATTGACTGCGATGGTTACCGATTAAATACCAGCACCAACTAGTTATTAAAATATGAATCGCGGTAGCTGATCGGTATTGTTCAATAGCGGAATAGGATTTAGCAAAATAAAGGAAGAATATTAAAAGCTGCAAATGCAGGTGAGCGAAAAGTAGTCGGCAAACACTATTTTGGGTATCTCGCTTGCCGATGCTGTTTACCATGGTTAGTTTGATGTGCATTGGTGACCTTATACACAATCGACGCCGTTTTATAATTGACTAAAGGTAGTATGATATTTGACTTAAAAAAATTTACTAGCTATTACAGTTTTATAGTGTCCGAGACGTTATGAGCCATTGCTTTCTCTAGGCAGATGAGTTGGCCGAACCTAGTAGGGTAATTGCATAGTAAAAGCAGTGCGTTTTAATTACACTTTATGAAGTTAACTTGTAAGTCACTTCAGGAGAGCACATCTTTTTATTAACTCTTAAGCCATTAATTTTACGCTGTCTTCGGTTTTCACCAATTAAGTTTCTAGGTGCATTATTGTTGATGCTATTAAATAGTGTTAGCTCGGGAATTAGTATTATCTTGATCATCCCCTTGTTGGCTTCGGTGGGCATCGACGTAGGCGACAACTCTACAAATTCAGGCGCGGTTAAATACATTGTTGATTTTAGCGAGAGCGTGGGGGTACAGCTTAACTTCGCATTGGTTTTATGCTTGTATTTAGTTGTAATTATATTTATGGCTAGTTTGAGCTTTGTAAGCTCAGTTGTCACTACGGCGTTAACGCAGTCATTCATTATTGATTTGCGTAATGAAGTTAATAGATCGTTGTTTTATGCCCAATGGCAATACATTAATGGGCAATATTTATCTGACTTTATACGTTTATTGACTGGACAAATTAACCGCGTCGGGAGTTGTTTGAATTCCTTGCTGAGCTTGATAAGCAGTTTGATTCTTGTTTGTGTCTATGTGGTTTTTGCTATGTTGGTTTCGGTTGAATTGACGGCCCTGGCTCTTTTATGTGCTCTGTTGTTAGCAGCGGCGTTACTGCCAATCAATAAACGCATACACAAAAGTGGTGGCGTTGGCCTGAGTGCCAATATTGATATTCAACGAAGTATTTACGACAACGTTAATAGTTTGAAGATCATCAAAAGCTTTGCGGCAGAAGAGCAATATTTGGCTCGTATGATGCGCAGCAATACCGTGCTCGAATCTCAACTAGTACGCTTGGCGAAGTTCAACGCGCTTACTCGCTGGGTAAATTTGGTAGGTGCTGCGGTTATATTTACTGTGCTTTTTTATAGTTCATTTCAATGGCTAAATCTGCCTATCGCAAACTTGCTGGTGATACTGTTTATTTTTTCGCGCTTAATGCCGCAAGTTTCAGGTATTCAAAATACCATTCAGCGCTTGATCCATCAGGCTCCTACTTTTGAGGATCTGATGCGAAGGTTAGCAGAATTAAATCAGTGGTCTGAGAAATTTAATATTACTAGTAGCCATGATGCGCCGACATTTAGAAAGAAAATCGAAATTAAAGGGCTTTCTTATCAATATGCCGATAAGAGCGTCTACGCATTTAGCGGTATAGACGCATGTATTCAGTGCAACGAGACTGTTGCTATTGTTGGTCGGTCGGGAGCTGGCAAGTCAACGTTGGCTGATATTCTATCTGGACTATTGCCTCAGACATCTGGTGAAATATGGATTGATGATGTGCTATTGAGTGATGATAACCGCCTCGCATGGCGACCCAAAGTAGCCTATGTAACTCAGGAAGTATTTTTGTTTCATGACACCGTCAGAGCAAATTTGGACTGGGTGACGAATGGCAAAGTATGTTCTGACGATGATTTGTGGCGAGCTTTAAAATTGGCGGCAGCGGACGGATTTGTTAGATCTCTTCCTCATGGCTTGGAGACGATTATTGGCGACCGAGGTATTAAGCTGTCTGGTGGTGAGCGTCAACGTTTGGCATTAGCACGAGCGCTGCTATCCGATCCGGATGTGCTAATTTTAGATGAGGCGACCAGTGCCCTTGATAATAAAAATGAACAATTAATACGCGATGCACTGGTGGCTTTAGATGGCCAGCTTACTATTTTGATTATTGCTCACAATGAAGCCACGATTGAGCATGTCCAAAACCGGATTGTCTTAGTCTAGTCTACGAAACGTGCGCAGTCTCATATAAAAGTAGCTCAAAGTCTATGTATGCGCCATTATTTAACGCAATAGTCTAAATTCTTTTAGTACGCATTTTTATCTGTAAAAATAGTATGCAGAGTTTTAAACAGAATGCGTATATCCAAAGCAATAGACCAGTTCTGAATATATTCTAAGTCATACCTTAAGCGCCTTTGCATCTTTTCGATGACTTCAGTTTCACCGCGACAACCATTAATTTGAGCCCAACCTGTAATGCCAGGACGAATTTTGTGACGTGCCATATAGCCATGAACTTTATCGCGATAATATTCATTGTGCGCGACAGCATGAGGACGAGGTCCAACTAAAGACATGCTTCCATTGAATACATTTATCAACTGAGGAAGTTCATCAATCGAGTATTTGCGAATTACCGCTCCTACTTTGGTAATACGAGAATCACAGCGACTGGCCTGTGGAACATCATCGCCATCTTCAGCTACTGTCATTGAACGAAATTTCCAGACGATGATTTCTTTACCGTCCAGACCGTAACGCCGCTGCTTGAAAAATACCGGTCCACTAGATTCCAGTTTAATCGCCAAAGCCGTTATCACAAAGACTGGGCTTAACACTAGTCCCATTATGCTGGATAGAAACAAGTCTTCTATTCGCTTCAATCGATCTGATCCACCAATCATTGGCGTTGCTGATAGGTTTATCATCATGATGCCTGCGGACTCTACCAGCGAATATTGAGTGAAACTTGCGCCGAATAAATCAGGCACTAAAAACACATTAGTCGCGGTGTTTTGCAGACTCGTCTGTAGATGTTCGATTTTTTCGGCCGACGTTAATGGTAATGCAATCCAAACTTCCTTTATGGCGGCCTCGGGAGCTTGGCGTCGATCCTCAATAAAGTCGATAGCTTGAGAAATCGGCCCAACAATTTCAACGTCACGATAACGTGTATTTTCAAGGTTAATATCATCATCGAACAAGGCGACTACCTTTAGTCCGGCCCAACGCTCCTCGATAATGGCGTCACAAGCGTTTCTACCCAATTGCCCAGCACCGATGATAACGACATTACGTCGGTTCTGTGCCCCTTTTTGTTGTGCTTGCGAGTAGCTCCAAGCAAATAAGCGAGCACTAATCATGACGATGTAGGTACTGGTAAATGTCATCAATACCCATAGGCGTGAGAAGGTTTCTCCCGATTTTGTGAAGAAGGTAATCATACCCAAGCACAATGCCACGATGACCCAAGCCGTTGTTAAATTGCTAAGAGACTTGTATAGCCAGCGTCCATGCTCGGTTTTATAGACCCCCCACCAAGAAAACACGTAGAGAGTGACGAAGATAATGACTAATAACAATAATTGGTAATCGCCTTTTGGCAACCAAAAATTATTTCGAATTCTATACATGATCACCGCGCACAAGACAATCGCCAATATATCAAGAAATTGGAACAACCTATTTGGAGCGAGATGACGAAATTGCATATGCCTTTGAGTATGTCGTGGACGCTTACTCACAGGGTGAAAATGAATGTGAAAATACTCATGTCTATCTACAAGATTATTATTAGTATGAGGACATCTTTGTGCAATAACTATTACACCAACGTACACTGTTTGTCGATAGGTATAAGAGGCTTATTGGCGCAGATAGAATGACAGAAGCTCTTTTATAAAGGTTTTGTAGACAACCGCCACTCCTGTGATATAGATATATTGGTTGAGTCCAGCTCACTCAGGCTTGCCTCTGACACTATTATATCAGCTGATTACCAACAGCGAGAGCCGTGCGATATTAGCAAGCTTATTAGCTTTATCGAAAGTTATGAGCATTGGTTCCGGTGGCGTGATATCGGTTTTAGAAAGAAGTCGTTGGGCGTGGAATATATCGACTTACACTGGCGCATAGCTGACAGCTTTACCATTCCAGTAGAAACTCACGCGTTATTGGCTAAGGTCGAATTTATTTCAGTTAATGGCAAGCCGGTCGCAAGCCTGCCGTTCACAACGTTGTTTATTCACGTATGTGTACATGGATATTTAGATTACTTTTTCCGCTTGCGCTAATATGGTTTCCTGTGGCTTGGCTAATTCGACTCATTGCCTTGCTGAAGAAATAGTTAAAACCTTCGGGCTTATAGTAAGCTGCCTGAGTATTTAACCCGTTTATTATCTGCAAGGTGCGGCCATTGAGTAAGGCATAGGTCACAAAATTTACTGGCATACTTTCCTGAAACGGACAATTTGGAATGATTTGCCATGCTGTCGACCCAAATGGTTTTAGCACCGATTAGCTGACCAAACAATACAGCAAAGAAACCTGGTGCCGCGCCGGTGGAGATAATGTAATCAGGCCTTTTCCTAATGATTAGGGCTGCCATTTGTATGCTTAACGGAATTAACCTGACTTTTTGCGACAGATCGGCATCGATAACCACGCTGAGATCTGTTTGAGATTCGATCGCACTTAGGTTGAGATCAGTCGTCACATAGTGAATATCACAATGCTTGAAAGACTCACTTAATAAAGATAGTTGAACCCAGTGGCCGCCACCAGAGGCGACCGCAAGAACTTTTTTAGTATTAATGTTCGCTTTAGTCATGGAGAGCTTTGTCGATTAACGTCAAAAATTAATTCGCTTACTACCGCGCGATGATCACTTAAATTCGATGCATTCACGGTCTGGGTATGAATGGGTATAAATGCACGGCCTAAAATATAATCTATTCTAATCAACGTGCCGAGGATAGCTGACCTACGTTGCGCATTTGGGTAAGTGAACCCATAGCCACTGATAATTGAATCATTAAAGCCGTAGCGAGAAATTAATAAGTCATACAAGGAGTTATTTGGAGTGATATTGAGGTCTCCACATATAATGGCCGCTGAAGAATCGTCGATAAACTTGAACAGCTCTTGCCAACTCTCGGCAATGCCGTCCGACAAATATGGGCGATGCATGTGAGCGTTAATGACTCGTATCGGGCCAAATTTAGGATGGCTAAGTAAGCTTGCTTGAAAGTAGCCTACGTCCTTAATAGACCTTAGCGGGAAACGGCTCAAGGTCAGCTGGTTATTCGTGTTCTGTGTTTTATGTGGATATAACTTATTCAATTGCTCAGCAATAAGTTTCCGATCTTTTTGTGCCACTTCTTGTAAGCATAAAAGATCAGGAGCCTCTGATCTGGCGAACTTGATGATGTCCGAGGTATTGCTGGTTCTGGTTAATGTGCTGAACGTGGCAATGGTCAATGAACTAACAGCGTCTTTTTGGTCTAGAGTGTCGCTAATGCGGAAATTAGGGGCTATAAATATTAGATTGATAAATAGTGCATAGCACAGCGCCGAGTATAACCATTTGTGTTTTCTCCAGGCAGCGTAGATACCAAAGCAGAGGAGTGTGGCGACTGTGATTGGCTGCAAAGCGGCCTTGAAAATAAACAGAGCAGGTGAATGCAGGTCCGACGTAAAGTGGCTTAACGCCAATATAGTCGAGACCCCAACAATAAATAGGCTGCCAATTAGCGGTTGCTGTTGTCTTTGGCCCATGAGTCATTACCTGTAAAGAATTGCCACCTTGCCAACAGTAACGCAGCAATATTTACCAACTTGTAAATCAGTATATCGATGGCGTTTATTGGTGCTGTTGCCATGCTATCAGTTTCCAATTCACTCTCGGTTGTTTTTTTGGGAACCAGGATATGGCGGTCTTCAAATTGGTGGTCATTTAAAAATTGCTTTAGTTCCAAATTCCCGAGTTTTGAACGTGCTTTTACTTTAATTAATATGCTGGTAGTAAGCGGTGCTTTTACTATAACTTTTAAAGAATGCAGGATGTGTATTTCAGATGTGTTGAATTGACTTCGAACAAAACCATCATCGGCGATCAAACGAGGCCACTCATTGAATCGTTTTCGACCGGCCTGGTTTAGCAAATAAGCCCCAGCGCCATAGCCAAGTTGCTGAACAAATGGTGTGTTGTACCACACTTTATAAAAGCGCTTAACTGCCATTTGGCTTTGCTGAGTGATGATAGTTGAGCTGGGTACAATCAATGCGGGAGCTTCCTGTTTGGTTCCGGCATCGAATAGAGCTTTAGCATCCGCGGTCGCTAGTATTATGTCGGCATCGAGATATAATCTTGGGAATCCTGGAGACAAAGACTCAGCAAAGCGAATAGCTAAAGATTTTGATGCTTGTTCTAGAGAGACACAGATGACATCAGCAAAGTCTTGCTGAATAATTTTCTCAGTATCGTCGCTACAGCCGTTACAGATCACCAATATTTGATAATCTCTATTTTCACAACCCTCGATAAGTGCACTCAATGTATCGCGAATGATCGATGCTTCGTTACACGCTGCAATAATCACAGTTGCCATTGTTGATGATAACGCGGAACTATTCACTTTCAGTTTGTGATTTTTCACGGCTTAATTGGTTCTTGGTTAGACCTAAGCTCAATATCGATAATCTTGACCATTCGCGGCTTGAATTTAACTGCCCCAGAATGAGTGTTTTGCCAGCTCGTATAAAAGAGCCAATGGCAATAAAAAATCGAAATAACAGTGTGTAGAGCTGGCCGTGATGTTTGTCTATATACTGTATTTTCGCTAAAAATATAATGACGACTCTGTGTGCGGATTCTTCGTTTGAATGTGTTGAATGAGTCAGCTTCGCTCGAGGTATTACGGTAGGTTGATAACCTAAAGCTCGTGCTCTGCGACACAAATCTATCTCTTCAGAATAGAGAAAAAAATCAGGGTCAAAGCCTTGAGTTGCCTGCCATGCTGAGTTCGATATCATTAAGCAACACCCTGATACGCAATCTACATAATAGGGTTGAGCTTGATTGCTTACATGGTGTTGATAACTATTTTGCCAATTGGGCGAGCGAATAAATTTCTTGAGGCCCGTGGCCCATGCAAAGGTATTGGTTAGCGACGGCTCTCGCCAGGCATGTCGATAATCAGCTTGAAAGTGTCGGTCTACCGTAAGCCCGCCCCAGATGCCTTGGTGAGGATTGCTCGACGCATGATCTAGTAACAGAGATAGCGTATCCGGCTGCAGTGTTACATCGGGATTAATGAAACAAGCGAAATCAAATGATTGATTGTGCAAGCCAGCATTGATAGCATTTCCAAATCCCACATTGCACGAACTAAAGATCAGATTAACTCGAATGCTAGAGGTATCTTTTATTTTTTTTAATGCTAAGCGTTGATCTTTATTAACACTATTATCCACACAAACCACACGGGCATTGAAGCCCTCATCAAGATCCTGAGTATTGATTTGTTGGACCAGTTTTTCGATCAAATTAGCTGAAAAGTAATTGACGATCACGACCAGCAGCGTCATCTTTGTTCTATCACGCTCAGTCATTATCAATACTAGTCATTATCTATGAATGCTCTAAGAGACGATATGAGCTCTCCTCTTGAATCATTTATTTGCACTGATGTGGCTGGTCCGCCTGTTGACGAATTCAGTATAGCCAATATGGCCAACTCAAGTTCCTCGGCGTTGTCAGCAACTACAACCCCTGCTCGGTGTGTCAATGCCTGCGCTGTACCAACTTGGTGATCGCTTATATGCTCACCGAAACTCACACGTCTTGGCATAATTATCAGCGGCTTTTTTAGTTGTGCGGCTAATAGTATGTTGCCCATTCCGGCATGACTCACAAAAACGTCACAATCCGTCACGGCGAGTTCGAATTGATCGGTACTTAAGTTGGGTATTAATTCGATCGTGGACGACGTGTAAGGAGTGTTTCCAGCTTGTGCCTTGACCCGAATGTCAGGGTGTCTGTCAACTACTTGTTCAAGGCTGCTCAGCATTCGGTCCATCGAAAAACGCGAGCCGACAGAGGCAAAGACCGTTTTAACTTTGTTGCTCGTGGACATCAAAGAATAGCGCTTCATGCATAAAGCTCAGGCTGTTGATTGAAATAATAACTAGAAAGAGAGCAGCAAAGCCAGGCATGTGTAACGGGAAATCAACTAAAGAATGTATAGCCACGCTTATAATGCTGTACAAGCTGGCATAGGCGAAGGTTTTTTTCATTGTTGTGGTGCGGTCTGCGAGTACTCTTAAATTGTCACGGACGATTGTGATTATAAACAACGTTAGTAAAGAGACACCTAGTAGTCCGTACTCAATCCAAAATTGTAAGAAATCGTTATGGGCATAATTATAATACGTATTGCCAATCTCAAGTGTGCGGTATTGCGAAAACTGCGAGTAAAAAGAACCTCCGCCAATTCCAAATAGCCAGTTGTTTTTAAGCATGGCAAAACCCGCTTTGCTAAGTTCGACTCGTCGTAAAAAGGTGTGCTCAAAGCCTGAAATTTCATCTTCAATAATACTGTAATCTAAGGTCAATAAGATGGCTATGGCAATTAAGACCAGAGAAGCGAGTCCGAAGGAAATTGATTTCTTGTGTCGTGATTTCCGTATAACGTTTAATGTCATTATGCTAAAAACAACACTCAAAGCGACAAGAGCTCCGATCGATTTCGTGAGTATTAAAGTAATAAGCAAAAAGCCTAGAATGATGAGCTTTGGGCTATAAATGGCATCAGATAAGGTTGCAAAAATATTTTGGTGATGTTGCCGATGTGCCTTGGCGAGAGAGTGTGATAAGCACACTATGATAGCTAAAACCACGTAGGAGGCAAAATGGTTTGAGTTTACAAAGAAGCCCGTGGGGCGATCAAGGTAATGAAGCTTAGGCATCCAGAGCAATAGGTTCGCTTCGCTTAAAAATACCCAAATTCCATAGCCAGCTTGAATGGTCGTGAATGTGACTATGCAAGCATATAGCGCAGTCATGGCTTTATTTAGGCGGATATTGAAGAACCAAAGCGTAAGCAATAGTGTGAATCCCATACCGATCATGCTTTGGTTTAAGCTAGCTGTTTTATCGACAGAGAGTAGGCTAAATTGAAGTAAGCTCCAGAGCTGAAAAAGAATCAAGTAAATAGCGGGTAGAAAAGCACCCAAATTTTTTCTTGTGTTTGCCAAATCGGTGCGTAACGACGGGCTGCTGTACATAGCTATGGGAACAGTAATTGCACACATTGCAGTCCAAAATAGTGCCACCCACGTTGGCGCTCCGGCCTTAACTAAACAAAGACTGAATGTGAGGATCAATGTTATGGCCAGTGTGACACTGGAATTAGTATTTCTGATTGGCAAGAGGCTTTGTCGCTCCAATGTTGTTTAGTGGCTTGGGTTCAGCGAAAGGTCTCGTAGAGTCTATCAGTGCCAGCTGGTAAAAAAAAAGAACCTCGTAAAGAGGTTCTTTTTAGTCGTTCTGCCAAAATATTTTAAACATTCATATCGTTGGCCAACAAGTTTTCGATCTATCCCTTTAGGCTGGGTCTGTTGATGGCGAGCTCTATATACTAATTGCTTGGAGAACCGCCTGGCGCAGGAGTGGTTGGTACAGCAACTCCACCGCCGGCGCTGATCGCCGTTGATAGTGTCGGTGACTTTTTGTTTAAAGAACGTTGTGCGAACGAGCCTCCCTTGTTTTTCGTATCATCCGCAGCGCCAACAGTGTAAGTGTCGAGTTCACCTAGCTGGATTAGGTCACCGTTTGCTAGAGTGATAGAAATAGAGGATGCTGAGCCAGTGTTGAGTACATCGCCTTCGTTAAGAGTGTCGCTGTCGGTTAACCTTTTAACTTCACCGTTTGAGTTGGTGGCAGTAACATAGCCGATCAAACTTTCAATAGATGCCGCACGGCTATTACCAAAAGCTGAACTTGCCGAAGTTAATAATAAAAGAGTTGTAGTGAGAACGACTGAGAAGTTAACAGTCTTTTGAAAATTTAGTCGCATATGAAAAACTCCAAGTTTTACATTTAATCAGGCGGTCAACATCCGTTAAATACTTTATTCCGCAAAGGATCTTTAACTTCTAAACTAGAATAGTTAATAGACATTGCAAACACTATATCACTATATTAGAGTATCAGAAAAGTGACTTATCGTCATTTGTTATGCGTTTCGAACTTAAAGTGTTCTGAAATTCATTTATTGTGTTGAGAGCAGGCTCTTTCATTTGAGTAGCTTGATTTTTTCTAAAATAAATTTTGTTGATATCAACTGGCCTCATTGAAACGGCAATACGTTTGAAAATAGCGTTTTGCGTTTATTATGATTGTCGAGACAGTAGGGGGGCGAAGGTCAAGTGTCTCTTTATCCATGTGTATCCCACACACAGTGGCATATTGAATTGAACAATTGATCTTTACTAATACTAATTTTATTAGCTTCAACTTAAGAAAAACTATGAAAACTATACCTGCGTCACGATCCACGCTTATTGCTTCTGCAGTAATGACGAGTTTGCTTTTAACAACAGACGTCACTGCTCTCGAAAGCAAACCTCATAAAATCGGAGCGACGGAAGTTGATGCACAGATAACTAGTTCTTTAGGATATGGGAACAATGTTTTTCGCGGTTCAAGCGACGAAACAAGTACTGGGATTTTTAGTATCCAACCTATAGTTCAAGCTATTAGAGAAACTAATGAGCAAAGAATTGCATTTGGATACGAAGGTAACGGTGTGGTTTTTTTCGATAGCCGTGATGACAATTATTTATCCAGCAAGCTCTCTGGCGATTATTTACGAAAACTCAATGATATTAGTGAATTTGGTATTGGCTTGAGCTTTGAGGATGGCAGTACGGTTCGGGGAACGGATATAACCGAAGGGTCTAACGGCAGTGTTAAAGGAGCAACTGATTTTACGCGCAAAGACCTTTCTTTAAGTTATGGTATCGGAAGCTATAAAGTTGGTCCCAGTTTGGAGCTAAGTTATAACTTTACAGATTTAGGGTTTGATAATTTTGAACTTATAAATCAGGGTCGTGATTATAAGCTAGATAATTTGTCAGCAAGATTAGGCTATCAATATTCTGTGGCGACCAAGGTCTTCGTTGACTTGGGCTACAGTGATTACAAGTACGATTCAGTGACTCGACGTCTTGGTGTAAGTTTAGATAATACCGAGCAGTCATTTTTGATTGGCGTTCATTGGCGGCTGAGCCGCCTAACATCGGGTGAAGTGAGTGTTGGTAAGGTCGATAAAGAGTTTGATAGCTTTGAAGACCCCGAATCATTCACTTCATGGAATGCGCAACTGGAGTGGACGCCAACTCCTAGAGATAAAGTCACGTTGGAAAGTTTTTCAAGGCCGTTTGAGCAAGCTGGGACTGGTTTATTTCAAGACGTAGATCAAGTTTCGATAGAGTGGGTTCGGGAGCTCTCCAAAAAAGTAAGCGCCTCAGGCGGACTAACTATTGGCTCAGTTGATTTCGGTAGCGTTCAGCGTGACGATGATTATGAGTCTTTTAGGTTTGGTATTTTATATCGTTCAGGGCGCTACTCAGAATGGGCTTTAGATTTCGAGCGCGAAGACAAAAATTCCAATTTGCCACAATTCGACTATGGCGTTAACACGCTATACCTGTCATATTCATTGAGCCTTTAATCTGTTTGGGATGACTATAATATTTTCGCTAATGTCTTGTGTTTTGTTTGTTTTAAGACGTAGTTTATTGTGTTTGACGGTAGTCTTCGTTTTCAGTGGAGTGGCGTCTTCTCAATTAGACTCAAATTATAAACTCGGTGCAGGCGACAAGATAAAAATTCTGGTATTCGAAGAGCCAGATATGTCTTTTGAACTAACAGTCGATAACGCGGGAATAATTTCTTACCCTTATTTAGGGGAAATCAAAATTAAAGGGAAAAGTACTTCCGAACTGGAAAATGAGTTAACCAAAGGCCTAAAAGGGCGTGTTCTAGTTAAACCCAATATCGCGGTGTCCGTGGTCGAGTATCGACCATTCTCAATTGGTGGTGAAGTTAGAAATCCCGGAAACTACCCGTTCGAGCCTAATCTCACTCTCAGAAAAGCAATCAATTTAGCGGGTGGTGTGACTGAGTGGAGTAATGGCAAGCGCTTTAAAATTGACCGTGAACAAAAACAAGATGACGACCTTCTTAGTTTAGATTCATCGGTATTCCCCGGTGATGTGGTGACTGTTTTACCTCGGGGTTTCTAAATAATGCCCCGACTCTTGATTAGTTGCACTTAAACCAATTTTTTAAATTTATGCCTCTAAACAAGGTCGGAAATTGGATCTTTGACGATCCAGTCAGCATAGACAATGAATGATTATTACAACTCGTCGGCGATGGATCTACCATATTATTGGCAGATTCTAAAAACGGTTTTTAAGAAAAATTATAAAAAATCGATTTTTATGGCGTTGCTCGTTGGTGGGTTAACGTTTTTGTACTCGCTGACCCTTGAGTCACAATATCGAGCCACAACGCTGTTGCATGTAGCACCTAAGTCGACTGCCGTATTCAATTTAAGGGAGTTATTTCTTGATCGGCGTGACCCCGCTTTCCAGTCTACACAAATAGGCATTATGCGTTCGCGTGTATTATTGGCTAATGTTGTGGAACGTTTAGAGTTAGATAAGAGCCCATATTTTTCAGGCACAAAGGTAAGTGTTTTAAGCAAATTAAAACAAAAGGTCGGTTTGGGTGGTTCTAAACCAAGTGCCGAAAATAGAAAGCGTTTGATTGCATATACGCTCCGAAACAAGATTGATATAGATTCTGCAAAGGACTCGTATTTGATGACGATTTCTTTAGATTTGCCTGACCCCCAATTGGCCGCTGACATTACAAATGCGCTTGCAGCTGAATATATTGAATCGGTCGAATCGAACCAAAGAAAGTCAACTGAAGCCTCCGAAGAATGGTTGTTGAACCGACTCGCCGTGGTTAATGCTGACCTCAAACAAGCTGAGTTTGAACTGCAAGAGTTTAAGGAGCGCGAGGATATAATTGGTAGCAGTAGACAGAATGACGGCATGGCGTCACAAGAAGTCGATATGATTTCCAGCCGTTTGCTTGAGGCTAAACAAAAGCGCCTAGCTTCAGCTGCTTTATACCAGCAGATAGTCGCTACCGAGAAAGGAAAAGGCGATTTGCAAGGGATCAACGCAATTCAGAATGATTTAATAGTTCAAAGCATTCGAAAGGAATTGTTAGAACTTGAAAGTAGGCGCGGAGAATTAACTCAACGATATGGCTCTGAGCACCGACGGATGATTGAGGTGAACTCACAAATTGCTGCGGCAAACGAGAACTTACAAAGGCAGACCGAGCGCGTGGTTTTAGCCATCAAATCAGAATATGAATTAGCCAAAGAAAGTGAGGCATTTTTGACAAGTTCATTAGGTGCTTCGACTAATAAAGTTCAATCACTTGGGCGTAAGCAATTTGATTTACTTGGCCTTGAGCAAAACGTTCGCACTCAACGTGATGTCTATCAAGCGTTTCTAACGAGGTTGAACGAAAGTAGGGCAACCGGCGTTAGCGTAAATGAAAACGTCCGAATTGTTGACCCAGCCGGTAAGCCGTTGCAACCATTGGCCAGTAAGGCGCCGCTGCTGGTAGTTTTGTTATCAGTGCTCAGCGGTTTATTGGGCTTATTCATTGGTTTGTTACGAGAGCTGTTTGATAACACCATTAGCAATGATGACGATGTGGATAAAACCCTAGGCACCATTAGTCTAGGCTCCGTGCCGTTGATCGATGATATACCAGACGAGGCAGATCCCGATATCGCCTACAATTATTTCGGTAATCACTTAGTTTCTCAGTTTTCTGAATGTATTAGAACCGTGCGCTCGAGTTTGATGGTTTCATCAATTGACGAAACTAAGCGCCGAATTCTAGTGACCTCTACCGTGCCAGGCGAAGGGAAAACATCGATGGCGATTAGTCTAGCGATGGCATTTGGGCAGGTACAAAAAACGTTATTAATTGATTGCGATTTACGTCGTCCGTCGTTAGACGGGCTACTTGATAGCACGCCGTTCAACCGGAGAAGAGTCGGCTTGAGTGATCTATGTTTAGGGACGGCGTCTCCGTCTGAATGCATACACTCATTACCTATAACTGGGCTGCATGTGATTATGGCCGGAACGGTGAACCCGAATCCACAAGAATTATTTTGCTCAACTAAGTTTAGCGAGGTGTTAGATAAGCTCTCTGAGGTATATGATGTTATTGTAATCGACTCACCACCAAGTGGTGGGTTGAGTGATGCCATGCTGCTGTCAACTTACGTAGACCAAATAGCTTATGTTATAAAAGCTAATTCCACTCCGGTGACTAAAATTAGGGCAGCGATACAGTCAATGTTGAAGTCTGGAGCTCCGATTACCGGAGCTGTTTTGAATCAAGTGCCGTTGTTAGATTCTTCATTTTCTTACTATTATGGGCGAGGTTATTATGCTGAATCATTGCAGTACGACGCCAAGGACGCTGGGCCAGAACTAAATCAAGGCACATAATGCACGCACTGAGTAGTTAGTGTTTATGTGGTCCTTCACCTATAGGCTTGTCCTGATATTGGTGTTGTGTGGTTTCGCTATATGGTCAGGGCGTTATGCAATCTCAGCTTACTACTATGAAAGAGCCAAATCTTCATACGATGCAATTGATTTAGACTCTCTTGAGTACGCTAGTGATCTTTTACCTTTCATCAACGACGTAGATGAGGCTTTGCGCTGGCGTGAACAGTATGCAGATGCTTTGGATCTAAAGGGGGACCTTCTTTATCAATCATGGTGGTTGTCTCCAGATGGCCAGTATTTAGAGCAA
The DNA here is from genome assembly GCF_003315245.1 of Arenicella xantha. Classification (NCBI taxonomy): domain Bacteria; kingdom Pseudomonadati; phylum Pseudomonadota; class Gammaproteobacteria; order Arenicellales; family Arenicellaceae; genus Arenicella; species Arenicella xantha. Next base: position 370,444 of record NZ_QNRT01000001.1, on the reverse strand, counting down.
TCTACACTATTACAAACGGCGGCGATGTTGCACGAACGAGCTTTGCTAATTCGCCAGAATTGGTCATTTTCAGTAGCGCGTTTAGCGTTAATTTATTCCAACCAAAAAAAATTGGGCGACGAATTTTCATTGTGGTTTAGTGAGGCACATAGGCTAGGTTTGAACGAGACACGCGTCGCCTATTCAATGATGCAAATTGGCTTACATCATTGGCCCGTATTATCTGGACAACAGCGCCAACAAACCACTGACTTTACACGCATTTCGATTGAGCAGAAGGCTAATAGCACCAAAGTGATTCGGGCGCTACTGAGTGGCTATGGGCAGTTAGATTTTATGTGTAGTGAATTACCTGTCACTAAGCGTATGCAAGAGGTTTGCACAAACCGTACCGCCACTGAAACGAAGTAGAGGCTATTAGGTTGGGCGAAATTTACTCATCAGTAGTATTTGGATAACGCGCAGCAGTTTCAATGATTGAGCTCGGCATAGCGCCGATGAGGCATTAAAAAAACCAAGCAGGATAAACATACTGGCAAGGTAGTAAGCGGCTTTGTATATGAATGTATTGTTGTCATAGGTGAGCCAATACAAGACGTAAAATACGCTACTCGACATTACGGTTATCGCTAATAGTATTAGACTGTACTTTCTGATTCCATCAACCGATTTTGACAACAACTTCGATAGGAAAATAACATAGGCCAATTCACATAGAATAAATGCTAATGTAAATAGCCTAACGTCTTCACCTTTAACGACAATTAAAAGACCGATAGCTAACACTAAAATGCGCACCATATCGGCATAAAGGATTAATTTAGTTTCGTTTCCGCCCACTACTATTTGGTTTAGCCAGTGGCTCAGTTGACGTATCGCAACCAGCGTCACAACAGCGGGTATCAGGTACGGTATCGGTGGGTATTGTGTGCCAAAGACAAGACGAATAATTAGCTCTCCAAATATTGTAATAGTTAGCAAAAGAGGCAGCGCTAGGTATAGAGTGATCACGCCATTGCCATAAGCTGTATGACTAAGTTGGTCTTGAGTGGCTGTGCTGATTCTACGAATGAATATTTTCGATAAGCCAACTGCGATTATGTTTGCTGCATTTGCGGTAATCATCATGGTCAGAAAGTATAGGGTAAACTGATGTAGGCCGGAGTAGCTTGCAATGAGTGCTTTGTCGATTTCAGTGCCGAAGTACTTTAATATTCCGACCGCAACCAGCGGCAGACCAAAATGCCACAGTTCAAATATATAGTCTTTATTGAGGGCTAGGCGGTATGGGCGACTTGCCCAAAAATGAGATAACACTGTGCTAATTGAGTGACGAAACACGAATGAAATATAAAATGCCCAATAACTACTCCAAATTAGAGCACAGAGCAGCGCCATAACGATGGATGCGATATCAGCAGTAATCCCGATCTTTGCAGTTATAACAAAATTATTTTGGCGATGAAGGCGCTGCGGGTCCAAGTGAGTGAAACCATTTATGAATGGCACGACGGCTAATAATGCATAGTTAAATACACTAGATTGGACATTTAGGAAGCTCGCGATAGTCGGTGAGATCAATACAATGAACGCTGCGATAGAGAAGCCTCTCAATACCATGACACTTTGCATGGTGGCTTGAAACCGTTCCTTGTTTCCGTGCTCCGAACGTTGCATAAGCATTTCATGCCCAAAGCTAGTCATGTACTCAAAAAGAGATAACACAACGCCAAACGTAAGGGCTATTGAAAAGTCGTAGGGACTGAGTAAACGAGCAAAAAGAATGTTCCGCAAAAGCATGGAAACAATTGAGCTAGCATAGGTGCCCGAGGCCAAAAATGCGGATTGAGTATAGTTATACATGCGTTAATCTCAAAATCGCACGCACCATTAATCTACGGGAGAGGGCGAAACGCGCCTACCAATTTTATGTTGTGTTGTGGTACCTGAGCCCGATCGCTTGCGGCGCGGTGGAGTCCTGCCGACACAAGCCGCCAAAACCATAACGTAAACGCAGGCCATCTGGCCCCAGAAGTGAACCGTTGATGCTATTAGTGTCATAGCAAATGCAGATATAAACCATGCCTGCATCAAGCGACGGTCCTTTCTTTTGCTTAATCGGCGCGTTTGCTTTAGTGAACGACGAAGTACAAACAGCAGAAAAACTGCGAATAATGCGGCCATTGTGGCGCCATATCGAAGCATTAACACTAGCCAATAGCTGTCGACAGTATTTTGCATTAAGTTGCGTGAATAAAAATCATCTATAACGTCGAAAATGCTGATGTCGTAGCCATAACCGAATACCATGCCCCAAGTCGATTGAGTCAATACTTCTATGCCATTGATCCACATGTAGTAGCGTGCGTATCCAGTTGCTGGGTTTATTAGTAGGTAACTGAACATAACCCTAACAGGGTCGCGGTTCGAGAGTATGTCTACGAACACATAGAATACTAAGAACAGCAATAATAGCAGCCACCATTTATTAGCGTGGCGCCGTAATAGCAATGCCCATGTCAACATACCTAGCTGCACTAGAATCGCCAGAATGGGGGCTGACGATGCCGAAATCACCGCACCACCTCCAGCGAAAAACACCGCAGGCCAAAACTTCCTCTGCCGTTGAGCCAAGGTTATCGCGATAACCACGAAACTTGCACACAAAGTACCAAAGAGTATCGCGTGATCCATTGGTCCAATGGCTCGCCATATTCCATACCGCTGGTCGGCTATGCCTGTATAACTTTGGCCGGTTAATTGAGCGGCAATTTCATGAGTGAAATGTTGCCCAGTAATGGCTTCGGGTAAGCCTACCAGGAATAGAATAGTGACCATGGTGAGAAATGACGTGGCTAGCTTCTTTCTTTCATCGTAATTATTTACGTTTAAGCGAACGAGGAGATAGGGAACGCCCATTTCCAAGGCGAGAACGCCGCCTGATTCAATCGCGGCTGTTAAGCCTGTATTTAGGCCAAAGGCCAGCGTAGGCCATATAAAGACGATGCAAGCCATAACATCGCAATGATTCCAATCGACGTCATGTCCCCGTTTGAGCATTAACCACAGTATGTAAGGGGCCAAGGCAATCAGAACTATCCGATAACCACTTAATACGAGGCTGCCTAAGGTTAGGCTGAATTCGTCAGGAATCAGAAATGAAAAAATTAATATGCGAATAGCAGTCATGATTAATGTTGTCTAGTTATTCGTAACCAAGTTGCCTGGCGAGTTCGATGGGGTTTTTACTGCCAGCAGCTTGATTTGGAATTAATTTTAAAATGCGGCGATACGCGAGCCCAAAACGTATGCGTTTGTATTGAATTCCCCATTTTGTTATCGCGCCGCACACTGCATGCAATGGCAATTCATTGTGCCATTTTTTTTGTAGGTAGCGATAAGCGACTGCATAGTCTCCGCCAAGCGATTGGGTCCGCTTGCTATTGTGAATAACGGGTGCGTGGATCGCGTAAGAGTGTTTGCCTTTCGAACGCATCGTTGCGCAATAATCGCTGGCGAACAGATGGAACCCGACTAGGTCTGTGTCGAATGCTAACCTGTCTTGTGGTTTAACGATTAGCAGTAGCTCGTCTAAGGTTTCCACTTCGACTGGTGTGGTAAAGGCTTCACCTAGCTCGCGATCAAGGCCGCTGTCCCACACCCTGCCGGCGTTGTCGCCGTGAGATGTCTTGCCGAAAACGCCTAACACCCCCCAGTCTACCTTCCGATCAGCTAGTTCTTCGAGTGCGTCGACTAGATGTTGATACCAATTACGGGGCAGGTAAACGTCTTGGTGTACAAGTATGAGAACATCCTTATCGGCAAACTGCTCTAGTCCTTGGTTGTAGGCTTCGGCAGCAGAATTAGCACCCGTCACAAAGTAACGAGGGGTATCAATTTGTGAGAAAATGGGGGAGCGTAATAAATTACTATTAAGTATGTCTGAATCTGATACCGCCGCGACAACCGCGATATTAAGTGGCGGGTTCATTGTTGTGATTCGTCACTGGCACGCACAGCATATTGGAGATAGGCTGAGTCAAAACCGTATATTAATTGCATTATGTAAGAAAATACTAAACGTGACCCACCACCGCCACTACCATAGCGATTAACCCCCTTGATTATGTCAACTTTCCAGCCTGTTTGTCGCATTACTCGAAGTAGACTTTTCTTAGTAAAGAAACGAAGATGGGTGAGATCCAAGACCCCTGCATCTCGGTATCGCCAATCTTTCGAGAACAGAAGCTCATTTATATTTGAAAGGTAGCGTACATTCGGAATGGATAAAATAAGGCTTCCACCAGGGCTTAGTTTCGATTTTAAGTCTAACAAAAACTCGATATGATTTTCCATATGCTCAAGAACGTCATTGCATACTATCAGATCGAAATACTGTTTCGGTAGTTGATTAGATATGTCTTCGTAGTTGCCGACACTAACTTTGTCTAGTAGCACGCTCGCTTTTGTTGCGGCATCTTGATTTTGCTCAACCCCCCAATACTCGTGTTGCTTTTCCAAGTTGTTTCGAAAATTGCCTTCGCCGCACCCGATCTCTAATACCTTAGAATAGTTTGTTGGCAGAAACTGTCGCATTTCCTGTCGCTGAGATTGGTAATATGTGGGGTGTAGCTTTAGCATTTTATGTATCGAGCGACTTCGCTTTATAGTGAAAAGTGGTTGGGTAACGGATAGTCGATCTAGTCGTTACTTCTAATTAGTACAAGCAATGTTTTTAGTTTAGACCTAAAAAACTCTTTAATTTTTCTGACGGGAGTGAGGGTGGCGTTCTCCAATAGAATTAACCAATAGTGCTCATGCACGAGTTGTCTTTTTATAAATGGGAAGGCGTTGACGAGCACAATATTTTGAACTCGATAGCCTCTAATGCGGTTTGATACATTGTGTTTGTGAATAACCTGTAGCCACATGGCTTGCGAATTCAATTGATGTATCGTGCCAAAGTTGTGTAATTTAGTGTGTTGATGCTGCCAAATCGTTTTAATATTCGCCGACAACGGTTCCAGAACTGACGCAAATGGATTGCTCGTGTCGTGATGCGAATAGACTCGGTCACCACAGAGTATCAGCCCATTTTGGTAATTCATCACTAATGCGTTAGACTTATTGCTCAATGGTGCCGCGGCGGTTTGAAGTTTGCTAACAAAGTCTTTGTTAAGCGCATCATCGTTGTCGAGGCGAGTGGTTAATAGGTACTCTTTGTGCTCAGGTGCTCGTTCAAAAATCTGCTTTTGGATGTCGGCTAAAGGTATGTTTTTCCCCCAAAAGATAGTGATTTGCCGATATTGAATTTCGTATTGTTTTACACGCGTGCGAAACGGCTCAGGCGTGTCTCTGTCAAAGTAAATAAACCATTTGAAATCTGCATTAGATTGCTGCATCACTGATGGCAGGCAGTACGTTTCAAATAACTCAAAGCGGTTTTCCAGCCAGTTTGGTGAATTCCTTATTTTTGATTCACGCCCGCCTGAAGGCAGGTTGAACCGAGTAAGAATAATATGGCAGAGGTTTGACTTTGGAGGATTCATTTCAAGTGAAACAAAGCAACATCAATTAAAAGAACACAAGACCAATGCCCATGTTGCCCTGCTTGTTATCAAATATTATTTCCTTTGTCTGGTGTGTCAGTTTTAGCTCGTCCCAAAAACGATTTACCTGAATAGAGGGGTCGAATTGGTTTTTGATAATATCGTGAAGAATGATGATTCCTCTTTCCGCAACAAGGCTGCTGTAGAGTTCAAAGTCTTGTTTAACGCCTTCGTAACTATGATCGGCATCAATCATAATGGCATCAAATTTTCCTGTTGGCGTTATTTCTTGAACGCGACTAAGCGTGGATGGCAGGTGAGAATTCAGGCGCAGTAGGTGCAGCTGTTGAGTGTCTCCAGCAAATTGTGCATACAGGTCGGTTTTCCAGTTCGGGAAGCCACCTCCGTTGATGCCTCCAGGTAAATCAATGCTCACAATGGTTGCGTGCTTGGCGGCCGCTCGGCAGAATAAAAAGAGTGATCCACCATTCGCCGTGCCAATCTCTAGTACTGTTTCAGGTTTTCGCTGAGAAACGATTTCAATCAGGTTTAGTATTTCCTGAGGTTGCTGAATGGGCCTAAAAAAACCATTGTTCGCGTTCCATATAAAATCAACCCATGCTTGGGGAGAGCTTCCAAACTGGCGTGGTAACAGTGATGCTGCCGCGCCCTTTTTCTGTGTGCGTTGGCGTAGAGATTTAATATGGGCGTTGGCCGCTACTAATAAATTGATTAAAAACGTGAATTTTCCTTCTGCGCGAAGTTGGCGTAGCCGATATTTGATGTTGCCAATCATTTTTTATCAATTGCCCAGTGCTTGTCCCAATTCATTATACGAGATTTAGTGGTAAGTCAGTTCGTTAAATTGTGAAGTACTAAAATTTGAGAACGCCTAAGAAAGACTAACTAAAATACCCTTAAGACATCACAGGCAACCAGTCGGACAGTGGTTATGTATTACGTACAATGTCCCGCACTGTGCTAAATCAATTTATTAGATAATTCCTGAATGGGCATTTATAAACGACTACGGATTCCCTCAAAAGTAATTCAACACGCACTTTGGCTGTCATCTCGGTTTCATCTGAGTCATCTCGGTTTCATCTGAGTCATCGCGACATTGAAGATATTTCGTTCTGATTTTTGTTATCGCCGAGCGTCGTGCAATCCCCCCGAAAATTAGTTGGAGTTTTAAGTAGATTATTCTTTGATCCTAACAGGAGAGTTTTTTATGCGCAGTGCTAAATTTTCAGGCAACCGAATCATCGCTATCTTGAAGCAAAACGAAGAAGGTGTTTCAGTTCCAGATATGTGCCGCGAGCACGGAATGGGCCATGCGGCTTTCTATAAATGGCGCGCAAAATTTGGTGGAATGGATACATCTCTGATGAGGAAAATAAAAGAACTCCGAGCCGAAAATGCTCGTTTGAAGAAGATGTATGCTGAAGAGCGCGTCAAAGCTGAGATACGTCAGGATGGTATCAAGGCCATCTCAGCGTAAAGAGCTGGCCAAGAATATTGTCACCGCTCGCCAAGTGACAATCCGTCTTGCATGTATATTCATGAATATCAGTGAAACTTGTTATCGATATCAGGCAAGGTTGCCGAGCGAGAACATGCTCATTGCTGGCTAGCTGCTCCGGCTCATGCAAACCAACAAGCGATGGCGATGCCGTGAGAAATATCGAATTTTGAGTATGGTTATCTTAGTTTCAAAAACATCATTTAGACGATTGAGCTTGTCGCCAAAAAAACAGCTCAGACAACAGTGAGGTTTTTCGATATATCGAAATTCGAAGAGCCGTTGGCGGTGTAACTTGTCAGTCTTAGTGACTACGCCCAGATTTCCTCATCGGTCGGTACAGGTTTGTGGTTCATCGTGAAGCCAATGCGCTGCAGGTTGAGCATGTGTTGGTAGTTTAAGTTCTCTGACGTGGAGTTGTTGCCCCAGAAGCCGCAGCCAAGGGTGCCAGTTGGCACGAAACCGTTTTGCAATGTACCGCCCACCGACAATGACCCAGCCTCATTGATTGCTATGCGACTGACCGGTAATGCGGCGCCAATTTTTTCGATGTGCTCTACCGTGTGCGAATGAATAACACAGGTGTGGCCTTTACCTCTTACCTCTAGATTGAGTTTGGCGATAGAGATTGCTTGCTCGAGGTCTTGGTAGGCGAACACCGAAAGTACAGGGCACATTTTCTCACTGCGCAATACGTCGTCGGCGCGGCCATTCGATTTTACTAGAATTACTTTTGCTGTATCGGGTACATGAAGTCCCACATATTGAGCAATCACTTGAACATCTTGGCCGATCAAGTCAGGGTTTGTGTAGCCGTCTTTAAACAATGCCTCGCGCAATTTGTCCGCCTGTTGCTGGTCCTCTATATAGTAGGCTCCTTGTGACGTAAAAGCCTCAATAACCTGCTGGTAGTGCTGCTTAGGAATGATAATGCTTTGATCGCCTGAACAGATTATTCCGTTATCAAAACACCGTCCTGCAATGACTTTTTGTGCAGCGACTTGATAGTCTATGTCTACATCAAAAATGGTTTGTACGTTACCGGCACCGACCCCAAAAGATGGCATGCCGCTGGAGTAGGCGGACTTGACCATCGCCGGCCCGCCGGTCGCGACCAGTACATCAACCGATGCCATGAGTTCATTGGTTAATTGCATCGAGGGTTGCTCAATACATTGGACCAAATTTTCTGGTGCCTTAAGTTTGTCGAGTTCAGCGTTAATAATCGACACTGTTTTAGCGCTCACTTTTTTGGCGCGCGGGTGTGGTGCGATCACAATGGCATTGCCACCTTTGAGTGCGCACATCACATTACACATAATCGTCATGCTTGGGCTCGTAGTCGGTGTGACTGCCCCAACCACACCAGCTGGATGAGCAATGGTAATCATGCCGTTGGCTTCGTCTCGCTCAATGACTCCGGTCGATTTTTTTCCTTTTAGGTAGTGCCACACATTACGTGACTTGCTTTGGTTTTTAAGCGTTTTATCCGCCACATTTCCCATGCCGGTTTCGTTTACCGCATCTTCGGCCAGTTCCTTAGCGTTGTCGTAAAGAGCTTTACCAACTGCGCGTGCGCAGGCATCGAGTTGCTCTTGAGAGTAGTTTGCAAAAACGGCTTGTGCCGAGCGGGCGTCATTCAAAATTGTTGTCAGAGTTAACATGGCATTGATTTTCAAAGTAATAGGCTAGTGCTTGATTGGCATAATTAAGGGGTTTGGTATACGGCCAATTGGCTTACTGTCCGGTAAACGACTGAATGCCGGTTTGCGCCCGGCCTAGAATAAGCGCGTGGATATCGTGGGTACCCTCGTAGGTGTTGACTGTTTCTAAATTCACCATATGGCGAAATATTGGGAACTCATCCGAAATACCATTTCCACCTAGCATGTCTCGTGCTGCACGCGCTATATCGAGTGATTTACCGCATGAGTTGCGCTTGATGAGCGAGATTAGCTCTGGCGCCAGCCGGTCCTTCTCTTTTAGTCGCCCAGCTTGTAAACAGCCAAGCAAGCCCAGTCCAATCTCTGTTTGCATGTCCGCTAGCTTCTTTTGAATTAACTGGTTTGCCGCTAAGGGGCGACCAAACTGCTTTCGATCTAACACGTATTGTCGCGCCGACTCCCAGCATGCTTGGGCAGCACCTAACGCGCCCCAGGCGATGCCAAAGCGGGCATTGTTCAGGCAGCTCATTGGCCCTTTGAGGCCCTGTACATTGGGTAGCTTATTTTCTTCTGGAACGAACACATCTTGCATAACGATCTCACCAGTAATAGAAGCACGTAACGATAACTTACCTTCGATCTTGGGAGCGCTTAGACCTCCGTCACCTTTTTCCAGAATAAACCCTTGTATGGTGCCATCGTCGGTTTTAGCCCATACCACGAAAACATCAGCGATTGGGGAATTTGAAATCCACATTTTAGCGCCATTTAAACGGTAGCCACCGGGGACACTTTTAGCACGGGTTATCATGCTGCCTGGGTCGGAACCGTGGTCTGGTTCGGTCAGTCCGAAACAGCCGATAGACTCGCCGCTAGCCAATTTCGGCAGGTATTTTTGCTTCTGTTCTTCACTACCAAAGGCATAGATTGGGTACATGACTAAGCTTGACTGAACGCTCATCATTGACCGATAGCCAGAGTCGACGCTTTCAATTTCACGCGCAATTAAGCCGTAACTTACGTAACCTACACCTGAGCATCCATAACCCTCAATGGTCGGGCCGAGCAACCCAAGTGAACCTAGCTCACGAAAAATAGCTGGGTCAGTGCTCTCATCTCGGTACGCTTGAATAATGCGTGGCTGTAACTCTTCTTGCGCGTACTTGCGCGCCGTATCACGAATTAACTGCTCCTCTTCTGAGAGCAGATGTTCAAGTTGGAATGGGTCTTGCCAGTCGAAGTTAGGTCTTTTAGGCGTGCTCATGGTCGATTCTCCGCTGAAATCTTAAGCTGGGTAGTTTTATTGCTCGGCAGCACACACAAGGTTCTTTTTTGAGGCGTATATCTGGCCGTAACATAGTTCACAGGTGGCAGAGTAAACTGGAATTTGAATTGTTAATAGTTGCTAAACATGAGTGTTCTGGTGAGCTGCTAGCACCAGCTAAGTCATTATTCGCATCTCCAAAGTTAAGTCGCATCGTCTTATGATGATCTACATTAAAATAACGAGTATGGCTTAGATTCGACTAACCTAGGCTTTGTTCAACTAAACGTGATGGAAGATGGCGATTATGCAAATTATAAATTGGGCGTTGGTGGCTTATGCTATGACGGTGGCGTTTTCAAGCGCCTCGGCAGCAGGTTCAGACCCTGTTGACGCAGGCGCAACGGCACTGATTGTGTGTGTTGATGCCTCGAAGTTTGAACACTGCGATTTTACCGGTGGTGATGCCATTCAACAGGCAGTGGATGCGGCAGAATCCGGCGCCGTGGTGCACATTAAGTCGGGCGTCTATCAACCTAAATCCTATCGAGATACGCCGCTGAATGAATTGCAGATTCGCGGTTACACTCTTATCGAAGATAAGCAGCTCACGATTATTGGTGAAGGTGAAGTGGTGATCGATGGCTCGCTCAGTGCGGCCAATGGCTTCGTGACAAAAAACAGTCAAGTTAGCTTCAAAAACCTAAACTTGCAGAACTTTAAGTGGGGCATTCAAGAAGACGATATCTACGACGGCCATGGTATTTTTATTATCAATGGGGAGTCCAAGATCGCTGATGTGTCGATACAGAAGGTGCAAAAAATGGCGCTCAGTGTGCATGGAAATGCCAAGGTCGATGTTACCAATTTAACCATTACTGATAGCCATCTTGGGGTTTGGACCAATGATGACTCTAACGTCAGTATTAGCAACTCAGAATTTTCCGGTAGTGAGTCGGCCGGTTTGGCGGCGTACCAAAGGTCGCAGGTCGTGATATGGCAATCGGTGTTCCAAGCGAACCAAGACGACGGGCTATTTGCCAGTGATGACGCGCGAGTGTCAGTAACCCAGTCAGTTGTATTAAATAACAAGCCGTATGGACTGAATGCTGATGAAAACGGCGCGATTGAAATCGATAAAAGCTATGTGTCGGGCAATGACACAGACTTTGTCGTTGATAAGGTCAAGCGTATCAACGTTGGGGCCACGATGCTAAATGCTGACCCTCGACCTTTTACTGCTCTGTAACAATTGGGCAAGCACTGGAGTGGAGCTTGCTTGAGTTTCATCATTGATGTGGTTTGCTCGTTCGATCGCATCAGTTGCCAAGTGCAGCAGAGCGCAGAAGAGTGCAGCAGGGCGCAGCAGAGCAGCGACGGTTTAGTGTGGAAGTGGAATCGCTAGTCGGTATGACCAGCAAATAATTACTATTTTTGGAGGCGACGACATGTCGTGTTTTTTGAAAAAATTGTCAACAGTCAAACGGCTTAGGTTACTTGCGCTGACTGCTTGTTACTTAGCTTGCGCAAATTTATTGGCGCAGGCCGAAGACTGGGACATAAGTGATACCGGCCAGCCGTATATTGATGTCGAATTTACACTGAACGAAGGAACGTGGATGAGTTTGGACGTCAGTCCAGACGGTCAAACTATCGTCTTTGATTTGCTCGGTGACCTGTATAGTCTGCCGGCGACAGGTGGTGAAGCGCTTTTAGTGAGCGGCGGCGCGGCGATTGATCGAATACCCAGTTTTAGTCCCGATGGCAGTAAGCTGGTTTACATTAGTGATCTAAGCGGTGACGATCGCGTTTGGGTGGCAAATGCAGACGGAAGTAATGCACGAATGGTCACCGTAGTGTCTGAGAGTATGTTGACCAATCCTGCATGGAGTGCTGACGGTGAATACGTGGTCGCCACCAGTGTAGATCTTGGGTTTAATGATCAGAAAACGTCTTCCCTACGCATATTCCATTTAGGTGGCGGTTTAGGTCGCACCTTAGTCGATGCGCCGGAAAACAAACGTGATATTCAAGAACCCAATTTATCGCCCGACGGCAAATACGTGTACTACACGCAGCGACTCGTCGACCATCATATTTACGTGGATGCGAATCATGTTAACTATGCCATTATGAGACGCGACCTTGAAACGGGTGAAACCGTTGCGTTGATAAAAGGCTTTGGCGGTGCGCTTTCACCTCAGGTGTCGCCGGACAGCCAGAAGCTTGCTTTCGTCCGTCGTGTTAAAGACAAAACCATACTGTTTGTGTATGACCTTCAGACCGGTGAGCAGCGGCCAGTGTATGCCGAACTTGATCGCGACCAACAAGCAGACTTTTATCAGCAAGGCGTCTACTTTCCGCAATTCGACTGGTTTCCAGACAACACGCATGTGGCGATTTGGGGTAAAGGTAAGCTGTTCAAAGTAAACATGGATTCCGGTGTTGCCAAAGAGATTCCCTTTGTTGCTCACACTAAGCACAGGATTATACGGTCGCCTAAGTTTGCTGATACTTTGATGCCGGAAAAGGTTCAGGTAAGAGCGATTCGGCAGCTTGCTGTGGCAAACAACAATGACGAAATGGTCTTCAATGCGTTGGGCAGGTTATGGAAAAAAGCACTACCAGATGGTACGCCTAAACGCATCACGCAATCGCCTTCGTTTGAGTTTGATCCAGCCTATTCGCCGAATAATCGCCGTCTTGCTTATGTTGAATGGGATGACGAAAAGGGCAGTGCGCTACAGTTGATATCGCCGAGCGGGGGCAGTAAAAAAACGCTGGTCAAAAGCCGCGGTGTTATACGCCAACCGGCATTTTCTCCAGACGGCAAGACGATTGTCTATAGTATCGAAGAGGGCGGCAACGGCTTAGGCGGTTATCGCTCCACGCCAGGTTTGTATACTGTTGCAGTTGCTGGCGGAGAGCCCCAACAAATCGGTGACGCCGCCAGTAAGCCGAGCTTTTCAGCTGACGGAGAGCGAATTTACTTCACTAGCACGGTGTCTAAAAATACCTCAATTTCGAGTGTGACAGTGGATGGCTATGAGCGCCGAGACCACGCGCAAGCATTGGGCGCGGACCGCAGCGAGTTGTCGCGCAGCCCAGATGGCAAATGGATCGCTTTTAAGGAAAACCAACAATATTATGTGATGCCCTACAAGGAAACTGGAGGCTTAACTCCGGTATCTGCCACGGCTGGCGCGGTACCGACGTTTCGCTTGACCGAAGGCAGCGGCTACAACCTGACGTGGTCATCCGACTCGCGAACCTTGAATTGGAATTTAGGTGACGATTTATACCGTGTTGACGTAACCGAGTTGACGACCAACGATAAGCCACTGCCGCAGCCATTTGCGACTGTGGGTTTGAATGTGCCGCTGGATCGCCCGAGCGGTATGGTGGCTTTCCGTGGTGGCAGACTTATCACAATGGATGGCGATCAGGTTATCGAACAAGGAACGGTGGTGGTTGAAGGCAACCGCATCGTGAGTGTTGGGCGAACTGACGAAGTGGTGATTCCAGAAGATGCGTACGTGGTTGATACCACCGGTAAAACGGTGATGCCCGGCTTGATTGATATGCACGGGCATATCGACTGTTGTTATTACGGTGGCATCATGCCGCAGAAACACGCCAGCCATTACGCTGCCGCTGCGTACGGCGTCACCACCAACTATGACCCGTACACCTCGGAGTTGGCAGCCTATGCAACCACCGAAATGTTGCAGGCCGGTGAGCTGGTGGGGCCTCGATTTATTTCCACGGGCAAGGTAATTTATGGCCGCCCGGGAAAAGGTGATCGCACTTATGTGCCGCTCTACACGTACGCCGATGCCGAAAATACCATGCGTCGTAAACGAGCGCTAAATGGTCGAATCATTAAGAGCTATAAGCAACCATCGCGCCGTGCGCGCCAGCAACTGGTTAAAGCCGGGCGCGAGGCTGGTGTAATGGTCGATGCAGAAGGGGAGAGCCACTTCTATTTTGACATCAGCATGATTCTTGATGGCCACATGGCGTTGGAACATAACATTCCGGTTGCGAACCATTACGATGATCTTGTGCAGTTAATGGCACACAGCGACATCGCGAATACCCCAACTTTGAACGTCACCTTTGGGGAGATCATGGGAGAGAATTATCTGTATCAGACCACTAAAGCCTGGGATGAGCCTAAAATTAAGTCTTATGTTCAAGAGACAACATCGAGTTACAGCCCGGTTGGCACGCCCTACGGCGCGCCTCTTCACGTGCGCAGTATGACCGGCTTGCATGCCGCTGAAGAAATTTGGGACATCGGGTTTCGTGCGGTCAGCCGCTCAATTAAAAAACTGGATGATGCTGGTGTAACCATCAACGCGGGTTCACACGGGCAAGTCTTTGGGTTGGCGTTGCACTGGGAGCTGCAGTCGATGGCGCAAGGTGGTATGAGCAACCATCGAATTCTGCGAACAGCAACGGTTAACGGCGCTGAGACCCTGGGGCTCGATACTCAAATCGGTTCTCTGCAAGTGGGTAAGCTGGCCGATATTATCGTGCTCGATGCCAATCCGCTCGACGATATAAGTAATACCAATAGCGTGCGTTACACCATGCTCAATGGCCGCCTGTTTGATAGCCTAAGCATGAACGAGATTGGTAACTACGACCGTGCGCGGAGCAAGTTCTATTGGGAGCTGCCCGATTACAAGGGTATTGATTGGAACGAAGCTTGGTCTGGTCAGTAATTGTTGAGTCAGAATTTCGTTGTTAGTAGTTGTAACCAAAAGGGATCCCGATGCGTATTAACCGAATTGCCAATAGATTTTCCTGTGTAGTCTTAGCGTTGTTAAGTTGGCCCTCATTTGTATTGGGCTGGGACGTTAGCGATACCGGTCAACCGTATACTGACGCTGCGTTTCGCCTTGAAGAAGGAACCTGGATGAGCGTTGATGTGCATCCAGACGGTGACTTATTGGTCTTCGACTTGCTTGGCGATATTTATACTTTACCAACAACTGGTGGGCTAGCAACGTTAGTTCATGGCGGCTCAGCGATGGTGCGAATGCCGCGCTTTAGTCCAGATGGCAACTTGCTTCTGTATGTGAGTGATGAGAGTGGCGGCGATAATGCATGGGTGTCGAGGTTAGATGGGTCGCAAGCGCGCCAAGTTACGCGTGAAACCAAAGACGTGTTAACCAACGTCGTTTGGAGCCCAGAAGGTCAGTACATCGCTGCCACCAAGTTGTCGTCAGCGTATTCTGATCTTTTTACTTCAGAGCTGCGAGGGTATCACCTTGGAGGCGGTGCTGGATGGCCGATAGTTGAATCACCTAGCGCATTTCAAAATATTACTGAAGCCCAGTTTTCCCCTGATGGTCGATACCTGTATTACACGCACAAGGTCGGCGGCCCTGAAGGTACAGGGGTCTATATCGATGCCAACCATACTGTGCATGCGGTTATGCAGCGCGACCTTAAAACAGGTAAGACTAAGGAACTGTTGAAGGGCTTTGGTGGCGCTACCACGGCGCAAGTTTCACCAGACGGCAAGACAATTGCGTTTGTGCGACGCGTCAAAGCGAAGACCATATTGTTTGTGTACGACCTAGAAACTGGAGAGCAACGCCCAGTGTACGATCAATTGGATCGTGATCTTCAAGGTGAATGGATAGCTCAAGGCACTTATTATCCGCAGTACAGTTGGTTTCCTGACGGGCGCTTTATCGCTATTTGGGGTAAGGGAAAGTTATACAAAGTGGATACCCACACGGCGAGCGCCAATGTGATTCCCTTCACCGTCGATGCCAAGCATCGAATTACTCAGGCAACTCGATTTGATGCCAGTGCGGCAATACAAACAGACACCGTAGCGGTTAAAGCCATCCGGCACTTAGCTGTGTCACCGGACCAACAAACAATTGTGTTCAATGCATTGGGTCGCTTATGGCATAAATCACTACCAAACGGCAAACCAGAGCGGCTGACTAAATCCCGGGCATTTGAGTTTGAACCAGCCTATTCGAGTGACGGTAAACAGATTGCGTATGTTGAATGGGATGACGAAAAAGGCAGCGTTATACGCGTGATGTCAGCAGCTGGTGGTAACGCGCGGGCTGTGATTAAGAGTCGAGGTGTGATCCGAGAGCCAGTATTCTCTCACGACGGCCAAACACTTGCCTATCGGGTTCAAGATGACAGTAAATGCATGGGTGGCTTCGGTAATGACAGCGGCGTGTTCTTGCTCGACATACGCACTAAAACATCACCTGTACTGGTTGCTAAGTCCGGCGTTAAATTACAATTTTCGCCCGATGATCGGCGACTATTTTTGCAACATAGCAGCTATCAAAATGGCGCTGTGGTGACTGAGCTGCAGAGCGTCAATTTACGCGGCTATGAAAAAAGAACGCATGCCGTGTTGTCGGGTGCCGATCGAACCGAGTTGAGCGTCAGCCCAAATCTAAAGTGGATTGGGTTTAAGCAACAACAGAGCTACTATGCCATGCCACTGAATGACGCCGGTGGCGCCATGAATGTGTCTGCCAACGCGCCCGCCACACCGCTGGTTCGTCTCTCGGATGAAGGGGGCTATAACCTAGCTTGGGCGAGTGATTCTGAACGGCTTTATTGGTTGTTAGGTGACACGCTTAACAGTTTTTCGGTTGACGATTTAGCGTATTCTGCGCCGGTATCAATTGACCTGACGGTCGAGCGTGATGTGCCAAAAGGAATGCTGGCCTTCACCGGCGCGCGTATTATTACCATGTCCGACAGTGACGTAATCGAGAACGGAACCGTGCTTGTTGATGGTAATCGTATTGCTGCTGTTGGCCCAGTCGATCAGGTCGAGATTCCTAAGTCAGCCAAGGTTATTCCCAGTCATGGCAAAACAATTATGCCAGGGCTGATCAATATGCATGGTCATGTAGAAAGCTGCTATTACGAATCAACCGGAGGTATTCCGCAAAAGCAGGCGGCGCTGTACGCATCATTGGCATTTGGTGTTACTACAAATTTTGATCCGTATTCTTCGGAGTTATCCAGTTACTCATCTGGCGAAATGCAACGCGCTGGGGTGATTGTGAGTCCGCGCACAGTGAGCGTCGGTAGTGTGATTTATGGGCGCCCCGGCAAAGTTGATTCAGTCTACACGCCGATATCAAACTTAGCCGATGCTGAAAAAGTCATGACTCGCAAACGTGCGCTGGGTGGCACCACAATTAAGAGTTACCGCCAACCATTGCGTAGCCAACGCCAACAGTTGGTCAAGGCAGCACGAGCGGCAGGCATAATGGTGTCGATCGAAGGTGAGAGCCATTTCTACAACAACATTAGTTCGATACTCGATGGTCACAATACCATCGAACACAATTTACCGGTCGCGAATTATTACGATGACGTAGTGCAATTATTTGCCCACAGTGAAACCGCTAGCACGCCGACGCTGGTTGCACTATTTGGTGAAATATTGGGCGAGAATTATATTTACCAGACCTCTCGAACGTGGGAAGACCCTCGCATTGATAGTTTTGTGCCCGAAGTTACCAGTGGGTATAGCCCGCTGGGTATTCAGTATGCGGCGCCCTTATATGCACGCGGAATGACCAGTTTGCATGCCGATGATGAGCGTTGGGAGATCGGTTTCAGGTCGGTCGCTAGATCCACTAAAAAACTCGATGACGCGGGCGTGTTGGTGAATGTGGGGTCTCACTCTCAAGTGCAGGGCATGGCCATGCATTGGGAAATGCAATTAATGAGCGAAGGCGGTATGAGTAACGAGCGTGTGCTCAGAGCAGCCACGGTAAATGGCGCTACAACCTTGGGCCTCAATAAGGTGCTGGGGAGTCTTGAGGCTGGAAAATTGGCCGATCTGATTGTGTTAGATAAAAACCCGCTTGACAACATTCTGAATACAAAGTCGGTACGTCAGACGATGATTGGTGGCCGACTCTATGACAGTGGCAGCATGGATGAAATCGGCAATTATGATCGCCCTCGAAGTAAGTTCTATTGGGAGCAGCCAGATCATACTCACTCAGGTTGGAATCGGGCAGCGTCAGGTCAATAGCTGGTTCATGGTGATGTTTATGCACCGCTGCGGTGTTGTTTGGCAACTTCCTAACCATACAAAAGTAACGCTACTATGACGGTTCAGTGAAAAACCCACTTGGGATAACAATTATGAAGAGAACTAAAATAGACAGGGCAATAGTCATGGCAGTCGCAGCGTTGGGAACGACTCTAGCAGTGGAAGCCAGTGCCGAGCAGGTACTATTAGACGAGATTATTGTTACAGCGAGTAAGCGCGAACAGAGCTTAGTTGAAGTGCCGATGGCCATTGCAGCTATAACTGGCGATGAGTTAGAAATGCGAGGTATCGACACGATTCAAGACTTGTCATTCGCCGTGCCAGGGTTAACAATGCGCGAAGACGGCCCAGGCAGCTACCAGATATTTCTACGTGGAATCGCGAATGCTCATGGCGGCGGAGCCCTCACCAGCATTTACCAAGATGAGATCCCCATGGCCCTAACTGGTTATGAAGTATTGCCAACCCGAGTATTAGATCTGGAGCGAGTTGAAGTGCTCAAAGGTCCGCAAGGTACCTTATATGGTCAAGGTGCGGTTGGTGGTGCGATTCGTTACATCACTAAGCGGCCGAACACTCAAGAGTTTTCTGGTAGTGTGCAAGGTGACGCATATTCTGTTACTGACGGCGATACCGGTTTGGGTGTTACGGCAATCCTGAATATGCCAGTAGTCGAGAATAAGTTCGCGATGCGTGTGGTGGCTGATGTTAAAGATGGTGGTGGTTGGCAGGACCAGCCAGAGGCCGGTATCGAAGACGGCAATGGCGAAGACCTCTCGACAGTTCGTGTTAAAGCACTGTGGACGCCAACTGACAGTCTTGATGTATTAGCAACGGTGGTTAAATACAACGCCGAGTATGAGCTTGGTCAAGGCTATGAACAGCCTGATCGGACCGTCTATGTTCCAACTGACCCAGGGCTTACGTTAAAGCCAAAAGTATGGGACTATGATTTGTATAACTTGGAAGTAACTTATGATCTTGGTTTTGCTGAACTGTTGAGTTCAACCTCCTATGCTGAGATGGATCTCGACTACCCATTCTCTTATTTTGGCGGCCCAGAAACAATCTATGGCGGAACGCTTGCTGGCTACAGCAACCGAAATAACGTCGGAAATCAGTTTGCCCAGGAGTTGCGTTTAGTCTCAAATGCAGACGGTCGTTTACAATGGACCGCCGGCATATTCTACCGTGACATGGAAGTGGACCTAAATATTCCTGAAGTTGTGACTGAGTTCGGTCCCGATATTTTCTTATCTTCATACTACACACATGACACATCAGAATCTTTATCGGTATTTGCGGATATGTCATACCAGATAACCGACAAACTGAATGTTGGCGTTGGTGCTCGATATTTTGAAGACGATCAAACTCAATTCATTGAAGGTTCTACAGGTGTTCAAGCCGGCTCATTTGATTCAGTCGACCCTCGAGTTTATCTCTCTTACAACTTAAGTGATGATAAGAATATTTATGCCAGCGCAGCTAAGGGTTTTCGTAGTGGTGGCTTTAATGGCTTCGACTTCAATGGTGTTGAATTACCCGACTTCGACCCTGAGTCGTTGTGGAGTTATGAGCTAGGTTACAAAGCTAACTTGTTTGAAAACAAACTGTATTTTGATGCGGCTGTTTATTTCACTGAGTACGACGAAATGCTGCGTCGGGGTCTAGTGTTTATTGAAGGTCGTGGTTTTGAAAGCTTTGTCAGTAATATCGGTAAGGTTGAAGTCGCAGGCTTTGAAACGTCGATGAGGTGGCATGTAACAGATGCATTCACATTTGATGCATCACTGGCCGTGATCGACGCCGAAGTCAAAGAAATTGGCGGCACCGACACAGCCAACATCGTCGGTGACCCGATCGATTACGTGCCTGACTACAGTTATACCTTAGGTGCGATGTATAACTTTAATTGGTCTGCCGACAAGCCGGGTTTCTTCCGCTTGGGTTATAGCTATCGTGACGAAATGCCATATGTGGATCGAACCAGTTTCTCTGTGGAGAACATTGGTCAGTTTTCTGATGCCATTGGTCTTTTAGACGCGCGCTTAGGCATGACCATCGATGGGATTCGTCTTGAGTTATATGGTCAGAATCTCACCGATGTGAATAAGTACATTGACCCATATCATGCTTGGAACAATGCTAATCGTACTCGTCCTCGTACGGTTGGCCTAAGAGTCAGCTTCGATTTCTAACGTCCCCCCCGAAGGACTTCTCAAGTCGGCTAGCCCTTGTAGGATAGTTAGTCGGCTTGAGAATTTTGACTGGTGCAACCAACCGGTAATTCCTCTTCTTAAGTTAACCGCAGATTCAGTATCTGCTAGGCAAGGATCGCCATCAACATAGTTACCTATAGGTAGTTTCTTTCTTAGTCAGTCAGTAACGCTGCTATTTGTGGCCTGTGCTGAATACAAAACTCCCTTATGCCTTATGTTGAGTCTGCGCAGAACAATGCCCATTGGCATATTCTTTCCGTTCGCGTAGCTGGGCAGCGAGCTGGGCGGCTACGTGAGCAAGATCTTTAGCGTTGCTCAGGAAGACGTTAATTAGAAGGTGGAGTACATGAATGGATTGAGTTCGAATCAGTGGTCGGCCAAATGCCAATCTAGCTGGTCTTCGAGCTTGATCTGGCGCGCAGACTCGGTTGTTGAAGTTTTGCGGCTTGGCGAGTCTATATCACGACTTTTTCCAGATGACGCTCAAGCCGCATTGGTGTTGCACGATTGTGTGGCGACGGGTTGTTAGCTACGAGCGTCGGTGGCGAATACTGCCTTTTAAACTACGTAGCAATGCGTAAAGGAATACTTTGAATGACAGTGCTGCGGTAAGTAAACCGACCAGAAACACCCAGAACTGGCTTGCTGTGCCGAGTAATCGTCCGCTATGCAGCGGTAATTGGCTGAAGTAAAACAGGTCGCCGGCTGTTCCCTGGGCTGGTGTTTTAATTGCGACGATGCGGCCGTCAACGCCGCTCAGATAAAGCCAATTGTTGCCCATTCCACTGGGGTCTCGACTACCAAAAGCCATACCGTAGAAGTTATAAGCTCGGCTGTAAAACAGCTCGCCAATGGGGTATGGCCAGTTACGCTGAGCGCCTAAGCCAGTGGCCAGGTTATAAGCGTCTGTATAGCTGAGGTTGCGGTCACCAAAATCTTGCTCAGCTTTGCTGCCATATTCTTCATAGACACTGGGTTTAACGGGGGAGAAGACAGAGGTGATGGGTTTGAAAATCTCAGCTGAAAAATTCATAGCGATGCTACTGATGGCGAATGGCAGCATTACCAGTGCGACGATTATCGTAGCAGGAGCAGACAGTGATAGCCAAGTTGCTCCCTTTTTTGCAATCAAAGCTCGCGCCAGCAGGCTCAAACAGGCGAGTAACCATAAGCACGCAACCGCGCCGATTAATTGAAATCCGCGTGCGCCAGGTATGGTTAATGAGTGATGAAGCTCATAAAGGTAGTTGACCAGGTTTTCTGGTTCAAAACAGCATTTGCCCCATGCCCGAGCGCCAATAATTTCACCATTGCTGGGGTCGACATAGTAATAATTGTACTCTAGCTTCTGTGCTGCTTGCTTACCCAAAGGCTTACGCGGAGAAACCGCCAACATGCTACTTCGCCCAGGTTCCTCTGCGACTTGTTGGTACCAAACCTCGGCACTAGGAACCTGTGCCTCGAATTGAGCGATGATCTCCGCCGGCGGTAGCATCGGCCTGTTGTTGTCGGTTTGATAAAAATCAGGGTTTAGCCATTCATCGATCTCATAGTAGTAGGCCTGTACGCTACCGGTTAAGGCGACAATAACAAGTAATAATGCGGTTGCGGCACAGGCTAGCCAATAGGTACGAGTGAGTATTATTTTCACCATGCTTGTTCTCCAGTTTACCGATAGTCAGTGTGGCTGATGTAGGCTCAAGTATGCCTAGTTTGACGAGTTTCTTAGGTGTGAATTTGTCACCAATGGTGTGTGATTAAGCAACTACCTGATACCGATCATCTCTCTATACTTATAACTTCCCAGCGGCAACCTAACAACACACTGAAACCTAGGTGAAGGTGAATGGCGCGGCTGAAAGCTTAGATGAGTTTGACCGAGAGAGGAGATTGTCTTTGTTTGTCTACCAAAAAAGTATTCCTAAGATAGGGCCGTTTTCACTTCGCCCCTACAACAATACCGCAGACGTAAAGTTAATCCACGCTTGGGTGAACGCCGAGCATGCTAAATTTTGGATGTTGCAAAACACCAGCGTGGAGCAAGTAGCAACGGAGTACGAAAAAATTTTGGCGACCCAAAACACACAGGTCTACATCGGCTGCTTTAACCAAGCTCCAGTGTTCTTGTTTGAGTTTTATAATGCTGAGCATGATGACCTCGCCGAGTACTACGATGCTCAGCAAGGCGATTACGGTATGCATATTTTAGTTGCGCCGACACAAACCCCGTTGCCTAAGTTCACTTGGCATGTGTTCAAATTTATCCTTGAGTTTATTTTCTCTCACGCACAAGTCCAGCGAGTCGTGGTAGAGCCGGATGCAGATAACTCAAAAATTCACGCCTTGAACCTAAAAGCAGGTTTTCGTTACCAAGGTGTAATCGAGATGCCGACCAAGCGCGCGCGGCTGGCATTTTGTACTCGCGACGACTTCCGTTTGGCTGTAGCCGAAGAGGCTGAATCATGACTATATTCTTCTGCCAAGCTACGCCGTCTATTTGGTGCGAAAACCATGAACTTTAGCCAATATGCTGACTGCGATGGCCTTCAGTTAGCGCAATCTGTTAAGGCCGGCGAGATCAATCCACAGCAATTGCTCGAGCTTGCTTACCAACTTGTTGCTCAGCTCAATGAGCCATTAAACGCCTTCGTGTCAATGCAAACCGAATCCGCGTTAGAGCAAAGTCGTAACCTAGATTATGTCGCTGATTTTGCTGGCGTTCCATTGGCGATGAAGGATTGCGTGGGCTATGTCAAGGGTGTGGCGCGCGACTTCGGCAGTCGCTTGGCTCGCGGTACGGTGATCGATTTCGATGCTGAGGTTGTCAAGCGCTACAAGGCGGCTGGCCTTATTCTCATGGGTACCACCAATGTACCGGAGTTTTCATCATCGCTGACCACAGAGTCGCAACTGCATGGCCCATGTCGTAATCCATGGGACGTAAGCCGTTCTAGCGGTGGCTCGGGTGGTGGCGGCGGGGCGGCAGTCGCGGCAGGTATAATTCCAATTGCTTACGGTAACGATGGCGCTGGGTCAATTCGTGTACCTGCGTCTTGCAATGGCGTGTTTGGTTTAAAGCCGAGTAGAGGGCGGGTGCCAACTGGTCCAAGAGATGGCGAGTTTTGGTATGGCTTGATGACACATCATGTCATTACTCGTAGTGTACGAGACAGCGCTCTAATGCTGGATATTAGTGGTGGTCATGATACCGGCTCGCCATACTCTGCACCGCCTAAAAGACGCCCTTACTTACACGAGGTGAGTGCGGCACCGCAACGCCTCAGAGTTGCGGTGTGCGATGGTCGTGCGCAAGGGATTAACGTGCACCCAGATTGCCTAGCTGCGCTGGATGAGACCGCGACTTTGCTGAGTGATCTTGGTCATGACGTGGTGAAAGCCTCAGTCGATTACAGCGCGCCAGAGCTACATGATCACGTCACCACGATGTTAGCGGTCTCGATGGCGGCAGAACTCCAGCAGACCGCCAACGACAGGTGCCGAGAAATCGATCACACAACGGTAGAGCGCTGTAACCTTGCGCTCTACCAAAGAGGCTTAGCGACGAGTGGCGTCGAATTAACTAACGCGCTGCAATATCGTACTGAACTGGGTCGGTGCTTGGGCGCATTTATGCAGGACTGGGATGTCATGTTGACACCAACTTTAGCGCAGCCTCCAATTAGGCTGGGCGTGCTGGATGCTAACTCGGGCGATCTTGACGCGTATCTTGAACAAATGTGGCGCTATTGTCCTTTCACGCCGCTGGCGAATGTGACAGGCGTACCCGCTATGAGCGTGCCGCTCTGTTGGAACCCTAATAATTTACCGATCGGCATGATGTTTACCGCTGCGTATGGTGGTGAGGACACATTGTTTCGATTGGCGGGGGAACTCGAAGTCGCTCGTTCTTGGCACGATAAGCATCCTCCTCTAAGCGCTTGGTCGGTGTAGTAGCAAGTGTACTTTGCCAACCCAGTTTCAAACCGCTTTATGCCTGCACGCAATAGTGCTGCCAAGAGGCAAAACATCGTTCAGCTTTCTAACACTCCTTCAAATATGTATGACATGAATAATCTTGAATCTGCGCTTAGTTACCAGCCTTACCGACATCATGGTATTTGTCGAAGCTACTGGTTATTTGGGCTGCTGCTTGTGGGCTGCTTTTTGTCCTCTATTAACGTCGCTGTTGCTCAGAGGAGTGAGTTTGAACCGGTTTGGAGTGGTGCATGGACCGACGGAGAAGGTGGAGACATTTCGGTGCGGGCAGATGGCCGATTTCTGACTGTTTCTGGACGTGATGCCTACTCGGTCTACCAGACTAAGTGTTTGTTGTCAGCGGATCGGAAGCAGGCTACCTGTCAAGGTGATGGGGTTCAGATGCTCTCTGGAAACCGATTTTTATACCGCAGTGAATGGACATTGACGCCAGATGGAATTAATGAAAAGTGGGTAGCTGATCTTGCTAAGGAGCAACTCCATGGTGAGCTTAGTTTTAGTCGCAATGCTAACGCGCCCCGTTAAGAAAATGCCGATGATCAAGAAGGGTAGCGCTATGTACAGAAAAATATCCGCACACGTTATTTTAGTGTTTTCTATATTGTTATGGTGTCCATTTGTGGCCGTGGCAGAAGACAGCTTAGAGGAAATTCGGGCTCTGGTAAATGCGCAGGAACGTCAATTAAACGAACTCAAGAGTAGGCTAGCGCAACTTGAATCGGCCGCCGCTGGGTCTGTTGCTGAGCCTGTCGCAGTAGGGGTAAACAGCCCCGATTCAAATCCAGCAAGCGCCGCTATGGCTTGGGCTGGGGCATCGCCCCAGTTTAGTAAGCCAGAAAGTGAATCGCGATTTAGGTTTCGCGGTAAATTTCAAACCGAGCTTATGACGACCAGCAGTGATGTTGAGACAACTGACTATGGTCGAGCCAGTGAAATTCGTCGAGTTAGATTGGGCGCTCAAGGCGCATTTTCCCCGTCGCTAGACTATGTGGCCGAGTTGGATTTCAGTGGTGACAAGATAGGCTACGAGGATATTTTCATTCGATATCGAATGAGTGATCACACGGCTATTCGCCTAGGACACCATGAAGCCTCAGTGTCACTGGATGATGAAACCAGCGACTCTAATCATAGTTTTTTGGAGCGCTCGCTGCACAATTCACTAAGCTTAGGGCGTTCGGTAGGGCTAGGGTTTGAAACCCAGGGTGAACGTTGGTCGCTCAACGCAGGTTTGTTCGGCCAGTCTCAGCTCGACACGGAAGTGGGTGAGAGTGAAGGCTGGAAGGCGGCCGCACGGCTTATGTGGACGCCGTTGCACAGCTCGAACCACACGTGGCACCTTGGTGCAGCGAGCTATTACGTGTCACTTGGTGAGGAAGATTATCGGGTCTCGGCACGCCCGGAGAGTCATCAGTTAGCTGCGCTATTTGATACTGGCGAACATGCCGCTAATGACGTGAAATACGTTGGTTTGGAAGCGGCGTTTCAGCATCATAGCCTGCTGTTCCAAGCTGAATTCGGTGAGCAAACAGTGGACTATACGCAATTAGATGAGTCACGCTTTGTGACCGGCTATGCGCAAGCGGCTTGGTTGATCAGTGGCGAGCAGCGCAACTATGAACGCAGTCACGGAAAATTCGGCGGTGTTGTACCAGCGACTAGCTGGGGTGAGGGAGGTCAGGGTGCTGTCGAGCTGGCATTGCGTAGCAGTTACATGGATCTCGTCAGTGGAGATATAAGCGGCGGTAAGGGGGCGACACTTTCGGTAGGCTTGAATTGGTATCCAAAATCGTTTCTAAGATTGTCGGCTAATTGGGTTCACTTTGATATTGATAACAGTCTTGAAGTGTTACCTCAAGGGTACGCAGCACACAAAGGCGATGCTTTTGCTATACGCAGCCAGGTGACGTGGTAAAGATAATTGATTAACTGCACAAGTCAACAAAGGTTTGGCCCCGCCTTGCTCCGCTATGTGTTGTTTTGCGCTGTTCTGCATTGGAATGACGTTTTAGCTGATGTGGAGACCAAACCAGCGTTCGAATTTGGTATTGAAAAGCATAGCAAGTATGTCTCTCAAGCCAGAGACAGCCTCGATAGCGGAGGTTTGATCTCAGTTGAGGCTGCGATGAATTGGCAACCGCTCCGAGTCACCGTTTGGTTTGGGGATGGCGGTAGCGAACCGTACCAAGAACTAAACTTTGGCATAGCTCACGATTTGGAATTGGGTGTGGCTAATGTGTCTTTTGGGTATACACGCTTAATGTTCTTTGACACAGACGAAACCGACAATGAACTTAGCCTCAGCGTCAGCGTTGACCGTGATTTTTGGATTGTTCCCCGCGTCGACTACATCTATTCAACGGAAGCTGCTGCCGGCGTGTTCGAGCTGTTTCTAAGTTCTGAGTTTGGTCTTGGGTCAGAGTCAATTAGTGTCGAGCCTTATGTAATGCAGGGGTTCGATTTTGGCTATGCCGGGCAGGAAAACTATTTGCAGGCGGGGGTAAACGTTAGCTGGTCACTTTCCGAGGTGGCCGGTTTGTTCGCCAGCGCTAACCGCAGTTGGTTGGCTAGCAGTAAGAGGTATGCGCTACCGACTGATCAAGCTTGGATTACCGTAGGTTTATCAGCGGAATTTTAGCAGTGTGTTGTCGATGGAAAAAAGTAATAAATTGAATTTGGGTGATGAGGTTATTCATGCGTACTAGCTTAGTTAAGTTACATAGGTATCTTGGATTAGGAATGGCGTTGTTTTTGTTGTGCGCTGGCTTGACCGGAAGTGTGATTGCCTTCCAGGATCGTCTTGAAATTTGGCTCAATCCCGAACTATTCGAGATTGACGAAGTCGGTGAACCTAGTCTTTCGGCAACGGAACTGGTAGCGCGTATTGAAGCGAGTGATCCTCGCATAAGGGTAAACTACCAACCAATCGTCAGTGCCGCCACCTACGCTCTGGTGTCATATGTTGAGCCAAGACATAACCCAGTAACGGGTGAGCTTTACGATATTGATTATGATGAAGTGTTCATTAACCCGGTTACCGGCGAGATTAAAGGTAAGCGCATGTGGGGAGAGTGCTGCTTTGAACGGAAGAATTTGATTCCATTTATTTATAAATTGCACAACCGTTTGTTACTGCCAAAGCCGCTGGGTAGCCGCATCATGGGCATGGTTGCATTGCTGTGGGTGCTGATGTCACTCGTCGGCTTGTACCTAACACTGCCGCGAGGTAATCAGTTTTTAAAGAAATGGAAACGTGCGTGGACCGTGCAATGGCGCAACCCGTGGAAGATTAAGTTTTTGCAACTGCATAAAAGTATCGGCTTATGGTGTTGGCTGTTGATGCTTAGTAGCGCTGTAACAGGATTGTCGATGAATTTGGAAGACGAGCTATTTAACCCGCTTGTCAAAACTGTGTCGTCTTATAGCAAAACTGATGTGGTTGATGAAGCATCGTTGCCGGCGAATGCGGTGGACTTTTCTAGCGCGCTCGAGATAGCCGTCGAGTATGCTGAACGCAACCAACTTGCTGTTTTGCCTAGCGTCATAAAATACTCTACGTCCACAAATCACTATCGTGTTAATTTGGCCGAGCCAAGCACGCTCGGTTTAGGGCCTATCACGGTGTATGTTGGAGCCGGTAGTGGTCAGGTGCTGGCGGTCGCTGACCCGGCTGGTGACACTGCAGGCGACTTTGTGGCCGCACTCCGCTTGCCGTTGCATAGTGGTAGAGTCGCTGGAACCGCGGGCTCGGTGTTGGTCGCACTGACTGGTTTGATGACCGCGCTGATGGTTATTGTTGGCGTGAGTATGTGGTTTAGAAGACGCTTTCGATAGCGCAGTTCGTGCTGCGACAGAGTGTGTAAATCGACACTGTGTAAAAGCGTGAGCTAATTCAGTTACACAGTGTCGAGGCGGCGGTTAATTATCCAAATCCCAGGTGTTCATCAGTTTGATTGCCTCGTGATCGGTCCAATCGAGCTGAATCGGTGTCACCGCGATTAGCCCCTGCTCGTACACCGTCATGTCGCTGTACGATAAGTTTGCTTTCGGGTAAGAGAATGTTGGCTCAAATTTGTCACCGGTTTGGGTGAAGCCATCAACCTTGACATTATCGTGGTCCATCGGTGCGATGCGCATTCCCCCTTTGGCGTTTTCAGGTACGTTAACGTTTAGAACCACTCCCTTGGGAAGGCCGTTCTCTCGGATGCCTTCCACTAGTGTTAAAACTGCTTGCGTAGCAGCTTCAAACTTATTCTCTTTGGCCGCTTTGCTTTCAATCGACACTGCGATAGCCGGAATACCGTAGTAGGCGCCTTCCATTGCTGAGCCAATGGTGCCGGATAGGTGTGACAACGAGCCAAGGTTTTCGCCGTGGTTAATGCCAGAAATGACTAAATCAACCGCTTGGTTTTTCTCGCGTTGTTGGATGATACCAAAACGTGCTGCATCGGCAGGTAAGCCCTGCACTGAATAGGCTGAAACGTGGTAAGCGGGCGTGTCGGAGGTGGTATTTTTTAAATTGAATTTGCTAACCTCCATTGGGCCTTCCCACAACAATGTGCCGTGGCTTCTTCCGCCCCACTTTTTTGCTGGGGCGGAGACCACAACGTCGTAGTGCGGGCTCAGCGTTTTGACTAATGCGTGTAAGCCTTGAGCGTTGATACCATCGTCGTTAGTGAGCAATATACGAAAGTCTTTTGCGTCGGTTGCGAATGCCGGCGAAGTACTGATCAAGGTAAATAAGAAAAATAATAAGTGGGTAAAGAGTGAACGTTGGTGCATAGTGGATTCCTTTTAAAAGGCTACAAGTGTGGTAGAAATTAACAAGCGTGAGAGAGAAGCAAGGTTCGCTATCCGTTCCCGATGCTCATCGCGCGTCGGGTATGGTCTAGCGATGATCCAGCAGTGCTCGCCGTTGTATTAGTGTCGTTATAAGGTGCTTCTTAGCGCCTAGTTTGAAATTATTTTTTTACAAATGCGTTAAGTAAGGGGCCACGCAAAATCAGAATCAATAACCCACCAGAGGCGACAATCGCGCCATGCATTAACCAGAAAGAAGAGGGCGCCATAACCTCATAAAAACGCCCTAGCCAGCCACTAAATATTCCGCCAAAAAAAATGGCTAGGTAGTAACAACCGACTAGTGCAGAGTTGACTGACTGTGGCGCAGAGCGAGAGACTAAGGACAATATTGTGGGGCTGGCGTATAAAAAGCCGACGGAGCAAATGAGGTGAAAAATAACTGGGTAGATCAAGCTAATTTTCTCACTGCTGTCCGATATTTCTGAGTAAGCAAGCGCCAAACACGCGCTGCCGAACACAAGAAAACCAATCGATATTTTGGTTAAGTCACTGGGCTCAGTGTTTCGATTCGACTGGCGTTTCCACAACCACAGCACCACTGGAGCTAGTATTAACACCGCCAAGGTATCGATTGATTGGAACCAGCTGACGGGAATAGTGAGGTCAAATATTTCGCGGTCAACTCGGCCTTTTACCCAAATCGGGTAAGTGTTCCAAACCTGAGTTTGGGCAGTCCAGAACAGCGCTGTGATGGCAAGCAGCAATAGAATCAGCGCGATGCGCTTGCCGTCTCCTGGTTGCAGCGCTCGCACTTGTTTGTCGTCTGCTCTTGACTGAGTATCTGGTGGCAAATGGCGTCGACCTGTAATGTAGATGATCATGCCGATCACCATTCCGATTCCGGCAACGCCAAACCCGTAATGCCAACCGAAGACTTCGCCCAGTGTGCCGCAAATCAATGGTGCAGCGAAAGCACCAACAATAATGGCGATGGTGTAAATCGAATAGGCGGAGTCTCGGCGTTGATCTCCGTCTTTATATAACTGGCCGACTTGCGCGGTGAGATTGCCCTTAAGAAACCCAGATCCCAAAATTAGAAACAGCAAGGCAAACAAAAATGCTGATTCGATGGCCATTAAGAAATGACCAATAGCCATTAGTATCGCGCCGACTATTACGGCCTTGGTTCGTCCAATATAACGATCGCCAATAAACCCGCCTAAGACCGGTGTAAAGTACACCAAGCCAATATACAGACCGACAAGCTGTGTCGCGAGTGCTTGGGTCGATAGCGGACCAAATAAGCTTTCGAGCGCGGCACGAAAGCCGGAAAAAGCAATAACGTTATCAATCGTACCTGGAAGTAACAGGTAGCTGGAAAGATAGAGTATTAACAGAGCTTGCATGCCATAGAACGAAAATCGTTCCCACGCCTCAGTAAAAACAATGTAGCCCAAGCCCTTTGGGTGGCCTAAAAATGCAGAGTCGGTGTCGCTTATATCATCTGCTAACATAGTCGTAGAGGCATCTATACTCATAATTGTCCTAGGTTATTGCGCTGATTCTATCGCTTGGAGTAGAAGTTGGCAGCGGCGCTAAAGAATTCGTTATCGATTATTTGTTCGGTACTCATCGGTTTAGGTCGCGCGCTCCACACCACAATAACAACGCGCTTCTTTGGGTTAACATAAATACGCTGCCCAAAAATACCGCGCGCACTAAATGCGCCATCATCGAATGAGCCTTGCTGATCTGCGATTGCCCACCACATGTAGCCATATGGGACTACTGTGTCACCAATCTTGAACGGGGTCGTTGCTTGCTTTACCCAACCCTCGGGCAGCAACCTTTCACCGTCGACCACGCCATCGTTCATCATAAAAAGCCCGAAGCGACCATAGTCTCGTAGTGTAGCAGTGATTCCACTGCCGGCTATTTCGAGGCCGCCAGGTGACTCGAGCCACCAATGGCTATCCGATTCCATCCCGAGTTTTGACCAGAGGTTTTCACTTAGGTAATCAGCTAGGTACTGTCCCGTGGCCGCTTTTAGAAGCGCGCCAACCACGTGCGTTTCACCGGTGCTGTAGTTCCACACACAGCCAGGTTCAGCGACTTGCGGCAAGGTAGCCATGTAACGGAGGATCGCGCCAGGTTGCTGTGCGATTTGCAATTCGAGTACTTCTCTTCTTTCAGAGTGCGGGTTGGTATGGTCTTCATTCCAACGCGCCCCAGACGTCATTTGTAGTAGCTGTTTGATGGTTACTTTATCGTATGTACTGTTGACCAGCTCGGGTAGGTAGTCCGTAAGCGGGTCATCAACACTTTTGATGTAGCCTTGTTTTATTGCTATTCCAACTAAAGTAGTGCTAATCGATTTAGCCATTGACATAGACATCCAGCGAGTGCTCTCGTCGGTGCCGTATTGGTAGCGTTCCAGTAAAATCTTGCTTTGTTTTAGAATTAATAGGCCCGTTACTCGATTACTCGTGATGTAATCGTTGATGTTGTAATCACGACCATTTGAGTGGAACTGAACAGGTTCAGACTGATCTTTTTGATCTATCAGCAGATCGCTGGTACTGGGGCCTCTAGTGATGCGTCGGGTCGGAAACAAATGTTCGGTATTGCTGAACGCTTTGACTTGAATCTCTGATGGAAGTTCCCCCGCATAGGCTAAGCGAACAAACTCGTTGTTATCTATCTCATGGCCATGTCTTTGCGATAAAAACAAATTATCAGCCGGCGATGTTTTTTTCTGCATAGTCATGTTTGGGCTAGGCGGCTTTGTGGGTTGTTGTTCAGCAGGTTTTGTGACTGCCGGAACAGTGATTGAATACAGTATATGAATCAAATGATTGATGAGGAAGTTGCCAACAGAGTCGACGTCGGTGCGTCAATCACACCACTGATGCCGGCGGTGGTATGCAAGCAGCGAGGTGTGTTGCGCAGTAGACACCAGCGCAGTCGGCATTGGCATCTACATGGCATTTTGATGCCACGCTATACTGGCTGAAACAACGAATACTAATACTTAAGTCAGAGGACTCCGCGATGAAACTTGATGCTCATTGGATGCCATTTACGGCGAATAAAACGTTTAAGCAGGATCCAATATTAATGGAGTCCTCGAGTGGTATGCATGTAACGACCGAAGCCGGTCAGACCATGATTGATATGACGGCGGGATTGTGGTGTACCAATTTAGGCCATAGTCGCGAGCGAGTCGCCAAGGCGATGTATGAATCGGCGAAAACTCTAGGTTACGTGTCTTCGTTTAACCTTGGGCACCGCGCGTCGTTTGAGCTTGCCGAACGCCTGACTGACTTGTCTCCAGGAAACCTTAATCACGTGTTCTTTAGTAATTCCGGTTCGGAAGCGATTGATACGGCACTCAAAATAGCAATGGCCTATCATGCAGCCAAGGGTCAGTCTGGGCGCAAAATGTTTATTGCTCGAGAACGTGCTTACCATGGCGTGAATCTTGGCGGCACGGCCGTTGGTGGCTTAGTCAACAATACTCGTAACTTTGGTCGATGGGGTACGGTTGCTCATTTGCCTCACACGCTCGATCACGCTAACAACGCGTTTTCTCGTGGCTTGCCGAAAATAGGAGCCGAGAAAGCGCAGGCTTTAGCTGACTTGATTGCCTTGCATGGCGCGGAAAATATAGCGGCCGTGATGGTGGAGCCAATTGCTGGCGCTGGGGGTGTTTTACCACCGCCGGTAGGGTACTTAAAAGAGCTACGAAAAATTTGTGACGAGCACGACATCTTGCTGATCTTTGATGAAGTAGTGACCGGCTTCGGGCGCACGGGATCGTTCACTGCCTCTATAGAGTTTGATGTTGTTCCGGACATTTACACCTCCGCCAAAGGCTTAACTAGTGGCGCAGTTCCGATGGGCGCCACGTTTTGCAAAGATTTCATTTACGACGCAGTAGTGAATTCGGTTGAAGGCATCGAGTTTTGGCATGGCTACACTTACTCTGCACATCCAATTGCCTGCGCTGCGGCGATCGCTTGCTTGGATATTTATGAGGAAGAATCCTTGTTTACGCGGGTTAATGAAGGCATTGGTGATTATTTTGAAGAAGCACTGCATAGCCTAAATGACCTACCGCATGTGATCGATATTCGAAACTACGGCTTATTAGGTGCAATCGAGTTTCAGCCGCAGTCAGATGGTTTACCAATGGGGTCGCGAGTGTATAAAAAGGCCATGGAAAAGGGCGTGATGGTGCGTGGAGCTGGCGACAGCATTATTTTATCGCCGCCGCTTATTATAGAGCGCAGTCATATTGATGAGTTTGTTGAGAAAACTCGATTAGCGGCGGCTGAAATTGCTTAAGTGGTGTGCTGCCGAGCGGACGGCCTAATCGATCTAACTCGTTTTAGTACTTAGTTGACTAACAGTTGACTAACGCGTCTGAAGAGTAGGGTTTAGCCATGGAGCAAGGTTAAACCCTCATGTGTATGTGATTCAATTGAGGGAGTTGAGCTGGGCGTGCAAGAATGTTGGCCGGTATTAGCTTGCTCGGTCAATTTTATTTTGCATCATTCTAGCAATCGTTTGCGCGTTTGGGTCTTGGGTCTTATTTAGGCCCTTAATTACCCCCTCCAAGTCGGTCAAATCTCGGCTTTGCCCGAGTCGCTCAATACCTTCCATTTCGGATACGGTAAACCGAAAAGCCAGTACGCCTTGACTGAACTGTTCGAGTAACGTCGGGTCGGTTTTGTCTATGTGCCATGGTTCATCATTATCGCGCTCCATGTGATCGATTGTTTTGGCCAACACCTCAAGTGTTTGCTGGTGGTCAGTTATGGCGCTGAATTTCCCTCTAAGCTGAACAGCAACGTAGCTCCATGTAGGTATTTTAGGCTCCATGGTGTACCAACGAGGCGACACATAGGCATTTGGTCCCTGCAGCAACGCGATGCCTAGCGCGCCTGCGCGAATCGCCTCACAGTGTGGGTTGCGTAGAGCAATATGGCCAATAAATTCGTGCTGAGTATTTGCTGGAATTGTGGCGTCACTCGGTTCTTGCTTACCGATGTAAATCAACGGCGTGGCGGTGACTTGTAGTAAATCATTAAAGCTTGAGAACAACTGTGCGAATGGGTAGGCCTGTACGTAGCTAATAAGTTCATTGTGTTCCGAAAAATCAAAATGCTCAGGTATGAACATATGCTCGCCTACGTTATCAAGCGAGCGTTCGAGTATTTTTCCAGATATCTTTTTTGGATCAGCCACTGAGTTTCTCCTACGTGCCACGAAGGCAAGGTATGCCCTAAAAAAATGATGTGGTGCAGCGGTGACTATAGCCGAGTCGGCCGGCTTGGGCTGTTGTTAAAAACATAGTTGATGGTGATGTTTTATCACCTACCGCGTCGAGGTTTGGGCTTGATATGTTAAGCGTCAGGTTCAATAGTGATTTGCTAGGTCTAAGTTTGAGTTCTAAAGTGTATGCGCTAGGGGGGATCGATATATTGATTTGTCATTGTGGGAATTGCCGGTCAACTTAGACCCTCAAATTTGTCGTTGAACAAGCGTTATGGTTACTGTAACCTAAATTATAGCAGCGTCATTTTATGCGTCTAAGCGGTATCCTTGAACGGGTTGTTTCTGGCCCGGTCGACTTTAGGTAAGCGAGTTATTCATTTCTAAGAGAACTACATGAGCTCAGATTCCAAGTATTACGAACTTTCAAAGCGGATTCCTTCGCGAAAGTCGATACCGCCTTTTGAATCGTTACGCGCTTTTGATGCGGTAGCTCGCTTGGGGGGAATTCGCAAGGCCGCACACGCACTGTTGCGTAATCACGCGGTGGTGAGTAGGCATTTGAAAGCGGTTGAAGAATGGACTGGCTGCGCGCTGGTTGATCGAACTCCCGGTGGCGTTGTTTTGACCGAAGAAGGTCGAATTTATCATCTACAGATAACTCAGGCGTTGGACCTGATTTCTGAAGCGACGATTGCGTTAATGAAGCGCTGTTCTGATGACTCATTGCAAGTTTGGTGTATGTCCGGATTTGCAGTTCATTGGATGGCGCGTCACCTTAGAGCATTTGAAAACGCTAACCCTGGCGTGCACTTGGAGTTACGTTCAACCGGTGAAGAGCCAGATTTCACTCGTCACGAAGCCGATGTGAATATTCGAATTTACCGAGCGAACGAGAAGTCTTCCAACCTACCCCCAGGTATGAAAAGTCAGCGAATTGCTAGGCCGCATATTATTCCGGTTGCAAGCCCAGAATTTCTTGCTGATTGTGGCGATATTCGTGTGCCTGAAGATTTGCTTAAACACCAATTACTGCGGGAAGATAGTTTTGGTAATTGGCAGTACTGGTTCCAAGAAAATAACGTCGAAGACGTGGATGAACTAGATGGTGTCAAATTATGGGACGGCCATATGACGCTAGCTGCAGCTCGACATGGAAGGGGCATTGCGTTAACCAATAATTTGATTGCAGTGAACGATATAGCCAGCGGGCGACTGGTTGAAATAGGTGCCGATAACGATCTATTTAAACCGGTTTCACTCGGCTCCTATCACTTTATTGCCCGCGCAGATCGCTGGGATGTGCCGTCGATATCTCGTTTTCGAAACTGGGTAATTTCGACTTTGCAAAGCGAGTTTAAGGGTTAATCAGTTCGTTGCTCGCTGTGCGTAAGAGGTCAACGTGCACGCTTCCAAACCTTCCTAAATGAATTCTTGGTCATCGCTTAGGTGGTGATGTTCGCGCACCACGGACCACTCAATTGGCTTCTCAAGCACAATCGTGTCTACTGCTACACTGTCTACACCATTTTAAGATCATTGCCATTTATATCTATGCACGCCATTAAGTTGAGTTTGACCAAGAACGCCTTATTCGCATCGGCACTAGCGTCATTTGTATTCGCTACGACGAATCTACAAGCGGCTAGTCAAGACAGCCTAGTCCCGATAGTCAACATGGACAGCGGCGCGTCCTTGGAGTTCGATTGGCCGGGTATTCGAGTCGGAACCGCTAGCTATGAAGAAGGCCCAACTGGCGTCACTGTCTTCCATTTTGACAAAAAGGCCAAGGTGGCCATGGATGTTCGCGGTGGCGGGCCAGGCACGGTTAACGCACCTTATGTTGAGCTCGGTTACAATGTTGCTGAGTTGGATTCGATAGTGGTAGCTGGCGGTTCTTGGTACGGTTTAGAGGCCGCAACGGCGGTTGCCACGGCGATGATGGACGACGGGCTACGAGACGGTGATGCGTTTTCACTGACACCATCCGTTGCGATGTCATTGGGGTCGATCATTTTCGATTTTGGTAGTCGTCGGCTGAATGAAATCTATCCTGACAAAAAGCTTGCACAAGCGGCCTATAGAGCTGCTGTTTCGGGCCAATTCCCATTGGGAGCGAGTGGCGCTGGACGAAACGCGATGACAGGCGGGTTCTTTGGCTGCGCAGTGCACTCCGGGCAGGGTGGCGCGTTTAAACAGATTGGTGATTTAAAAATAGCCGCGTTTTCGGTGGTCAATGCCTTCGGTGCGGTTACCGATCGTGATGGCAAGGTGGATGCTTGTTATACCGATAAAGGCCTTGAGAGAGGTCTGCAAATCAAAGATATGTTTGCAAAGTTTGAATCTAAGTTTGAGGAACAAACACTCGAACGAGCTGACAACAGCAATAAAAACACCACGATCAGCGTTCTGGTGGTGAATCAGAAACTAGAGCCAGCCTTATTGAAGCGCTTGGCAGTGCAAGTTCATACTTCAATGTCACGCAGCTTACAACCTTACGCAACTCTGTTTGATGGTGACGTATTCTACGCCGTGTCGACTGAAGAAATTGATGACAAGGAGTTGAGCCCGGTGGATTTAGGTGTGATTGCGTCTGAAGTAATGTGGGATGCGTTATTAACGGCGGCACCGGCGCAACAACCTGAGCACGTGCAAGCAAACCCAAACGTGGCGTTGTCATCGGCAGACATGAATGCGATTGCGGGCGAGTACCAATTTAGCGACAAGGTGAAACTCAAGGTGTTTGTGCGCGAAGGCAAATTATTTGCACGCGCGACTGGCTCAAAAAAGGTGTTTGCAATTGCCACTGACGAAGACAAAGAACTACTGCCGGTAGCACAAGACCAGTTTGTGGTTCCATCACGAGTGCCGCTCACATTAGATTTTAGTACTGCCGAAAAGGTAATTTTGAACCCTGGTCATTGGCAGCAAACAGGGATGTTAATAGACAACTAGTAACTCCTAAATGGCAACCGGTTAGATAACGCTATTCTAGGTTGCTGACTTTAATTTGCCGATTTGTTAGTTACCCTGAAAAAAACATAGGCTTTGTGCCTAGAGGACATCATGAAACAGTTACCTTCTTTAGATAAACATTACATAAACGGTCAATGGGTGTCGAGCAAGTCGCCGGCGACGTTTGACGTGGTCAGCCCAGTGACTGCGAAGGTCGTTGATCAACTCTCGATGGGTGACAGCGCCGATATTGACTCAGCTGTCGACGCGGCCAAGCAAGCATTTCCACTATTCGCCGCTACCAGCCAAGAACAGCGAGTCGCGTTGTTTGATCGATTGATCGCCGCTTATGAAGATTCGCTCGATGATATGGCGCAGGCAATCACCACTGAAATGGGAGCGCCGATTACGATGTCGCAACAGAAGCAGACTATGGTTGGTCTGGGCTTGCTAAAAAGCATGCGCCAAACCCTGATCGACTTTTCGCCCACAGAAAAAATTGGCGATGTGCTAGTGCAAAAACAGCCGATTGGCGTTGCCGGCATGATCACGCCATGGAACTGGCCAATGAATCAAGTGGTGTGCAAAGTATCTGCCGCGTTAGCGGCGGGTTGCAGCATGGTGTTAAAACCGAGCGAATACGCGCCGTATAGTGCGGCTTTATTTGCAGATATTGTGGACCGCGCAGAGTTACCTCCGGGGGTATTTAATTTAGTGCACGGTGGCGCTCGAGCAGGCGAAGCATTGGCTTCACACGTTGATGTAGATGTTATTTCGATTACCGGCTCGGTTCGAGCTGGGGTGGCCGTTGCCCAAGCGGCAGCGCCGACTGTTAAAAGAGTTACTCAAGAGCTGGGTGGAAAGTCGCCTTTTATTGTTCTGTCCGATGCCGACCTTTCTGCTGCGGCCAATTCGTGCGTCGCTCGCTTAATGTTGAATACTGGGCAATCCTGCAATGCGCCAACCAGGCTAATTGTGCCAGAGCAACACAAGGCCGAGATTCTGGCGGCAATCAAAACCGCCATCAGTAACTTTAAGGTCGGCGACCCATTTGAGGATTCCACTGATATTGGGCCGGTGGTGAACAAGCTGCAATTTGATCGCGTAAACGCCTATATTCAAACCGGAATCGATGAGGGCGCCAAAGTGCTATGTGGTGGTGTCTCCGACCACGATGCGAGCCGCGGTTTTTTTGTAAAACCGACTTGTTTTTACGATGTTGATGAGGGCATGACGGTGGCGCAGGAAGAAATTTTCGGCCCCGTGTTAGTGGTCTTGTCTTATTCCGATATAGAGCAAGCGATACAAATTGCTAATGCGTCCAATTTTGGCTTGTCGGCTTATGTGTATGGTCACAATATCAATGACTCGATGCAAGTGGCAACCAAACTACAGGCCGGTATGGTGCACGTGAATGATGCGATTGCGACGATGGATGCGCCATTCGGTGGTTTTAAGCAATCAGGCAATGGTAGAGAGCGCGGAGTGTTTGGTTTAGAAGAATATTTAGAGGCCAAGTCCATTTATGTTGGCTAAAATGGGGCTTAATTTGGAGCTAGCGCAACCCTAAAATTTCGAGCTGATCACAAGTTTGCTTAAAATGGGTCCGGTTTATGTAGAGTCTTTAAAAAGATTTTTTTGAACCCCTAGTTCCTTAGCATCGGAGAGATCGAATGATCAAGCAAGGCGCACTGTCGCACGTTAAGGTTTTGGACTTGTCGAGAGTATTAGCTGGGCCGTGGGCCGGGCAAGTACTTGCTGATTTTGGCGCCGACGTGATCAAGGTTGAGCAGCCAGAAAAAGGAGACGACACTCGGCATTGGGCGCCGCCGTATATGCCTGATGCGAATGGTGCCGATACGGCAGAGAGCGCCTACTACCTGTGCGCGAACCGAGGCAAAAGGTCGATTTGTGTGGATATTCGTAGCGCTGAAGGTCAAGCTGTGCTGCATGCGCTGGTGGAGGACAGTGATGTCGTGATAGAAAACTTTAAGACTGGTCACTTGGCAAACTATAATCTTGATTATGACACCTTATCTAAGATTAATCCGGCTCTGATCTATTGTTCTATCACCGGGTTTGGTCAAACCGGACCGTATTGTGAACGGCCCGGCTACGACTTTTTGATTCAAGCCATGAGCGGGCTAATGAGTGTGACCGGAGACCCTGATGGTCCACCACAGAAAGTCGGCGTTGCGGTAACGGATGTACTAACTGGGTTGTATTCGGTGATCGGGGTTTTAGCCGCTTTGTCAGAGCGTTCGATCTCCGGATTAGGGCAACACATCGATTTGTCCCTATTTGATGTTGCGGTCGCATCCATGGCAAACCAAGCAAGCAATTACCTCGTTGGCGGAATGACTCCACAGGCGATGGGCAACGCGCATCCAAATATTGTTCCGTATCAGAGCTTTGAAACGCAACAAGGACACTGTGTGTTAGCCGTTGGCAATGACTCCCAGTTTGTGCGGTTTTGTGCCGTTGTTGGGCGTCCGGAATGGGGCGACGATGAGCGCTTTAAATCGAATAGTCAGCGGGTTAATAATCGGCGGGTCTTAGTTGCTCTAATTGCCGAAGAGATGCGCCGTGATACGCGTGACAACTGGTTGGCAAAGTTTCAAAAAGCAGATGTGCCAGCCGCGCCAATTAACAACTTACAGGATGTTTTCAATGACCCTCAAATTCTTGCTCGGCAGATGAAAATCAATGTGCCGCATCCGAGCAATCCAGACCTCGAGTTAGTCGGCAACCCAGTTAAGTTTTCTCGCACGCCGGTTAGCTACCATCGTCCGCCTCCTGAGCTGGGAGAACACACAGAGGAAATACTCAATAAGCTCAATCGGATTTAGTGCGTGAACGTCTCAATTGCCAGATGAGTCTAGAAAGTCTTTACCAAGCGTTATTAACTTTTTCATGGACACCAGCGACAATAGGCTAACCCACTAATTTTCCGAAAATGCTGCAGGTGTACCGAATAAAGCGTATCAGGGGGCGTGCATCACCCTTTGATGAATACTCCTAAACGATCTCCATGTCCGGCTGAAAAATCAGTTATGCAGTTTGGTTGTTTTCCGTATTAATTTAAGCCGTCGAGATTTTCGTCAGAGTAGATGGTATCCAATACTATTTGTGGTGAGCTGTAGATCAAGGCGGTGACGTCTTCGATGTGCTTCACGACACGTCGTAACACAAGAACAATCGTGCCGAGCTTCCACACCAACTAGCAAGAGTTTGAGCGCGCGGGATGAGAAAGTTTAAATCAACCATGCATGCTCAGAGATTTGTCCATGCGCAGGCATCCATTTACAACGCAATTATCCTTGGCTGCCATCTGCTTAATGCCAGTCACTGTCAATACCTAAAGACCTATACGTTCGTTGGTTGGAGCCAAGTAATTTCTTAGAAATTGCGCTTTTTCTAACTTTGTTCCAGGAAGTTACCTTGTCCTTTGTTCTAGGAAGTTACCTTGTCGGTGCTTCAAAGAGTCGGCTAATAAGCTTTTCCCACCCTACGCTGTTGGAATAATATTCTGCATGAGGAAGAAGTCTAACGCCATTTTCATCAACCAATATGAAAGTGGGGAAACCTTGTATATGCCATTTATCCATTAATAGATGAGTCTCTCGAATGACCGATTTAATGTCATTCTTAGCCTGCTCCATTTCTTTTATCCACTGAGTAGCGTCCACGTTTAAACCAGTTGCAAGATTGGTTAGCACTTCATGCTTTGTCGTGTCGATGCCGTTCTCGTAGTGCGCGTGTTGAATCGCTTTCAGCATCTCAAAGCCTCGACCATTTATCTTTTGCATGACGTGTATGGCTTGGGCTGTAACGATTGAATCTAAAACCACGGGGCTGTTTTCGGAGATTCTTTTTTTGTAAGCATGACCAAAAGATTGACCTGTCATGCTTGCGATATGTTGATCTTGAACTAAAACACGCGCTTTAAACTCAGAACTTAATGGTTTGTTATCGATCATGCCACCCGGGTGCATGACGAGTTCAATATTGTCGTTTTTGGCCAGTATTTCTGTGAGTGAAGTGGCGCCGTAGCACCACCCACACATTGGGTCGTAAAAGTAATGAATATTTACCATTTCATCTCACCCATATGAACCTTGGCTCCGATGTTGAGTGCTAGGGATAGCTGTGCTTCAGGGTACAGAGTAGTCATAGTTTCAATCAAAGCTTCGCTGCTTTTACTATTTTGTTTGGCAGTATTAAAAGCCTTTAGATATTCAATGGTATAGCGAATTCCATCACCATTTAGTTTACTTCCTGCTGCCATATGACCCGGAACGACGACTTCTGGCTTAAGGGATTGCATTTCTTCTAGTTGAGCGAACCATTCTTTTTGTAACTCAGGCGTCTGAACGTCGGCAGTCCAAACATGTAAACCATCAAATACGGCGATATTGCCGACAATGGCTTTTAGTGACGGTACCCAAAGGTATGGACGATGAGCTAAGCCACCTTCTGTGCCTTTAATTTCAATACGGTAACCATCAACAGTAAATGATTTTTGCTTAAAAGGTTCTGGTGTAACTGGGTAAACCGGTGCGTTCACTCCCATCTCAGGACTCCAAAATGCAATTTTTCCGGCCTTCTTCTTTTCAAGCATTTTCAGGACGCTGGGTGTGGCCAGTACCTTGGCATTTGGGAACATCTGCTTCAACACTTCAGCGCCAAAGTAATAGTCAGGGTCAGACTGACTGATAAAGATGGTCGTCAATGTTTTACCTGAGTCAAGGACATTGGCTGCAATGCGCAGGCCGTCAGCTCGGGTAAAGCCGCCATCGATCACAACGGCTTCTTTTTCGCCATAGATCAGGGTTGAATTAACGTGAAAGCTTTTGTCGGAAGCGTTATAGACCTTTAGTGTTAGCGGTGTTTTCTCCGTCGCGAGAGTTGAAGTGCTAATCAGTAAGGCCGCAAACAGTGTCAGTAGTTTCATTGGTTTTACATACAGTTGGTTAAGTGTGGGAAGGAGTATGGCTGATTGATTTGCTCGGATAAACATCATAAACTGACCAACATTGTTTCTTAATTCGAGCAGGTAATGGATAGAATTACAGCAGCTGAAGTGTTTGTTGATGTCGCTTATTCAGGTAGCTTCAGTGCTACTGCACAAAGGCTCGACATGTCTCGACCGATGGTTACACGGTACATTGAGGCAATGGAGATTTGGTTGGATGTGCGTTTGTTTCAGCGAACTACGCGGAAAGTTAGCTTGACCAGCGCTGGTGAGCGTGGGCTTCAAGATATTGAGCATTGGCTTAAAGATATGAAGCGTTTTGTGAGTGATGTAAATCCGTCAGATCAGCTCTCAGATTCCATCCGAATTTCAGTTAGTCAATCGTTTGGCTACAGTCAGGTCATGCCCGCCCTCATCGATTTTATGCAACAGCACCCTAAGGTGAGAGTTGATGTCGATTTACAAGACACTACCGCTGATCTAGTTGAAGAGCGAATCGATTTGGCGATACGTATTTCCTCGAGTCCACACCCTTCGCTCATAGGTAAACCAATAGCTTTATGTAAATCAGTACTGGTTGCTTCTGAAGCGTATCTAGCAAGCAAGCCAGTAATACAACAACCGACAGATCTAGCAGACCATGCTTGTTTGGGGTACAAAAACTTCGAGCGTAATATTTGGCACCTCAGTAAGGGAGCGCAGCATGAATCTGTCAGTGTTGACTGCCGTTTAACCGCCAACGAAGCAAATGCACTGATGTATGCTGCCATTCATGGGGCAGGGATTGCTTTATTGCCGACCTATTTAGTAAATGAACACATACGGAAAAACAAGCTTCAAAGGGTTCTGGCAACATGGGAGCCCTCCACAATGAAAATATATGTGCTTTATTCATCGCGTAAGCATCTGTCGCCAACGGTGCGAACACTCATTGATTTTTTAGCAGATCATTTTTCTAAAAATTATTGGGATGTTTGTGACCAGAGTGAAAACTGAGCGCTGTGCGTGAATACCGATAACGGTCAGTCAATCAATTGTGAGTCGGTATTTAGCAATCGAAACACAACCAACCGTTCAACTTGAGCCTCAAATATTGTCTGAACATAGAGGGGTTGCGTTGGCCAGTTGGCCGCATTGCTCTCTGCGGCCATTCGGTCTACAAAAGAGCTTCCAGACGGGTGCTCATAAAAGGTTATTGCAGAAAAAGCACCATTGAGGCTAACAAGCATATTCGAATGTACCTAGCATTTTAGGCATTTGTTAATGTTTGCTCCGAGCGTGCAACAACCTGAGCCGAGCATCATTCGACCGAAGACCTCAAGTTGCTATTTCGGTTATTCAAAATGAATCGAATAATCGAATTCGGTCATGCTTATGCCGGGCCCCACGGAGAGAGCTGCAAGCCTCTCGGATTGAACCAGCCAATTGCTAGGAAAAATCAAGTTTCAGTTAAGTATCTTGCAAGCCCCGCGCGTGAACAAAATGCTTTAGCTTCAAATACCTCATTACAAACTGAAAATTGCGGCTTTGCCGTTGCTTAGCGGAACCACAAAGAAGCTAGGGTCGTAAAAGGCATAGGATCCAATGTCGCATGACGTGCGTGATTCACCTCGTTTATCCTTCGTAGGGCAGTCGTTTTTTACCCCGGCGCCGATGGCTGGGCTGGATGGCTTTAATGCATGGCTTTTTGTTGGGCCGCCATTGGCGGCTAAGGTGTCTAAGATTGAGGTTAACGGCGTTGGGTAGTCGCCGTCGCTGGTGGCTGTGATGTCGGTGTTGGACAAGGTTATCCCCAAAATAGCGTCGTTGTTAATGGTGTCAATAGTTCCAATAAGGTTGCCTGCTGTATGAACCGTGCCAGCAAATCGGCCGATCTCCGATCTGAGAATTCCATTTTTTGCGAAATTCCCAG
Organism: Arenicella xantha; assembly: GCF_003315245.1. Taxonomy (NCBI): domain Bacteria; kingdom Pseudomonadati; phylum Pseudomonadota; class Gammaproteobacteria; order Arenicellales; family Arenicellaceae; genus Arenicella; species Arenicella xantha. The sequence continues at coordinate 326,231 of NZ_QNRT01000001.1, read as the reverse complement.
AAAAAATATTGTTGGTGGCAAACACTTCCGATGTCTCGCCAGTTACCGTTAGTCCGCCGCCAGCCAGGCCAGTGGTGGAGTTGCCGGTAATAGTATTGTTAAGTAACATCGCTTGGCCGCCGGCGTGTACATGTATTGCCGGGTTACTCGAGTTGGCCGACAGTGTGCTATTGATTATATAAAAATTACTATCATTGCTAATCTTAACGCCGCCCCCTATGTTGCCCGACACCGAGCTATAGGCGATCTGGCCGTTTGTGGCATCGGCAATTAGCCCAGCTCCGCCGCTTAGCCCCGCTGCTTGGTTTCCTGAAATGTCACTGTTAACCAGCTGTACTTCGGATGACAACACTCTTAGTCCACCGCCAGTCCCGCCTGCGTAATTATTCCGTATTGAACAGTTGTGCAAGCGAATTTCGCTTGATCCTGTGACTGAAATCCCCCCGCCGTTGCTGGCTGCAAAGTTTCCAT